>JAUIED010000196.1 GCA_030428905.1 Gammaproteobacteria bacterium
GAGCTTCGTGTTCTGCCCCGCAGACACACCCGAGGTGAACATCGCAGAAACTGCCCTGCAGGGTGCCAGAGTGTTTCGCGTGAACGGATTGATCAACGATTGCGGGAGACTGGTTGGCGAAGGCAAAGAGAGCGCAGGCTGGTTCGATGTGTCCACGCTGAAGGAGCCGTACCGTATCGAGGGTAAAAAAACCATGGGGTTGGAGCTCGCCGAACAGCTCGGCTGGCGCGTACCGGATGTGATCTTCTATCCAACCGGCGGCGGCACCGGGCTCATCGGCATGTGGAAGGCGTTCGACGAGCTGGAACGCATCGGTTGGATCGGTCCCAAGCGGCCGCGCATGGTCGCCGTGCAGGCGGAGGGCTGCGCGCCGATCGTGCGCGCTTTCGAACAGGGTAGCGAACACGCAGAACTGTGGCAGAACGCCCATACGGTGGCGGCCGGTATACGTGTGCCGGCGGCCATCGGCGATTTCCTCATTCTGCGTGCGGTACGCGAAAGCGGCGGTTTTGCCATGGCGGTATCTGACGACGCCATCGACACCGCACGGGCCGAAGTGGCCGAAAACGATGGCCTGCTGCTCTGCCCGGAAGGTGCGGCCACGTTTGCTGCTTACCGCAAAGCACTGGAACAGGACCTGGTTGACGGAGACGACGAGGTTGTACTGTTCAATTGCGCCACCGGGCTGAAATATCCGATGCCGGCAGCGGGAAAGTCATTGGATCGCCACGCGCCGATCGACTACCGGGCCATCACCGAGCGCTGAGGGAGTCTCAGCCGCGCGCAAGCGATCCCTGATAGCTGAGGGGAGGGCACCATCCCTGGCACCCTCCATGCAACCTCAATTGGGGCGAGCGGAAGCCTGGTAGACACCTTCGTCATCCACCTCAACGATCACATCTACCAGCATGTTCGGCGAGCGGTTACCTGCGCTGCCTTGCGCCGGACCGACATCCACAGCCGGGTTGGTGGTGAACAACACCCCATCGGCGGATGACGACACCTGCAATGTGGCTCGGCGCCCTTCGGCGCGCGCAAAGTTGTTGATCCCGAAACGGTATGTTCCAAGCTGCAGGTCGTCTGATTCGCAGGTGGCGAAGTAGTGCTCCGGCCCGTTGGATCGTGTGTTGTCTACATCCAGCCTGCCGGAGCTGCCCTGCCTGTTGGAATAGAACACCTGGGTGCCATCGGGCTCGAAAGAGTGGAGGTCCACGTCGCCGCTCCCGTCCCAGGTGAGGGTCACCGTGAAGAAGCCCTCGCTTGCATCCGTAGTTGGTGACACGAGCCCATTGAACGCCGTCTCGATCATGCCCGCCACCTGCGGCCCCGTATCCAGCAACATGTTCAGGTACGTTTCCACCAGGAAGTGACCGGTCGCGTCTTCCTGCAGGTGCGACAGCGGAAGATCGACGTTATTGTCCTGCACTGTGAAAAAACCCGTCACCCGCAGCGCATTGATGATCACATCCCTGCTCGCCAGAGAGTAATCCCCGCGGATGGTGGGAGACGCCGGGGCAATGTGCACTACCGATACGCTGGACTCATCGAACCCGTCGACTTCCAGCACCGCATCGTATGCCGGGTTGACGAACAGGTTGCCCTGGGAGTGAGCAATCAGCAGCAGCTTCTTGCCCTCCAGCGCAAGCGATTTCAGGCGCGTCTGCTGCACTCCGGCATCACGCGCGGTGGGCGGGTTTTCGAAGATGTGTCCGAAAGAAGAGACCATCGCATTCGCCGTTTCGCTGATCAGTGATTCCTCGAACGCATCGAACTCCGCGGTCTCCGCATTGGCCAACACATCCCACAACGATCTCGAGCCGCGCCCGCCGAGACTCGCCCAGAACAGATCCCATCGATTGCTGGAAATCTCACCAAGCTCCACTCGCCGCTGTTCGAAGACTTCCACGAGATCCTCGAACACGGAACGTCCATTCTCCGACCCTGTGGTGTTGAAGAACGCCTCGAACACAACCGGTTCACTTTCGCCGTTGGCATCGAGGAAGGTACGCACAGAGCCGTCGTCATTGGTGGTGACCATGCTCAGGTTGAGCATCGTACGCTTGATGCCCGCCATACCCGCCAGCGCCATCGCCTGGGTGTTGCCCACGCCGTTGAAGTAGCCGATAACATATCCCTCGCGAGCCTGACAGATGTCTTCAGCCGCTGCGCGTTCGGCACCAACGAGCATCAGCACTGCGGCCAGTATCCAGTGTCGGTGTTTCATCTCAACCTCCTCACCCGTCACAGGCGTTTACGTCTGGCAGGCGCAGCACCTCCCCGGACAACGCTTCGTTGTAGGCCACGTACCTATCCGTGCGTTGCCGTGTGTTGGCGGTGGCGGCTTCAAGCGCACGCACCAACTCATTGACTTCCAACGCCTCGCTGCTTTGTTGTGCGAGGCAGGAGACGGCACGGCGCATGGCCAGGGAGGCGCTGCGCAGGCTGTCCGCATCGGTGATGTCCGTCAGCAGCGCAGACTGCAGGGATCGGGCCACCTGCCTGGCCGCTGCCGCTCGTTCAGCGGGCAGGCTGAAGCTGTCGATATAGCTTTCGATGTCATCACGGATACCGTTGTCGTCCACGTCGCCGCCTGCGATGTCATCGCTGCGGTCGAACACGGTAATCCTGCCATCAGCTTCAGCATCGGCCACCAGACTGTCGATGCTCGCCGCCGGTTGCTGGTCGTTGCCTCCACTCGGCGGCGGGCTGCTCGGCGGAGGAGCAGCCGGTGCGCTGCTGCCGCTTCCGCCGCCACCGCCGCAGGCGGTGAGCGCGCCGCACAACAGCACGATTAGAACATTGGGGTGGTTCATCACGGGTTCCTCATCTCTGACGTCAAAGTCAGTGTCGGCTCACAGGAAAGCGTTTGCCTCCCCCGGATCAGGGGGTGTCATCCGCCGCGGCGCTCACTAGACTGCAGGGGCTATGCAGCCCGATACCGGCCTCATCGTCGACGACCATGCAGACGCTCGAGAATGGGTGGAGCATGCTCTGCGGCAAGCGTTTCCTGGCATCCAGGTAGCTACAGCACACGACCTCGCCACCGCACGGATCGCCATTTCATCCAGCGTGCCGGACGTTGCCGTTATCGATCTCGGTGTGCCGGACGGCTCCGGCTTGTCTCTGATCAGCGAGCTGCAGACCACGCACCCAGACACCTACAAGGTCGTCAGCACGGTGTTCGGGGATGATCGGCACCTGTTCGAGGCCCTGCGGGCGGGCGCCCAGGGCTACGTGCTCAAGGATGAGTCCAGACAGGCGCTGTGTGGAATGTTGCAGGGCATCCTCAAAGGCGAACCGCCACTCTCCCCATCCATCGCCCGTCGTGTGCTGAAGCACTTCCTGGCCCCTCCGTCGGACCCTGCAATGGATCTCACTGCCAGAGAGCAGGACGTACTGACCCTTTTGGCAAAAGGATGCACTGTACGTCAGGCGGCGGAACTGCTGGAGATCACACCGAACACCGTTTCGGGCTACGTGAAAACGATCTACCGCAAGTTGAACATCTCGAACCGCGCGGAGGCCACACTGGCTGCTTCGCGACATGGGCTGGTCACGCCCGACAGCCGATGAGCCCGACGCGGCTCTGCATGACCATTCTACTGCTTGTCGGCAGCCAGGCCGCTGCGGAAAACACCTGGCAGCAGCTACGCGTGGCCGAAACCACTATGGAAGCCAGCGATCTTCCGCCACTCGGCGCTTCCTGGCAGGCGGTGACGCTGCCCGACCAGTGGTTCAAGGATCAGCGCTGGGAACGGGGCCTCACCGGCTGGTACCGAATCGCCCTGCCTGACAAGCAACCCCGCCGGCAGCAGGCCCTCTACCTGCAACGAATTTCCACAAACGTACGTGTGTATTTCAACGAGCAATACATCGGCTCCGGCGGCAGATTTGATGAACCTGTGGCGCGAAACATGCACAGGCCCCTGTTTTTTCCGCTGCCCACTTCCGGCTGGCACAGCGCAAACAACTACGTGTATGTGCACCTGCGTGTGTATCCGGGATACGCGCACCTTGCCGCCGCCCGTCTTGGAGATGTGGACGCCCTGCGACCGTTCTATGATCAACAGCACTTCGTGCAGGTGACGCTCAGCCAGGTGTTTTTCGCCGTGGTTCTGCTGACGGCAGCATTCGGCGCTATCTTCTATGCGTTTTTCGACCGGCAACCAAGCAACCTCTACTTCACGCTCACTGCGCTGGGTTGGTCGATTTATTGTCTGAACCTGTTCATTCGGGACATCCCCGTTCCCGCCAAGATGTGGTGGGTGCTGATCCATGCCAATCTGGAGTGGACGGGCGTATTCCTGGTGCTGTTCGTCCATCGACTGCTCGGTGCCAACCGCCCCTGGATCGAGCGATGTCTCATCGCTGCCGCATGCATCGCGACCATCACCTATGCATTTACGCCGCTGGTAGACATCAACGCAACCGTCAGAGTGTTTCACCTGGGCCTGCTCATGGTGGTGGCATACCTCAGCGTATGGCTTTTCTGGCACTACGCACGTACACGCAACACCGATGCGCTTGTGGTTGGCATCTGCCTGCTGGTCGTAGGCGCCCTGGGTGTCAATGATTTCCTCCGTCAGGCTGTACCCATCGATTCACCCCACTGGAAAACCCCCTACTACCTGCTGCAGTTCGGCGCGCCGATGATGTTCATCATCCTGGCGAGCTACATCACCAGTCGCTACGTCACGGCGCAACGTCGCGCGGCAGCCGCTGAGGTAAGGCAACAGATTGCCCGCCAGCACGAACGAGAGAGGATATTTCAGGATCTGCATGACGATGTGGGCGCGAAGCTCCTGACGCTCGTGTACAGAACGGAAGGCTCCGACAATCAGGCGCTGGCGCGCGAAGCTCTGCACGAGATCCGGGAGATCGTCGGCGGCCACACTGCACAGGCAGGCCTGCTGGCAGAAATACTGTTTGCCTACTTTCACGAAGCCCGGCAGCGTTGCTCGGATGCAGACATTTCCCTCACGACATCTCACGACATACCGGCCAACCTGGAGATCTCAGGAGAGTGCTCATATCACCTGGCCAAGATCATCAGGGAGCTGGTGAGCAACACGATCAAACATTCCAACGCACGCGCCGCAGAGCTTTCGCTGCGCCTCGACGGCGATGTGCTGGTACTCCGCTACAGCGATAACGGCGAGGGACTACCTCCCAACACGACACCAGGGCTCGGGTTAACCGGTCTGCGACGCAGATGTCAGTCGATGGATGGGCAGTTCGAGCTGCACGAGGGCGAGGGTTTTGCCTGTCAGGCAACGATCCGACGCTGGAGCATTGGTTGAGATCCGTCTTCACGTTGAAGGGGCGGCTGGCGTCAGCTTCCGCGCAATGCTGTTTGGCCGCGAACGCCTGGAGCTGCGGGCCGAATATCGCAAGATGGACGCCTCCCCTCCTATCCCTGGGCGTTTCTCGGTATCCTGCCCGGGATTACGTGGATTGTGTGAATCCAGGCAGCCGCCACAGATGCATCCCTCTTTCAACAGACTCAGATCCGTTCTGCAAGGAATCTGGCGGTGGTGTACGCATTCGGGGCTCAGCGCGGGCGGCGAGGCGCTGGCCCTTGCTTCACTACGCAATGTGGTACCAATCGGAACCATAGTTTGCGGCTTGATCGCGGCTGCTGGCGCTCTGATTCATATCGTGTTTCTGGAGCCTGGCTTCAGACCCTGGCTGCTCGCCGGCCACTGCACGTTAATCGCCATGGGAATTACCTGGTACCTGAAGCCTCCGACTCGTCTGAATGTCGCAACAGCCTTCGCGGTGCTGTATCTGTCCTCAGTGATAGGTATCTATATGCTCAATGGCGGCTTCGACTCTGCGCTGCACTTCGGCATATTGATCGTAGGCGTCATGTATCTGGTGCTGGACCGGCGCCTGCTGCTCGTTTTATTCGCCATATGGACAACCTGGCTTGTCGCGGTGAGTCTGGCGTGGCTACCTCAGGGCAAGGGGTTGTCCGTGCTCGTGATTGCCCTCATTGCTGCTGCAGGCGGAGCGGTTATGCGCTACATACGCAAAAACAGCGTCGAAACGTTGGTGAGCATGCAGAACGCCCTTGAGAAGACCATCGCCGAGCGCGAAGCAGCGGTGCATCGTGCGCAGCAGGCCGAAAAGCTCGAGAGCCTCGGGGTTATGGCTGCAGGCGTTGCCCATGACTACAACAATCTGCTCGTAGGTGTCGTCGGCGGGGTCGATCTGGCACTGCATGCTAACAACGAGAAGGAGCGCGTACAGGCACTGGAGACCGTGAAGTCTTTTACAGATGCATTGCGTGGCCTATCAAAGCAGCTGCTTGAAGTGGCAGGCGGAAGACCGATACTGAAGCGCGATGTTGATCTAAACCGTGTTGTGCAACGCACCGTGCACCTGCTCTCCGAGCACGAACAGAGATCCTCAAGAATTCGTTGTGTGCTGGGGCCATCCTTACCACCAGTGCGGGGAGAACTGCAGTCGCTGGGGCAGGTGGTGTTCAACCTGCTGTCGAATGCAACCGCGTTCGCCTCTGACCGTACTGGAGCAATCGAGATAGGTACCTGCACCACCGGCGCAGGGAAGGCTCCGCAACAGATTCTGTTGTGGGTAGAAGACGACGGCCCCGGAGTGCCTGATGCGCTCGTCTCGCGTATTTTCGATCCCTTCTTCAGCACGCTTGGCAGTCACCGTGGTCTGGGTCTGGCAACCGTCAGAACGATTGTGTCCCGCCACGGGGGCTCTGTGTCGGTCAAGCCAGGGCGCGTCGGAGCAAGGTTCGAAGTCCGGCTACCGCTGCATCAGGCTGAAATGCACTCCGGGACCATGCAACACGATCCGCATTCGAGCACTGCAGCGATCTGATATGGCCGCCGTTGCTTGCACCCGATTACCAGCGGTGAGCCTGGCTGCGGATCTAAGAAGTAGCGGAGTACATCGGAGCCAATCCACAACATGGATTGGCTCCGCGCGCTAAACAAAGCTGGCGGGATTGCGCCGGGTAGTCAGTTGACAGATGCTCAAAGCGCTCGGGGTGCAATCAACTGCCGGTGTGACTGACCAACAGACGTCGATCAGGAAGCTGAAGGTACCCAGGGCAGGCATTGTCTGCGGATTCATGCAGAGCCTTCACTCGCGATGGATCATCCAACACGTACCAGGCTCTCGATAACAAAGCGATACGTTCAATGTCGTCGTTGTGCCACTCAAAACTCTCAAGCGTCTGGCGAACCCGCAAGAATGCATCGTCATCAGGAGGCACTCCGCGAAGGTAAAGCACAAAGGTCTCGTACACTGCTCGCGCCACTTCATCAATCGGCTTGCCCTCGACGACGAGTTTGCGATCAACCGTGTCTAGAGCACTGTTATATGCCTCGAGCGCCTTTTCTCTGCGTCCATCGAACAGCAATGCGTCGCCATAGTTCGACCATTGAGTG
>JAUIED010000197.1 GCA_030428905.1 Gammaproteobacteria bacterium
GCGCCGTCAAGGTCATGTCTATAGACACCTCGTCATCGGCGATCTGTACGTCATAGATCAACCCCAGATCGACGATGTTCACGGGAATCTCCGGGTCGTAAACGCTGGCCAGCGCTTCACAAACCTGCGCCTGATCAACCTGGCCATCCGCGGGCGGCACGAACTCCAGGCGCGTGGGCTCGAAGCCGAGCGCATCGGCATCCTCACCCTCGATGCGTGCCATGTTGCCCTGGTGTATCACGGTGTAGGAGCCGCCCAGGTCCTGGGTGAGGGTGACGAAGGCACCGGCAGGAATGTCGATGGGATCGCCCGTAGGTACGAGGCGGGCGTGCACGGAGCGCGCGAGTGGAACGATGCGGCGTTGCATAGTGTCTGTCAGCCGACGGAGAAGCTCTCGCCGCAGCCGCAGTAGCTCTGCGCGTTGGCGTTCTTGAACTGCAGCGTCGCGTTGAGTCCCTCTTTGACGTAGTCCATCTGCGTGCCGCTGACCAGAACCAGCTCGTCTCGGGCGACATAGACCGTCAGCCCGTCACCGAGCTCGATAGCGACGTCGTCTTCGGCTGGTGCGTCGATGTAGTCCAGCGTGTACATGTAGCCGTTACAGCCGCTCTCCTTGACACCCAGACGCAGATAACGGGCTGCGGATCTATCGATCTGCTGGAGTATGTGCACCCGCGCTGCGGGCGTTGCAGATATCTGCTCGGGTTGAAATGTCTCTACGGTCATATTGATGCCTCGAAGCTCAAATACTCTAGCAGGGTGCTGAAAAAGTACTTCCTGTACTGTTTCAGCACCCTGCTAGAGAAAGGTCAGCGCTTTCTGTACGCCGTCGATCAACCGGTCGACGTCTGATTCGTCATTGTACAGGCTGAACGAAGCACGCACGGTACCAGGCACACACATTCGCTGCATGAGCGGCATGGCGCAGTGATGTCCAGTGCGTACGGCGATGCCCTGCTGGTCGAGGAGGGTGCCGATGTCTGCAGGGTGGCTACCCTCCACCAGGAAGGAAACCACCGCGAGCCGCTCTTTGGGTTCGCCGACGATGCGAATGGCATTGAACTCCTTCAGGCGCGCGATGGTCTGCGTCACGAGGGCATCCTCAGCGTGCTGCAGCGCTGCTCGCGGTAGCTCATTGAGGTATCGGATCGCAGCGCCCAGGCCGACGATACCGGCAATGTTGGGGGTGCCGGCTTCAAATTTGTAGGGTAGGGCGTTGAACGTTGACCGCTCCAGGGTCACGTGCTCGATCATTTCGCCGCCCGCCTGATAGGGCGGCATGGCATCGAGCAGGCGCTCGCGCCCCCAAAGCACACCGATCCCCGTGGGGCCAAACATCTTGTGGCTGGAAAATGCGTAGAAGTCTGCGTCGAGGTCCTGCACGTCGATACCGATATGCAATGCCGCTTGTGCGCCATCCACCACCACCCTGGCAGGGCTGTTGTCGCGGCATCGCGCAATCAGGGATCGCACCGGATGAATGGTGCCAAGGGCGTTGGAGACGTGTCCGAAAGCGACGATGCGTGTGCGTTCACCGAGCATTGCGGTGAACGCCTCCTCGTCGATATCCCCGGAATCGAGCACCGGTGCGGCGCGCAGTATCGCTCCGGTCCGCTCTGCCAGAAGCTGCCATGGCACGATATTGCTGTGGTGTTCACTCTCCGTGATGAGGATTTCGTCGCCCTGTCCGAGTGAATCCGCCAGCCCGTGGGCGACCAGATTGATGCCCTCCGTGGTACCCCGGGTGAAGATGACTTCCCGCGCAGACGGCGCATTGATGAACGCTGCTGCTGCCAGGCGGGCGTCCTCCATGGCGCGTGTGGCACGGTCTGCCAGGGCGTGCGCGGCGCGATGGACGTTGGCATTGTCCCGTTCGTAGTAGCGACTGATGGCGTCGATGACCTGTTGCGGCTTTTGCGTGGTGGCGGCATTGTCCAGGTAGGCCAGCGGTGCGCCGTTGACCTCCTGCGCCAGGATGGGGAAATCCGACCGAATGGGGTTGCTCACGCCACGCTCCCGGTCAGCACATGGGCCGCTTCATCAGCCAGCGGGCCGGATAGCGTCTCACGCAGGAATCCCTCAGCCAGCATGCGCCGGGCCGTGCGTTCATCGATGCCGCGGGCGCGAAGAAAAAACAGCGTCTCCTCATCCAACTGGCCAACCGTTGCACCGTGCGCACAGCATACATCGTCGGAGTAGATTTCGAGCTCCGGCTTGGTGTTGATCGTCACACCGGCGCCGAGCGCCAGGTTTCGATTGGTCAGGCCGGCATCGACGCCGTTGCACTGCTCGGCGATGTAGATGCGGCCGCGATAGGTCAGCGTGGCCCGGTCCTGGCCGATGGTGTGCCAGCGCTGTTTGCTGCGAGTGTGCGGCGCCTGGTGCCGCACGTGTGATTGCAGGTCGATGTGCTGCCGGGCGCTTGCCACCGCTGCACCATCAAAACGGAATTCGGCGTTGGCTCCCAGAAGATCCACCGATACGTCATGGCGGCGAAAGGCCGCAGCGCTGACAAAGCTCGTGAGCGTCACCTCGCTGTCCCTGTGCTGCACGAACTGTAACTTGCTCCAT
Organism: Gammaproteobacteria bacterium; assembly: GCA_030428905.1. Lineage (GTDB taxonomy): Bacteria > Pseudomonadota > Gammaproteobacteria > Pseudomonadales > Azotimanducaceae > SYFY01. The sequence continues at coordinate 2,572 of JAUIED010000197.1, forward strand.
TCCTGCACCTCCTGAGTCGAGCGCAGGCGGTGGTAGTTGAGCGTCGCGTTGTCCTCGATGATACAAATGATCCAGGCACTCGCACCCTGATCCCGATCGATCACCTCAGCGCTGATGCCGGACGCCACCTGGATCACCGTCGGTGTGGCGGCGCTAGCAACCTTCAGCTCGTGCCGCCCCGATTCGGTCAGCTGCAGAACCTGTATCCGTGGCTCGCGCAACAGAAGGTCGCACGTCAGCGGACAGAAGCCACTGTCGGCAAGCATCGCGTGCAGCGCCCCTGGTACGCCTGCTATCTCAACGGCGTCAGCATTCGGGGCATCTGTAATGGCGCCGCGTGCGAGTTCGAGTTTGGAATATTTCCAGTGCTCACGTGCTGCCGGCACCGACATGGGTGCATCACGCAGGGCGCGGAGCGCTTGCTCGGTATGCTGAGGAATCAGGCGCGCTTCAGCCATGCGTAGCCTCGCTCCTCCAGCGTCAGAGCCAACTGCTTGTCACCGCTTTCGACGATGCGGCCGTCGGCGAGCACGTGCACTACATCCGGCACGATGTGGTTCAACAGCCGCTGATAGTGCGTGATCATCAGCACAGCGCGAGTTCGATCTTCGTCGACGAAAGCGTTGACGCCGTTGCCAACGACAGCCAGCGCGTCGATATCAAGCCCGGAGTCCGTCTCATCGAGCAGCGCAAACTTCGGCGCGAGAAGCTTCATTTGCAGAATCTCGTTGCGCTTTTTCTCACCACCGCTGAAGCCCTCATTGACGCCGCGTTTGAGAAAATCGGCGGCAAGGTCGAGTTCGGAGGCCGTGCCGCGCAGCTTCTTCATGAATTCTGCTGTGGTGAGAGGTGTTTCCTGTCGTGCCTTGGCGGCTGCTTCCATGGCCGTTTTGAGGAATTCCATGTTGCTCACGCCGGGAATTTCAACGGGGTACTGAAACGCCAGGAACAGGCCGGCATGTGCGCGTTCCTCGGGTTCCATCGCCAGCAGATCCTGTCCATCAAACCGCACCGACCCGCCAGTGACCTCATAACCCGGTTTGCCGGCCAGCACGTTGGCCAGCGTACTCTTTCCCGAGCCATTGGGCCCCATGATGGCGTGCACGCTGCCTGCCCGCACGGTGAGACTCAAACCCTTGAGTATGGCTTTGCCATCGACCTCTGCGTGCAGGTCATCAATCTCGAGCAGTGGATGCGCCGCGGTATTTGCCATATCGCTCACCCGACGGCTCCTTCCAGACTGACTTCCAGCAGTTTTCCTGCTTCTACTGCAAACTCCATGGGCAACTCTCTGAATACCTCTTTACAGAAACCGTTAACGATCATGCTCACGGCCTTCTCCGCATCGATGCCGCGCTGTGCGCAGAGGAAAAGCTGCTCGTCGCTCACTTTCGACGTGGTAGCTTCATGCTCGACGGTGGCAGTGGCATTCTTGTTTTCGATGTAGGGGAACGTGTGCGCGCCGCAGGCGCCGCCGATGAGCAGGGAGTCGCACTGCGTGTAGTTGCGAGCTCCGGCGGCAGTGGGTGAAACGCGCACCAGGCCGCGGTAACTGTTCTCGCTGCGCCCGGCACTGATGCCCTTGGAGACGATGGTGCTGCGGCTGCGCTTGCCCATGTGAATCATCTTCGTGCCGGTGTCCGCCTGCTGTCGGTTGTTGGTGAGCGCCACGGAGTAGAACTCGCCAACACTGTCATCGCCGCGTAGAACCACGCTCGGGTATTTCCAGGTTACCGCGGAGCCGGTTTCCACCTGAGTCCAGGAGATTTTTGCGCGGTTGTGGCAGGTACCGCGCTTGGTGACGAAGTTGTAGATACCACCGCGTCCCTCGGCATCCCCTGGGTACCAGTTCTGCACCGTGGAGTATTTGATCTCCGCATCGTCCAGAGCGACCAGCTCCACCACTGCTGCGTGCAGCTGGTTTTCGTCGCGCATCGGTGCGGTGCAGCCTTCCAGGTAGCTGACATAGCTGCCACGGTCGGCGACGATCAGCGTACGCTCGAACTGACCTGTGTTCTGCGCATTGATACGGAAGTAGGTGGAGAGCTCCATCGGGCAGCGCACGCCTTCGGGGATGTAGACGAAGGAACCATCGCTGAATACTGCGGAGTTGAGCGCGGCATAAAAATTGTCCTTCTGGGGCACCACCGAGCCGAGGTACTTGCGCACGATCTCCGGGTGGCTGTGGACCGCCTCGGAAATGGGGCAGAACACCACGCCGGCATCAGCGAGTTTGTCCTTGAACGTGGTGGCAATGGAGACGCTGTCGAACACCGCGTCGACCGCGACGTTTTCCCGCACCACGCCCGCCAGCATCTCCTGTTCGTGCAGGGGTATGCCGAGTTTTTCGTAGGTGCGCAGCAGCTCAGGGTCTACCTCCTCCAGGGATTTCGGGCCGTCGCCCTGACTGCGCGGTGCGGAGTAGTAGGAGATTCCCTGAAAATCTACCGGCGGAAACCGCACGTGCGCCCACTCCGGTTGGGGCATGGTGAGCCAATGCTCGTACGCCTGCAGGCGCCACGCGGTGAGCCACTCAGGTTCGCCCTTGCGGTTACTGATGAAGCGCACCACATCGGCATCTAGGCCTGGAGGTAGGGTGTCGGACTCGATCTCAGTGACGAAGCCGGCGCTGTAATCGCGCTGCAGCCGTTCATGTACGGATTCGTTTGCCACGCTGGGTACCTGATTTATCGAGGGCGGATCTTACCGGAAAAATCCATAATACCCGAGTAATTTAGTCGGGTATATGGCAGTGGTGTTGGTTGGGCTCTGGTTGGCGTGTGGATCGGTATCTGCCTTGGCATCTGCCTTGGCATCTGCGCTCGTATCTGCATCGGTGGGACCGTCCTTACAATCCTGCCAATTGCGCAGGTAGCCTGCATCCTGACGGCGGGGTAACATGCGCCGCTTTTTTACAGGAAGAGAGACGATGCCGAAGCTGGAACGCTCACCGGAACCCCACCTGTTTCAGGCCTACGGCATCTATCTGCTCGAACCGAAGCACAAGCTCATCCGGCGCATGCGCAAACGCTACCAGCCGTCAGTGCACGGGCACAAAACCTGGAACTCCAGCTACCTGGTGATGGACTATCTGCAGCACCGGCCGGTGGCGAAGGGGTCGCGCATGCTGGAAATCGGCTCCGGATGGGGGCCGCTGTCGGTGTTTTGCGCCAAGCGATTCGACGGTGAAGTGACTGCGCTCGATATCGACCCGGAAGTGTTTCCGTTTCTCAAGGTCCTTGCCGAGCTCAACGATGTGCAGGTGGCGCCGTTGGTTAAAGGCTTCGACAAGCTCAAGAAGAAGGATCTGGAAGCGTACGATGTCATCGTCGGTTCAGATATCTGCTTCTGGGACGAGCTGGTCGACCCGCTCGCAAAGATGATCAGTCGGGCGCTACGCTCCGGCGTCAAGCGTGTCGTCATCGCTGATCCCGGTCGTCCTACGTTTTACGAGATGGCAGATCAGTGCGCGCAGAAGCACAAGGTCAAACTGACTGAATGGTATTCCGTTGAGCCGGAGCGATTCGAAGGGGAGGTGGTTGAGATCACCCCCTGAGCGCGGCAAGCTGACCCGCTGTAGGGCTCTTGCTATGAGGAGTCTGAGGAGTCGCTATACAGAGTCGCTATAGCGAATCGCTATGAAGAGTCGCTATGAAGAGTTGCCAAGAAACCCCTTGAGCTGATTGGCCAGGCTTGAACAGGCAGAGCTCTTGACGCGGGCGATGATGGGCACCGGCACGACCACCGCCGGCATGTAGCTGGTGCCCACGGCTTCGGAGCTCACCCGGCCAACGGTGCGACCGGACTCGATGTCCCACACCGAGGCTTCGTAGTCTGAATCGTTCTCCCAGGTGAGAAAGCCGAAGCAGCCAGCGCCTCCGGGCGTAACGCTGCAGCTCAACGAGCCCGCGGAGTCTGTGCGACGGGTGGAACCTTCTACCCACACCACATATTTGACGCCCACCGACTCAAAACGATCCACCAGCGCCGGATGGCTGATCAACTCCGGTAGATCGCTGGCGTTCATGGGGGCGGTGCGCGGTTCGAACCAGGGGAACAGGGCGTCTCGAAACGCTTCGCCGTCGACCACAGGTATGCCGTTGCTCCCATTGCCCATGTTGCGGGACACGCAGGTGACGAAGTCGAGCTCCGTTTCGCTGCTGCTGGGGCGGTTGCGGCGGCCGAGCACCACCACTGCATCACCCTCAGCGAGCTCGGTGTGCCCCTCGCGAACTTCCTGCACTGTGGATGTCACGCAACCACCGAGCGCTGCCACGGCCGCTAGTGCCAAAGTCAGTCGAATGGCTGGCATGCTCATGTGTCGATCCTCGCGTTGCGCTCATCGAGCCAGGTTTTCACCACAGGCACAGTGTGGAAGTGAAGGGAAAAATACGCAATGGCATCCCTGCAGGCGGCGATAGCAGCTTCCTGCAGGGCAGGGCGGGCGGTGCTCACGCCGTAATTCTGGGTGTGCGCCTTTCCGTAGGCTGTGAGGGGCCAGTCGCCGCGCAGGGTGCCGTCGGCGTTGTAGAGTTTGATCTGGTAGCGAATCCACACCTCGAAGTAGTCGGAGCGCGTCTGCTTTGGCGTGGAGAACTGCAGGTCGGCGATGCTCGGTACCATGACACCGTCCAGGTTGGGGTGTGGGCCGGGATTGCCAACGAACTGGTGGTTGGCGAAGAGGCCCTCCGACAGGCGGTCGAAGAGCTGCTGTTGAACATCACCAAGATTGATCACGAACTCGCCGGCGCCGTCGATGGTTTCCTGGTGAACGTATTTGGTCAGCGCGTCATCGAGATACCAGCCAACGTCGAGTTGGTAGCTTCGCACCAGCGGCACGGGAAACTCAGCCT
>JAUIED010000016.1 GCA_030428905.1 Gammaproteobacteria bacterium
CGTCCAGAAGTCGTAGATGATGCCGATGCCGAAGAGGCCCAACGTACAGAGGTAGATCAGCCCCGTGACGATCTTTCCCTGGTAGAAGCGGTGAAAGCCCAGCAAACCGAGGAATACCAGAAACACCCAGGCCACGGTGTAGCTTTTCTCACCAACCTGGTAGCGGCGCTCGGCAGTAGCTTCGAGCCGCGGCATGAGCACCAGATCGACAATCCAGCCGACGAACAGTAACCCGAGGGTGAAGAAGTAGATGGTGCCGCTGACCGGCTTGCCGAAGTAGAAGCGATGCGCGCCAAGGAAGCCGAAGATCCACAGCAGATACCCCACACCCAGGCTGTGTGTGTCGTTGGCTTCTCTCACAGAACGATCCTCATACGCGTTAGTCATGAAGTCGTCAGTGTGCCCGAAAAAGTTTGCCGGTGACGCGCTCCGGGAGACCGCCACCGACACAGACTGGTGTCAGGACGCGCGGTAGCGCCTGTCGTCCTCGTCTCCCGGCCAGGGAAATGGGCCGGGTTGCCAGACCGGTCTCCATTGCGGCGACGTATGCCGCGTTTCGGTAATGATGCTTCTCGGCGGCGGCGGGTTGTCGCCACCGGCCACATGCCAGTGCTCATGGGACTGCAGCTTTCGCATGTCTGCTCCTCATTGGTTAGGGGGCATTCAGCTTAGCGAGACGCCGCCGGCGCGCTGTGCGCCGAACACCTGAAGTGGCGTACGTAGCGTATGATGCGCATCGACAGAAGCAGCTGGAGCGCAAACGTGGCATTTCCTGAAGGCAAGATGATTGCCACCAACGGCATCGAGCTCGAGGTATTCGAAGCAGGCGCAGGCAAACCGCTAGTTCTCTGCCACGGTTGGCCGGAACACGCGTTCTCGTGGCGCCATCAGGTCACGCCGCTGGCCGACGCCGGCTATCACGTGATCGTGCCGAACCAGCGCGGCTACGGGATGAGCACCGCCCCCGGGGCGGTGGAGGAATACGACATCACCCGACTGACCGGCGACCTGGCCGGCCTGCTCGACCAATACGGCTATGACGATGCCGTATTCATCGGTCACGATTGGGGTGCCATCGTGGTGTGGGCCATGGCCGTTCTGCACCCGGAGCGTGTCGCGGGCGTCATAAACTTGAGCGTGCCCTACCTGGCGCGCGGCGAGCGCGACTGGTTGAGCGTGTGGAGCGAGCTGCTCGGCGACGATTTCTACATCGTGCACTTCAACCGCTTCCCGGGTGTGGCTGACGAGGCCTTCGGCGCCAACACACGGCAGCTTCTGAACAACCTGTATCGCACCAATCAGTGGCAACACCCCGCGCCGGAAATGGCGCCTGGCATGCCGCTGCTGCGCCTTGCGGAGCGCACCGAGCCGGTCGGCGACCCCATCATGTCCGAGGAGGAGCTCGAGGTCTTCGTGTCAGGCTTCGAACGCAATTCGTTCACGCCCGGCATCAACTGGTACCGCAACTTCGCCCGCAACTGGCACACCCTGGGCGCGGTGGCCGAGAAGGTGCGGCAACCGGCACTCATGATCTACGGCCAGTACGACATCGTGCCGCCCGCGGCCAACCTCGGCGAGATCGTCGACGATCTGGAAACGTTGACCCTGCCCTGCGGGCACTGGATTCAGCAGGAGTTGCCAGACGACACCAACCGCGCCCTGCTCGACTGGTTGTCGCGACGCTATCCGGCCTGAGTGGAGCCAGCGCGTTGGTCGGCTGCTGCCATGAAGTGGCCGGTGGCCTCGGCAAAGACGAACCCGTCCGCAGCCCGCACTACCTGACCGGCCATAACCGCCAGGCGGCCTTTCTGCCGGGTGCACCACCCCTCCAGACGTAACGGTGTGCCGATGGGCAGCTCCGCCCGGTAGCGGATGTCTGCTTTTGCCGTGAAGCAACGCGTGCCCTGCAGATACCACCAGTTGGCCATCACGTCGTCCAAGAGGCTGAAGACGATGCCGCCGTGGGTGACGCCGGGGTATCCCATGTGTTCATCGCGGGGCGTGAACTCGGCGATACACCGATCGTTCTCCAGCCGGAACTGCACGCCGAGGCTGATCGGGTTACCTGGCCCGCACACGAAGCAGCGGTTACTTTCTTTCGCTAGCGCGCGCGATGCGGCGGCGTGGCTCTCGTCGTCAGAGATGGCGGCTCTCCCAGGTGTTGTTTGCAGGTATGATGACAGCTTTGCTACGCAAACTGTCGCCTTGTTCGAACTGGATCTGATCCGCCAACGTCTGGCCGCGTACCGGCCGAGCACCAGCCGTCCGGGCCCCAACACCCGGGAAGCGGCGGTGGCGATCGTGCTGCGTGACCGCCCCACCGGCCCGGAGATGCTGTTCATCCAGAGGGCGGAGAAGGAAGGCGACCCCTGGTCAGGGCACATGGCGTTCCCCGGCGGTCACCGCGATCAGATAGATCACGACTACGTACACGCGGCGATGCGCGAAACCGAAGAGGAGATCGACCTCAAACTCGACCACAGCCACCACCTCGGTGCGCTGGATCACCAGACCGCACAGCCGCGGGGCCGCGTGCTGGACATGATCATCGCCCCACACGTTTTCGAGATCGAGGGCGACCCGGCATTCAACCCCAACTACGAGGTCGCTGAAGTGGTGTGGGCGCCGCTGGCAGACCTGGCGGGCAACGAACTGCATCACACCGAAACCATGCTCCTGCAGGGCCAGCCGACGGTGTTCAACGGCTATCGCCTCAGCGGCGGCCACTTCGTGTGGGGGTTGACCTATCGGGTGTTGAAAACGTTCTTCTGGACGCTGGATGCCAACTGGCAACCGCCCCGGGAGTTGCCGCCTACGCCGTCAGGCCGTGATAGCTCGCGATAGCCAGGCCCGTGGCCACGCTCGTGAACGGATCATGTGATACCACACGGCCCGGAAAGCGCGCATTGAGTATGTCGGTGACCGCCGGGATCAGGCTGGAGCCACCAGTGCGCAGCACCACGTCCACCTGATCTGCAGACAGGCCTGCCTTGCGCAAGGTGTCATCCACCGCTTCGGCTGCCTGTTGCAGGAGATCGGCGATCAGCACCTCAAAGTCGGCCCGGGCCAGAGTCACCTCGATATCGAGCTCCGGTATGTCCAGCACTGCTTCCTGCTGATCGGAGAGCTCCGCTTTGAAATCCTTGATCTTCTGAAACAGCTGGTAGCTCGCGTTTCGCTTGATGAGATCACGCAACCGCTCGAATTTGCGCGCACCGGCATCATTCTGGCTGATACGGTCCATCACCGGTGCGGTGTACTTGTTCTGGTTGAGCGTGTAGGTCACCGCCCAGTTCACCAGCAGCTCCTCGTAGTCCTCGAAGGGAAAACGGGTTTCGATCTCTCGGTCCATACCCCGCCGGCGCCAGAGTTCACCTTTGCCCAGCAGCGGGAAGAGCAGCTCGCGAAAGAGGCGCTGGTCGATGTGATCACCACCGAGGCCGATGCCATGTGTGGTCACTACATCAAATTGACGGCCGTCGCGCTTCAACACGCACAGATCCAGCGTGCCCCCACCGAAATCGAACGTGAGCAGATACTCGCCTTCGGACGGCGCCGCATGCAGATAGCTCACCGCGGCAGCGATGGGTTCCGGATAGAAGTGCTGTTCTTTGATCCCCGCATACTTGTAGGCCTCCGACAGCCTGGACAACGCCAGCTTGTTACGGAACTCATCGCGGCCTTCGAAGTTGACCGGATGGCCAAGATGCGCCGATGCAACCGCACCCACTTGCTGCTCCACGGTCTTGCGCATGCGCAGCAGCAGCGGCGTGATGAGGGCAACCAGGCGAAACGGGTGATCAAACACCATGAGGCGGCGCACCCGCTCGTCCCCAAGGAGACGTTTGGTGCCGCGAAACAGCCGGCCTTTGAGACCGCTGTCCGTGAGCGGCAAACCGTAGATTTTGGTGGTGGAGGTATCCACAGCGGCCGGCTCATCGCCGCCGTCGTTCTCCACAAACTGGCTCGTCTCCGCGATGACCTCGGGGATCATCTCCACCGTTCGGCCGGTGTTATCTTCGATGTATCTCTCAATCGCCCGATGGCCGGTGTCGGTCTGTAGAGCCGAGTCGATATAGGTGGCCGACGGCATGATGGCGTCGTCCGCTTCGAGCTGAACGAGCAGCACACGCTCTCCGTCGAACACCGCCGCGGCAGAGTTCGTGGTGCCAAAGTCGATGCCGATACCGAGCTTACCCGCCATCAACGCGCGTCCGGATAGCGAAACGCCGCCAGGTAATCCGGCAGCACGACACCTTCTTTAAGGTCTGCAGCCGGTTGCGGCTCTCCCACCTCGCGGGATAGGGGCAACACGCCGGCCCACACATCCGCCTGCAGATCGGCCTCGTCATCTATCGGGCCGCCGGTGCGGACTTTCGCCACACACTCATCGATGGCCAGGGCCACCGCGGTGGTAGCTTCCAGCTCCTGCGGGGTTGGCTGACGTACCTGCGCGAGATGCCCCGGTACCAGCGCCTCGACAAACGCGTCCAGAACCTGCCGGTGCGCCTCGCCGTGCACGACTTGGCCACGCCCGTAGAGGGTGACGGATCGGTAGTTCATGGAGCAGTGAAAGCCGCTGCGCGCCACGACAACGCCATCCACCAGCATGACCGACATCGTCACCAGGCCGCCGGCCTCCATGTGACGCAACAACGCGCTCTGCCGGTTGCCATGCAGATACACATGGTCTCCCTGGCGGATGTACAGCGTGGGCACGATACGGGGTTCACCATCTGCCACGTAGGCAACGTGGCAGACCATCTCACGGTCGAGGATGTTGCGGATGGTTTCCGCCTCGTATACCGCACGCCTAGCGTTCCTGCGCACTCTGGTGCGATCGCTCGGCGCGCTCATCAACCGGCAACAACGAAGTTGATGAGCTTGCCGGGCACGAAGATCTCTTTCTTCAGCGTCTTGCCTTCCATGAACCGTTGCACGTTCGGCTCCGCTCGCGCAGCGGCCAGCGCATCGTCTTTGCCGGTATCGGCGGGCACCTCAATGGTCGCCCGCAGCTTACCGTTGACCTGCACGGCGAGCGTCACGGTGTCGGCCGCGAGCTTGGCCTCGTCATACGCAGGAAACGACGCCAGAGCGAGGGACTGCTGGTGCCCGAGCCCGGCCCAGAGCTCCTCCGCGAGGTGCGGTGCAAAGGGCGCGAGGATACGGACGAACGCATCGAGCCACGCGCGCGGTAGTGCGCTCGCCTTGGTCGCCTCGTTGACGAAGACCATCATCTCGGAGATGGCAGTGTTGAATTTCAGGCTATCCACCGCCTCTGCCACCTTCTTGATGGCGCTGTGCAATGCCCGTTCGAGCTCCGGTGCATCAACCGTAGCATCCGTGAGGCGCCCTTCTTCATCCTCCGCCAACCGCCAGACCCGGTCGAGAAAACGGCGACAGCCGGCAACCCCGGTGGTCTCCCAGTCGCCGCCATCTTCCAGCGGGCTCATGAAGAGTTCATACAGCCGCAGCGAGTCGGCGCCGTAGGCCTCGCACATATCTACCGGGTTGACGACATTGCCCTTGGATTTGGACATCTTCTCGCGCCGCGTGAATACCGGCGTGCCGTCATTCGCAAACCAGGCACCGTCACGTTCCTCCACCTCGTCGCGGGTGTAGTACTTGCCGCGCTCGTCGCGGTAGGAGGTGCCGTGGATCATGCCCTGGTTGAACAGGCGCTGGAACGGCTCGCGTGTGGAGACCAGCCCCAGATCATGCAGTACATGGTGCCAGAAGCGGGAGTACAACAGATGCAAAGTGGCATGCTCGGCGCCGCCCACATAGAGATCCACCGGCATCCAGTATTTTTCTTCTTCCGGATCCCAGGCGGCCTGGTCGTTGTGCGGATCGATGAAACGCAGGTAGTACCAGCACGACCCCGCCCACTGCGGCATGGTGTTGGTTTCGCGCAACGCTGCCTCGCCAGTGGTCGAATCCGTGGTCTGCAGCCACTCCTGCGCCCGCGCCAGCGGCGGTTGCCCGTCTTCCGTGGGACGGTACTCGTCGAGATCCGGCAACGTTACCGGCAAGGCGCTTTCGGGCACCGGGCGCACTTCACCATCAACGTGCACCACCGGCACCGGTTCGCCCCAGTAGCGCTGTCGCGAAAACAACCAGTCGCGCAATCGATAGGTGATCGTGCCGTCGCCGTGACCCTGCTCAGCCAGCCACTCGATCACACGGCGCTTGGCGTCGGCGATGTTCAAGCCGTCCAGGAACCCGGAACGCACATGCTCGCCATCGCCCGTGTAGGCCGCCTGTGAAACATCACCGCCAAGCACCACCTCCACCACCGGCAGGTCGAAAGCGCGCGCAAAGGCGTAGTCGCGCTCATCGTGCGCCGGACAGGCAAACACAGCACCCGTGCCGTAAGAGGCGAGCACATAGTCTGCGATCCAGATGGGTACACGCTCGCCATTCACCGGGTTGATGGCGAATGCACCGGTCGAAACGCCGGTCTTCGGCGCGTCCGCAGCATCGCTGGTACGGTCGCGATCGCTGCGCATGGCCGCCGCATGACGGTAGGCAGCCACGGCGTCGGCCTGCGCCGGCGTGGTGATGCCGTCCACCAGTGGATGCTCCGGCGCGAGCACCACGTAGGTACAGCCAAATAGCGTGTCCGGACGGGTGGTGAACACTTCCACTGCCTCGTTGGCGCCATCAACGGCGAAGCGGATGGATGCGCCTTCCGAGCGGCCGATCCAGTCCTGCTGCATCTTCTTGATGCCTTCCGGCCAGTCCACGTCCGGCAGCGTTGCCAGCAACGACTCCGCGTAGTCGGTGATCTTCAGCATCCACTGGCGCATGGAGCGCTTCTCGACCGGGTCACCGGTCTCCACGTAGACGCCGTCTTTGACCTCTTCGTTGGCGAGCACCGTACCCAGCGCCGGGCACCAGTTCACAGGCACATCGGCTTCGAAGGCGAGGCCTTTTTCAAAGAGCTGCAGAAAGATCCACTGCGTCCACTTGTAGTAGTCCGGGTCGGACGTGGCGAGCTCACGGCTCCAGTCGTAGGACAGTCCGAGCATCTTCAGCTGCCGCTTGAACGTCTGCACGTTGCGCGCCGTCACCTCCTGCGGCGAGATGTCTTCCCGCACCGCCTGGCGCTCGGTGGGCAGGCCGAAGGAATCCCAGCCCATGGCATGCAGCACGTTGTAGCCCATCATGCGCCGCGCGCGCGCCACCACATCGGTAGCGACATAGCCTTTTGGATGGCCGACATGCAGCCCCACCCCGCTGGGGTAGGGGAACATGTCGAGCACATAGTATTTGGGGCGTGTGCGATCGGTGGGGGTAGCAAAGGTCTGGTGTTCGTCCCAGTACGCCTGCCACCGCCGCTCGATCGCCTGATGGTCGTACCGGGCCACGGGCTTTCGCCTCACCTTGGAAAACGGCGTGGCAGTCTGCCCCAGCCGGGGAGTGACGGCAACTAGTCGACAGGCACTGGAAAAGCAATCAGTCGAAGTCGTTGCCCAGAAAAATGTGGATTCGCGCAAAGGCGCTGCTGACCATTAGGCACTCCACAGCCTCACTGGATGATTTACGGATTGCTGGCCAGCCTCCCGATGTAAGGTTGGACAAGTCAAAGGGTGATCGATCTGACTACTGGAGAGCGTTCTGGGAACAACGTAGGAATTGTGGGTGAGAATGCAAGCTGAATACGACCTGTGGGAAGCACGCCAGAGAGCAGCGCAACCTGGAAGTCGCACGCGGCTCCTCGCTGCCGGTATTGAGGGATATGTGGCAAGGACTAAGAATTCTCAGCCTGCGGATGACCCGTACGTCTCGATATCGGAACAAGCCAAATCCCTAACAGGGTGCGGAAAAGTACTTCCTGTACTTTTTCAGCAGCCTGCTAACCACTTCCAGGAGGTATGGCGATGAAAATCGCGATCTTGGATGACTGCGAAACGAGGCTGAAGATCCGGCTCACGCCGATCCATCTGGCGGCATATCTGCTGTCCGGAGTTCTGGGGCTGGTAGGGGGTTGGGTTGTCCTGAAGCTGCTGGCGGTGACGATCACCATCTCCGTCGACAACGGGCAACTCGACTACCAGCGGGCCTTCCTCGGCAAGTGGATCACCGCTCAGCATTCAGTGGATGTCGCAGAAATACGCGAAGTCTCGGTCAAAATCCCCGAGGACAGCGGCACCTATGAGATCGTGGTAACCACTCGCGATCGCTCGTTCAACATGTCGCTGGTGAGCGAAGACAGGGAGGGTAAAGCGCGGATTGCAAAGGAGATTCGCAACGCGTTGGCCGCGCCGGGCGGGAGGTATCGATTTGAAGACGGAAGCCTGACGCCAGGGTTTGTGCTCGGGATCGTGGTGATCGCAGGTGGCGTGTTCTGTCTCGCGCTGATCCAGACCTCTGGGGTTGAAGTGGATCGCGAAGCAGGGAAGTTGACGATCAAACGAAGACTTTGCTTCCTGCCGTTCGTCCGCTCATCAACCACCCTTGAGACGGGCGACGTCGAAGAGGTGCAGTTACGCAGCTTCACCGTGTGGGGCAGAGGAGGGCCGGTCGAGAGTTTCAACGTGGTGGTCACCACGGTGGGCAGCGGCGACGTCCCGGTCGCCTACGGCCCGATGTTTCGCTGGGAAGACGCCCAAACGCTCAAACGCATCATCGAGAAGGCGAAACGACCGAAGCGAATCAAGCGCAAGAGGTGAGGTGTGCTGTTTGTTTTGGACAACGCTTTCGTCGCCCTATCCCCTCTGTGCAATTCCATCCTCCCGCCGCGCGGCGCTACTCCGCCGAAACGAGGCCCACCGGACAGCTCACTCCCGTCCCCCCCAGGCCGCAGTAGCCATTGGGTACCTTATGCAGGTACTGCTGATGGTAGTCCTCGGCGTAGTAGAAGGGTTGGGCAGGCACGATCTCCGTGGTGATCTCTCCGTAACCCGCCGCCGACAGCGCCGCCTGGAACGCTTCCCGGGAGGCCTGCGCGGCGTCGGCCTGCGCCGCATCGAATGTGTAGATGCCAGAGCGGTACTGCGTGCCCACATCGTTACCCTGCCGCATGCCCTGAGTCGGATCGTGTGATTCCCAGAACACGGTGAGCAGCTGCTCGAAAGAAACCACCGCAGGATCGAACACCACCAGCACGACCTCGTTGTGCCCCGTCCGCCCAGTGCAGACTTCTTCGTAGGCGGGGTTCGCAGTGAAGCCGGCGCTGTAACCAACCGCCGTGCTGTACACGCCTGGCACCTGCCAGAACTTGCGCTCCGCACCCCAGAAACAGCCGAGCCCGAACATCGCCTGCTTGAGATGTTCCGCAAACGGCTCCACCGTTCGGTTGCCATTCACCGCGTGCACGCCCCGCACCGGCATCTGCATGGCTCGACCCGGCAGCGCTTCCTCCGGGCTCGGCATCTCGACTTTTTTAAACAGCATATTTGCCGCGTCTCACGTGTTGGACGCCCTAGTGTACCTTCGGCGCGACGTCGGTGTTATAACACGCCGATGCGCATTCACCATTTGCTGATCGCAGCCACCCTGTCGGTGCTGGCTGCGGCCTGCCAGACACCGACATCCCCGCCCCCTTCCTACGAAGTATTGTCCGAGGCCGTCGCCGCAGGGGGCATGCCCGACGTGGCCACACTGCGCGAGGCATTTCTCAACACCGAAGATTTTCCGGAGCGGCTGAGCCGCCTGATGGAGCTCGAGGAGCAGGCCCTGGCGCTGCTGGACGACGAACCGCTCAAGCTCGGCGCCATGGGCTCAGCGATTCTCGATACGTTCCACGGGAGCCTAACGGGACATTACGCGATGCTGCGCTTCTATGACCACGTGTCGTCGGACGATGCAGCGGACAAACATCGCGCCTGGATGGAAGCGATACGCAGCGCCATTGAGAGTGGCGACGGCAGCGTTGACGCGCCGTACGAGGTGATGACCCGTACCGAGGGCCGAACCCACGTGCTGATAGACAACCTGGAGCCTGTTGGCGGGATCTATCAGAGCACCGACAACCATCCGTTCATGCTGCTGCTGGTCACCAAGCCCCAGGATGAGGCGTTGTCACGACGCTTCTATGACGTCTCACCCATGTACCAGGCGCTACTGCAGAACGCCGCTGCCACGGAAGGCGGGGCAGAGACCACCCCGTTCACACTCATCGGGCTGCTCGCCCGCGAGTCCGATTCCGCAGCACAAGCAGCGGTCGGGGCGTTCCTGGCGAGCCGTAATCGCACCGAGGATGCCATCGGCTGGCTGCGCGCCTCTTCCCGCGCAGGCAACGTACTGGCCAACACCCTGCTCGCGCGCATCTTTTTCGACGCATCTCGCTCCGAAGAGGACGCCACCAAGCGCGAGACGCTTTTGGGCGATGCGCTGGACAACTACGTACACGCCATAGCACTCGGCTCGAGCGACGCGATGTATGCCCTTGCGGTGCTGTATCTGGGCGGGCACTACGGCGAGGAAAATACCGACGCGGGCATTCCGCTGCTGGAGCGCGCAGCCAGGCTGGACCACAGCGACGCAATCCTCTACCTCGCACACCTGCACGCCGCCGGCGAGCATGTTGTGCAATCCAACGAGCTGGCGGCGGAGCATTACGTACGTGCGGCCGAACTCGACAACCGAAGGGCGCTGGGTGCTTACGCGCGCTTTCTCGTCGCCGAAAAGTCCATTGCCGCAGATCCACGCCTGCTCGACTGGCTGCAGCGCTACGCCGCGCAGGAAGATGCAGAAGCCTCGCTCCTGATTGGCAACCTGCATGCCCGCGGTATCCTGGGCGCACAGAACGCCAAAGCGGCGCTGAAAAGCTATCGCCAGGCGGTCAAGGTGAACCCGGGCGACGCCAACATCGTCAACGAAGTAGCCTGGACACTGGTCGTCTCAGACATCCCGGACCTGCAGGATCCGCGTTACGCCAAACGCATCATGGACATGGTGATGACGCAGGACTCAGACGCCGCCGGGCGTCCGGAATACCTCGACACCTGGGCCGCGATCCACGCAGCAATCGGCGAATTTGAGCGCGCCATCGAGCTTCAGGAACAGGCGATATCCCGCGCGCAGGAACTCAATCGGACCGATGTGTTGGAGATACTCGAGACACACCTCGCGAAATTCCGTGCCGGCGAGACGATCATTGAACCTGCCCCCTGAAACCGCGCTCGCCGAGATCGTCGAGCGCCGCGCTGTCAGCATCGATGTGCGCGCACCGGACGAGCATGATCAAGGCGCTGTCCCGGGTGCCATCAACCTGCCCATACTGAACGATGAGGAGCGTGCACAGGTCGGCACCACCTACAAACACGAAGGTGCGGACGCAGCGCGCCAGCTCGGCTACGCGCTTGTACAGGGCGAAGCAAAACGCCACCGGGTTAACGCGTGGCGGGAGTGTCTTGGCAACCATCCCAGGGCATTTCTATTCTGCTGGCGTGGCGGCGAACGCTCGGCAATCGCACAGCGCTGGGTGTCGGATACAGGCGTCGAGGTACGCCGTGTGCAAGGTGGTTACAAGGCGCTACGTCAACTTTGCCTGAAGGCGCTGGAAATCACAGACGCCGAAGCATCGCTGTGGTGGGTGCTTGCCGGCCGTACTGGTTCTGGCAAAACCGAGCTCCTGCGCGAACTGCCGTTCGCCATAGACCTGGAGGGTCTCGCGGCGCATCGAGGGTCCGCTTTTGGCGCACGCGCCGAGCCACAACCATCACCAGCCACGTTTGAGAATCACCTGGCCTGCGAACTGCTCCGACACCGCGGACAGAGCATCGTGCTGGAAGATGAAAGCCGGACCATCGGCAGGCTTGCGCTGCCTGAGGCGGTGCATGCCGCCATGCAGCGCGCTCCCGTCGTGCTCCTCGACATACCGTTCGAGCAACGGGTGGCCAACATCCGCAGGGAATACGTCGACGAGCCGCTACACGAAGGGCGCGAGCAGGCAGCGCTGCAAGGTCAATATCGAGCCGCCGTGACCCGCATCGAGCGCCGCTTGGGCGGCGCCCGTTGCCGCGACGTGGTCGCAGCACTCGACAGAGGCTTTACCTCAGGCAGCCACGAGGGTTGGATCACCCGCCTGCTGGAGTGGTACTACGACCCGATGTACGACTACCAGCTCACCAAGAAGCAGGCACGCATACGCCACACCGGCGATACGCCAGCGGTGCGCAGATTTCTCAACGAGCAGTTTAGTGGTCGTGGCCGTGCGGCCGCTGATGATAGGCCTCACTCCGCGCGTTCAGCGCAGACCGGTCGATAAGGCCCTTGCGACTCAACAGCGCTTCGAGCGCTGCCTGAAATCGCTCGTAATATGCGTAAGGCGTGCCATCCGACTCGTGCGCGCTGATCTCATCGATCAATGCGGCTTGAAACTCTGACCACTGGAACGCACCGGCATCGCACAACGCATTGGCCATGGCAAACACCCGACCCTGCCACGGCGCTTCGAAGGCCAGCTCACCGTTGGTCATCGGCGGCGCAGCGGCACCGTTGAGCTCACGTACATTCATTGCACGAGTGCCACGCCGATCATCGCATCCCTGCTTACCGCGGCCGCCCTGGCGGTTTCATCCGCCGTCGCCAGCCGCTCCGGCATCTGCGGCAACACCATATAGCGCACTTCCGCACTGGAGTCCCACACACGAATCGTTTTGTTCTGCGCAATCTCCAGGCCAAACTCCTCGAGCACGCGCCGCGGCTCGCGCACGATCCTCGACCGATAGGCCGGATCTTTGTACCACTTAGGCGGCAATCCCAGCACAGCCCACGGGTAACAGGAGCACAACGTGCACACCACGACGTTGTGCACCTCGTCCGTGTTTTCGACGACCACGAGTTTGTCCACCTGACCGCCTTCAAACGCATACTCAGCGATGGCGGTAGTGGCATCCTCCAGGAGACGAGCCTTGAACGTCGGCTCCGTCCAGGCGCGGGCAACGACTCGCGCACCATTCATCGGCCCTACACGCTCGTTGAACATCTCGATGATGGCATCCAGCTGCTCAGGCGCAAACAGCCCTTGCTCCACCAGCAGGTCTTCGAGCGCTTCGGCGCGCAGCGCCGGCGTGGTCAGCTCACTCACATTACCTCCAGATAGCTCTCGAACAGATCGAGACACACCTCGACGCCATCATCACAGTCCGCGCCCCAGAGCTCTTCGCCCGAAAATCGAACCGTGTAGAGATGTTCCGGCTGCTCACCCTTTCCGTGCGCATGCGTGTCAGGAAACACCCATCCGCCGTGCAGCGATTGGATGATGCCTTTGCGACCACGCGCGTAGCTCGGAAGGCGGGTATGCCCAGGCTTGCCGTGGTCGGCGGTGCGCACCATCTGGCCCACTGCAAATGCCGGGGCTGATTCCACGGCTCTACCACTGTGCATCGGACCATCGCCGCGCTCGAAACGCTCCGGCGGTTCGGCCGGCCTTGCGGCCCGCCGGCTGATCTGGCCAGCCTCTACCAATGCCGCCTCGACAAGCGCAGTTTCCAATGCACCCAACCAGCGCCCGAAGTACCCATCCTCCAGGTAAGCCACCGGGTCAATCCGTTCAATGGTGTGCCGGAAGTGGTCCAGATTAATGAACGCACCAGCGCCAAAAGCGCTCTGCACCATGGCGAATACACGACCTTCCCAGCGTTCGTGGAAGGCACCGTCGCCGCCTGTTATATCGACTCGCCCAAAACCCTGCTTTCCGCCGAGATCGTGTATGCCGTCCATCAGTTACCCAGAGAGTCCTGGAGCACAGGAATTCCGTCGTCGTCTTCGAGCAACGACGTGCTGAACACATGCGTGCCAGCCGCAACGCGATGCTCTGCACCGTCTGGCATCTGCACCTTCGCTTCGCAGCCGCAAGGAACCACAACCCGGAGGGTAAATCGCTCTGTCTCGAGCTCCCAAGACACATCGTACCGGCCATGCGCAGAATCGTAGTGTGCGGCAACATGTGCCAGCGGAGCGCCTTCTGGAAATTGCGCGCCAAAAGGTGCTTTCGGTGCAATCACAACGTGCCTGTAGGCGATGCCTTCCTCAGAAAGCTCAGGATGCTCCTGGATACCGGCCACATGCCGGAACAGGAACGCCAACGCCGAAACGCCCAGGGCATCCGTACCCGCACGCTCACCAGCAACCAACCCGCCAAGCCAGGATGGTTTGCTTGTCTGCAGCAGCAACGCGTACGCAAGGTCAAGGCGCGCCTCGCGCCCAACCACGTCGAGCAACCGATCCGCGAGCAGCGGATGCACACAGCGATGGTAGCGAGCGGCAACGATGTGCCGCTCCAGGCGGGCCATGGCCAGGGTCCGTTCTCCGCCCTCCAGCAGATCAAGGTCGAGGGTCAATACGCAAGCGGTCGCCGTATCGCCAACCACCGCGCCGTCCGGCGTAACGAAACGTCTTCGAAACGCAGAGCGTATACGCTGCGCCAGGCCATCGAAGCTCTCCATTTCACCCAACCGGCCAAGCACTCCGCTCATACGGGTGGCGAGACGGGTCGACTCGTAAAACAGCGCGGTTGCCACCAAATCCTCAGGCACGGAGCCGTCAAAGTCCGCACCGGACCTCGTACATATCAATCCGGCCTGTGTGTTCTGCAGGTGGTGCAGAAACCTGCGAAGGACAGGAAACGCCTCATCCACGACTCGCCGATCGCCGTACACCCGATACAACGTCCACACCGCTCGGGCAAACACCAGAACGCCGATTACGTTGGTCTCCGCACTCGGTGGCTGCGCGTTCAGCGGTGTTCCTTGTGCCACCGGCGCACGAACCGGCGGAAACACGGACAACGGCACATCGCGGCTGGTGTGTTCCGCACACATGGCTCGCACCCAACGCTGCAGCCAAGCTGCCGCATCGTATGCATGAGGTACCGCGCTCAAGAGCGGCAGCAGTGCAGCAACCTGGCCGTGCCGGCGGTGGCGGTCGATTCCCGCCAGCGGTACATCCAGCAGCACGTTGTCGATGGAGCGGCGACAGTAGTCGAAATATCGATTGATGAAGCTGTGGTCGGTCTCCAGACCGCTCACCGGCAGCAGGTTGGCACCCACCTGCTGGAAGTGCACATCTGCGATGGCATCCGCCGCCACATCACCTTCAAACTCCAGCCAGCGGGCGCCATGCAACGAAAACAGCGGAGCGAACACTTCCTCTACACCGCCCCGCGCCGTGTAGTCGTCGCCACCGACAAATACCGGCTCCCCGTGTTCGTCCATATGGCACGCATAGCGCACTGCCAGATAGCTGCCAGCTGCTGCATTCAGCGTGACACTCACCTGACCCAACATCGCAGCGCCCAGGTCTGCCCGCCAGCGACGCAGGCCATGCGCGCCCGGAGCCATCTGCCGGAGCAAGGGCGCCACAGACACGCGCTCCATTGGCACCAGCGGGGTCGCAGCCAGCCCGGCGATGGCACCAGTAGGCACGCCCACCTCCTGCACCGGCTGCCAGGATTGAACACCCAACTCCGCGTGGCGTGCGTCTATGCTTTCTCCCAGCACGACGTCGCTCGCCAGAATACCGGTAGCCTGCCATCGCCAATCGGTATCGGTGAAGACGCTGACCACACCACCCTGCTTGTCGACACAGTGCAACTCAGCAGCAAACCGCGTCTGACGCCCATAGTGCTCACGAGTGATACCGTCAACCGCGCCGGCATACCATCCGTCGCCCAGCAATACTTCTATCTCGTTCTGACCGCTTTTCAGCATGCCGCCAACGTCCACCAGCCGGGCGCTCACCTGCTCTGCAAAGGCAGTCCACCCAGGCGTCAGCGTGAGCCCGCCAACCAGTTCGCCGTTGATCCGAACTGCTATCACGCCAAGCGCACTGATGGCCAAGCGCGCTCGTACCGGTGCCTCATCAAGCTCAAAGCCACGGCGAAAGACGCACACTGGCAGCCCGCGGCTGCGGCTGCCGGCAAGCGGCGCGGCGACCCAACGCGCACGTCCCATTGGCTGCCACAACTCGAACGTGGCCACTTCGCTCCAGGCGCTCGGCAGCCCATCACTGTCAAAGGCTCTCACACGCCAGAACGCCGGCGAACCCACGGCAGGCAATGTGCCACCATAGGCAACGGCAACGCGATCACTGCTGACGACCCGGCCGGTATCCCAGAGATCCGGCTCGCCAAACAATGCCTCATGCGTGGAAGCCGCCTGGATCTGGTAGCCGGACTGTACTTCGGCCTGGCGGTCGTCGCCGCTCCACCATGACATTCTCGGTACCCCGACATCGATGCCAATCGGATGATCGACGAACTCTACGCTCAGCCGCGTGGGCGCTGCGCTCACGGTGTCCATCCGTAGCGCCTTGTCTGTTTAACCCTGCTCATGCGCGTATTGTCACACGTCCTTCGAGCAAATCCACTCGCGCAGTGAAGATGTCGCGCAGCCAGCTCTGCAACCGCTGCACACGCGAGTCACCGCGCAAGGCCGGATGTACGAGCATCCAGAACTCAGTTCCGAGCATCGGTTGACCGCCAATCCGCATGGCACCAGGCAGCGCGTCACCCAGGACGCAAGGCAAGGCCGCCGCACCTAAATCGCCCAACAGTGCTGCTCGCAAGGCGAGCATGCTGCCAGCCGCATGCGGTACCGGAAGATGGGGGAAGTCCCGCATTCTCAACTTTTCCGTCAGGCCGCCATCTACATCGGCGCCGCCCTGCCAACCAACAAAGGCCGCGGGTGCCGCCGAAACGCTGTAGCAGGCCATGGCAAAGCGTCCCAGTGGCTGGCCGATCAGATCGAGATCCGGCGCATCCGTAACCCGCAGCGCCATGTCCAATTGCTCGCGCGATACCTGCGCCCCCTTCGATGCAGGGACAAGCGACAGGCCCAGTCCGGCTTCCTCGCGGCAGCGAGCGCAGAGGTCGGGCATCAACGTTGATAGCAAAAGTGCGTCGGGCACCTCCAGACGAATGGGCTCATCGCCTGGGGTTGCTGTACCGCGCAGGCGCGCTTCCATCTCTTCCAGACGTTCGGCGACTTCACGCGCCTGGGAGACAACGGCCTCCCCGTCTGCGGTGAGCGTCAATCGGCGCTGCGTACGATGAAACAGTGTGGTGCCCAGCCGCGCCTCAAACTGCTCCAGCCGGCGGCTCACCGTCGACGCGTGCACGCCGAGATTGCGGGCTGCGGCCCGGACGCTACCGGCCTGGGCGAGCGCAGTGAAAAACTTGTAGTCATCCCAGTTCATGCCCCTTCCCCTCAGCAGCCAAAGCGAAAAAGTGCCACGAATCCACACATGTTGCAATATCGCAACATAGTGTTGCGTTACTTGGAGTTGCACATGATGTTACTTCGGGTAACATTAGCTTCGTAGACAGTTTCGAGGGATACCCGGCTTCCTCCCTCCCCTCCCTTCCCGACGGGTATCCCTCACATTTTTGACCGGCGGTTAGGGGCGACGACCTCGCCCCAACCGCCCGATTCCTACCCCCAACTCCCACTCCTACTTCAGCCCCTACTAGCAGACGCTCTTGTGCGCCAAACGTGCCTGGCAGAAAATTTCACAACCCGGTTTCTGCACCAGCAGAGACCGCCAAGAAGCCTTAGCAGGCTGCTGAAAAAGTACAGGAAGTACTTTTTCAGCGCCCTGTTAGAGCCAGGCCGAAGCACCCATGCGCCCACCCAATAGACCCCAAGGCCACGACCTGTCCGTCACACCGTTCCAGGTGAGCGGGGCACAGGAAATCATACGATCATCAAACGGCTTCATCGCGCATCGGCTACCGGCATGGACACATCCGGTGCTTCCCGCAGATCTCGACAGAGTTGCGCAGATGCCGGCAGGTGTAACGATCCGCTTCGAAACCGACGCGAAGTGGCTCGCGGTAGTAGCAAAACTCGGTTTCGTGTACACGCCGCCGAGATCACCACCACTGGCCGCGATGGATCTGGAGGTAGATGGCAAGCTGTACTCAGCAACCCACCGCAAGGGGGACCGATGGCTTCTCGATAGCAAGCAGGACATCGACATCAGGCGCAAGCGCGGTCCGATCGCCACATTCCGCTTCCGACACCTGCCTGCAGGCCGAAAACGGTGCACACTCTGGCTGCCACACAACGTCATCGTCGAAGTACGCACCCTGCAGGCGAACTCAGGTGCGCAGTTCTGGCCGTCAGCCGCCGACCGCCGCGCCAGCTGGCTACACTACGGCAGCTCCATCAGCCACAGCATGGAAGCCACACAACCAACCGGCACCTGGCCCGCAGTCGCTGCCCGACGCGCCGATCGCCGACTCTACAACTTCAGCTTTGCGGGGCAGTGCCACCTGGACCCCTTCGTTGCACGTAGCATCGCTGCACAGCCAGCCGATTTAATCAGCCTGAAAGTTGGCATAAACATCGTCGCCAGCGGCTCGCTCAGTAGGCGCACGTTCGCACCTGCCGTGCTGGGGTTCCTGGACACCATTCGCGACAAACAACCTGATACGCCGATCCTTCTGATTTCACCAATCTACCGTCCGAACACGGAGCCCCGTCCGCCATCGCGCCTGGCCCTACTGCGCAGGTTGCTCACTGGACGGCCGTACACGCCCGTATCGAAAGACCGGTTGACCATGGAACACGTACGCGAGGCGCTGGATAACATCGCTCGCCTGCGCCGCGCACAGGGGGACGTTCGCGTCGACCACCTCGACGGCTGCACATTGTTCGGGCCCGAGGATGCCCGGCACCTGCTCGACGATGTTCACCCGAACGCAAACGGCTACCGAATCATAGGCGAACGGTTCGCCAACTTGTTATCGGAGCGCTACCCACCCGTACCGATCAACGCAACAGCCAGCGCCCACGCAGGTTAGTTCAACACCAGGAACACTGCGTTGTCACGATTCTCCACACGCACCGGCGCCTTGAGCTGGCATGCCTGCCCGGTAAGACATTTTCCCGTGCGCACGTCGAACCGATAACTATGCCAAGGACATCGCAGTTCGAACCCTTCCAGCGCCACGCCATCGAGCGGCGCAAGCATGTGCGGGCAACGGGCGGGATAGACGACGTACTCGCCGTCGACGCAATCAACGATCAACGCACGGCCGGCGAAGCGCACCGTACTCGGCAAATCGAGTTTGGCGGCTTCACCGAGGCAAACCTCAGTGGTTTGCCGCGAGATGCCCTCCACACGCTCGTCCAACGCCCGGTGGCGCTGCACCATCATGTCCACGTCTTCGTCGTAGAGCACTTCGTAGGCGCGCGCATATGCACGGCCCACCTTCTCCCGCGCTTCCTCAGGCACGCCCGGCACGAAAAAGTCGATGAAAATTTCGATTTCGCGCACGCCCCGCTCGATGCAGTAGGTCCAGATTTCGGCACCCACGTTCGGCCCGGAAATATTACGCGTCACCCAGCGCCGCTGCCGCCGATCGAGCCGCAGCTCGATTTCGGATTCAGCGCCGGCGGCGTTGGTGACGCGTGCGCGCCACCCCCAGGCACCCGCCTCGCACAGCGTCAGCGATCCAAAAGAGGACGCGTGCAGGTGCGGCAGGTGCTCCCAGTCCAGGGCGTTTTCGAACATGCGCTCGAGGTCCACAGGCAGCACGCGACGGTAGGTACCCACGTGCGGCACCGCCGAACCCGGTTGCGGCGGCAGGTAAGCATGATCAGGCACGGTCGAAGCCAAAGCGTAACGTGTGGCCATCGATGTCTGCAGAGTGCTGCAAACCTCCGTCTAGCTCGGCGATTTCCACCGCCAGCACTTCGCTGCCTACGTCGGCAATGTGCTCCTTCATGGCGGCGGCCAGCTCTCCTTCGGCTGCCCACCGTAGGCGAATCCGGTCTGCCACATGCAGCCCGCTGTCCTGCCGAGCCTGCTGGATGTGCCGCACCGCCGCGCGCGCATAGCCACCGCGAATCAGTTCCGGGGTGAGCGTGCAGTCGAGCGCTACGCCGATCTTCGAGTTGGTGACGATGCTGGAGCCATCCCGCGGCACCTGCACCACCTGGATCTCCTCGCTGGTGAACCGTTCGCCCTGGATGTCCACCGCACCATGCTCGCGCAGCGCCGCAATGTCATCGCTCGACAAGCTACCGATGGCTTGGGCAAACGCTTTCATGCGCTTGCCCAGGCGCTTGCCGAGCAGCGGGAAGTTCGGCTTGGCGTTCACCTCGATGTACGCCGCTTCATCGGCGTCGTAGCCAACGGCCTGCACATTCAACTCGCTGGCGATGTAGCTTTCGAGTTGGCGCAGATCAGCCAGCAGCGTCTCGTCGCTCTGCACGATAGTCATGGACGCAAGCGGGGTGCGCAGATTGATCTTCTCAGCCTCGCGTTTCTGCCGGCCGAGCAGGATGACCTGCTGCATGCGGTCGACCGCACGCTCGAGGTCCGCATCCACCATCGCCTGCTCAGCAGACGGATAGCGGCACAGGTGTACCGATACTGCCTGCTGGCTGCCGCCGAAGCCGCCGAGTTCGCGATAGAGGTGCTCAGACAGGAACGGCGCAAAGGGCGCCATCACCATGCACAGCTCCTCAAGCACGCGATACAGCGTGCCGTACGCGGCCTGCTTGTCGGCCTCGAGCCCTTCGGCCCAGAACCGGGAGCGGTTCAAACGGATGTACCAGTTGGTCAGATCCTCGATGAAGTCGAACAGTTGCGGTACCACCGCAAAGAGGCGATAGGCCGCCATCTCACGGCTGACGTTGCCCTTGAGCGTCTGCAGCCGGGAGATGATCCAGCGATCCAGCACGTTGCTGCTGGGCACCGCCGCATCGCTCGGCGCCCAACCATCGATCTCAGCGTATGTGCGCAGGAAGCTGAAAGCGTTGTACCAGGGCAACAGTGCTCGGCGCACCATGTCGCGCACCCCGGCATCTGTGAAACGCTGCTCTTCACCGCGCACCAGGCCGGATGTGATCAGGTACAGACGCAGGGCGTCGGCACCGTAGCGCTCCATGAGCTCGTCCGGCGGCGTATAGTTTTTCAGCCGCTTGGACATCTTTTTACCGTCTTCGGCCAGCACCATGCCGTTGACGATCACGTTGCGGAAGGCAGGCTTGTCATACAACGCCGCTGCCAGAACGGTCAGGGTGTAGAACCAGCCGCGCGTCTGGTCCAGACCTTCGGCGATGAACTCCGCCGGGAATCCCGCTTCGAAAACGTCCGCATTTTCGAATGGGTAGTGCAGCTGCGCGTAAGGCATGGAACCGGATTCGAACCAGCAGTCGAGCACCTCCGGAACGCGCTGGTAGACGCCTTCCTCGCCCTCTAACGTAAACGTCAGCGGATCCACGTGCTCACGGTGAAGATCATCGACGCGCACACCGGTCAGCGTTTCGAGCTCATCGATGGAGCCGATGCACATGGCGTTGCCCGTCTTGTCATTGCGCCAGATGGGTATCGGTGTGCCCCATACCCGGTTGCGCGATATTGCCCAGTCGATGGCGTTTTCCAGCCAGTTACCGAAGCGGCCTTCCTTGAGATGGTCAGGCACCCAGAGAATCTGCGCGTTGGCGGTGAGCATCCGGTCCTTGAACTCCGTGACGCGCACGTACCAGGAAGGGATGGCACGGTAGATCAGCGGCGTGTCCGAGCGGTAACAGAACGGGTAGCTGTGCTGCAGGGTATCCTGCTTGTAGAGGCTGCCCTGATCTTTGAGTTTGCGGATGATGCCCTTGTCCGCATCCTTGACGTGCTGACCGGCGAAGTCCGGCACCTCATCGGTAAACAACCCCTCAAGCGTCACCGGGCACACCAGCGCCTCGATACCGTGCGCCTGCATCACCCGGTAGTCATCCTCACCGAAGGCTGGCGCCTGGTGTACCAGCCCGGTGCCTGACTCCGTAGTGACATAGCCATCGCTCACCACGACGAAAGCGCCGTTGGCGCGCTCCTGCGCAAAGTAGTCGAACAGCGGCTGATAGGTGCGGCCGACCAGCTCGCGGCCGGCAAGCCGGGGCCCGTCCGCGAGGTCGGGGTAAGCCTCCAACCGCTCTGCCGCCACATACACGTGCGCGTCGAGACCACTGTCATAAGCACGCACATACTCGATGTCTGGCCCCACACACACAGCCAGATTCGACGGCAGGGTCCAGGGGGTGGTGGTCCAGGCCGCCAGGTAAGCATCCTCGTCTTCGAGCTTGAACAGCACGGTGACGGCCGGGTCCTGCACGTCCATGTAGTTGGACGTGGCTTCGAAATTCGACAACGGCGTGGCCAGGGCGGTAGACACCGGCATGACTTTCACACCCTCGTACACCAGCCCCTTGTCCCACAGCTGCTTCAGTACCCACCAGCACGACTCCATGTACCAGGCATCCATGGTCTTGTAGTCGTGATCGAAGTCCACCCAGCGGCCGAGCCGGGTGATGGTCTCCCGCCACTGAGACGTGTACCGCTGCACGATGGCCCGGCACTGGTCGTTGTAGCCTTTGACACCAAGCTCCTCGACGGCCTGCTGCGCCGACATATTGAGGCTCTTGTCGATCTCGTGCTCGATGGGCAGGCCGTGGCAATCCCAGCCGAAGCGGCGCATGACGTAGCGCCCCTGCATGGTCCAGTAGCGCGGCACCACGTCTTTGATGGTGCTGGCAACGATGTGGCCGTGGTGCGGCAGGCCGGTGGCGAACGGAGGACCATCGTAGAAGATGTAGGGCGGCGCATCCTTCGTCTGCTCGAGGGACCGCTCGAAAATCTCCTCCTTCGCCCAGAAGTCGAGCACGGCGTGCTCTGCCTCGACGAAGGAAAACTGCCCGGAGTCCTGCTCAGCCATGACGGTCGCTCTTTATAAACCGACGCATTCTAATGGCTTACTGCCGGTTTCGCATGAGCGCCGGGCATGGGATGATCCAGCGCATGGAGAGATCAGCAACCTGCCCGCGCTGCGCGGGCGCCCTGGGCCCACACACCCACGCAGCCGGCATCGATCTGGAGCGCTGCTGTGATTGTGGTGGCCTGTTCTGCACGTCGGAGACCTTTCAGGCGCTGCTCACCACGGACGGCACGGAAAGCCTGGACGCCTTACCCCGCACCAAAGGCGGCACTGACCACACCGACAGCGTGGACTGCCCGCAGTGCGCGAAAAAAATGGTGATGTATCGTTACCCGCCGCAGCCGCATATCCACATCGACCGCTGTGTGGAATGCCTCGGTGTCTTCCTCGACGCCGGCGAGCTGACTGACATGAAGCGGTATACGCTGCTCGACTGGTTTCGCGACCTTCCCTATCGGTAAGCAATCTGCCCGGCCCAGCTACGACTCACTGTGTAACGGGCTCTCCTCGGGCGTGCGCAGCGGTAACAGCGCATCGAACAGATTCTCAGGCCTGGAGATGCCGACGATGTATACCATGCGCTCGAGCACCTCCCCTTCGGCGTGCACCGCGCCGGCGGGGATATGCAACTTGTCGCCGGCCTTGAGGGGTATGCGCTCACCGCGTTCGTTGAGGATGTAGCTTTTGCCTTCCATGACGTAGCCGCAGTTATCGACGTCGTGCCAGTGCAGCGGTAACTCTTCCATACGCTCCGACACGTAGACCGTCGGCCAGAGGTCGAGCCGCTTGATGTCGTCGAGCACTTCTTCCTTGGTGGAATGGAAGTTGTGGATCACCTGCATGGGGCCGGGTTGCAACGCCATTTTCACGTCCTCGGATACGCCTGCGTACAACGTATACTATGCGGCAGTCGTACCTCAATTGCAGGAGTTACACGATGAAGTCTGTTGTCGGCGCCCTCATCGCCATTCTGGTAGCAGCCTATGCCTATCTGGCGTTTGTCGGTGTCGAACCTGCAGACCGGCGACCTGGCACCCTTCTGGCCGGTACCGAACAGCCGCTGCCAATGGATCTGTCTTTTCTCGATGCGGCAATGGAAGTAGAGCTCGAGACCCGGCCGTGGTTCGGCATCCCGTTCTCCGTCACCGTGGTTGTGGCACGCGATGAGAACGCGATCTACGTGCCATCACTGTACGACGCAGCGCAGCCGTTCCCTGGCACGAAGTACTGGAACCACGTGGTCGCCGCAAACCCGAACGTGCGTCTGCGGGTTGAAGAGACGCTCTACCCGCTCAGCATCACGCCGGTGATGGACCAGACAGAATTCCGCGCCGCGTTCGCGGCCCTGGGACGCAAGTACCCGTTCTGGCGCGAGCAGATGACGCTGGATGACAGCCAGCCCCGCTTCGCGCTGCTGCGCCTGCAACCGCGCTAATCGTCCGCGAGCAACACCAATGTACCGGTCGCCGACAACGACCCGCCGGTGCCGTTCACCACGCACGTGCGGGCGCTGGTCTGCTTGCCTGGATCGCCGTTGACACCATCCTCGGCGGTGCCGGAAAGCTGACGATACGCTTCGATGAGCAGCGGCATGCCGTACATGCCGCTATGGTTGAACGACAGACCGCCGCCGTTGGTGTTGATGGGGAAGTCGCCACCCGGTGCCGCGCGACCTTCTTTCCAGAAGAGATGCCCCTCTCCCGGCTTTGCCAGGCCCAGCATCTCCACCGTGATGGCGGCGGTAATGGTGAAGGAGTCGTACACCTGCGCCATCTCCATGTCCGCGGGACCGAGCCCCGCCATGGTGTAGGCCGCCTCCGCTGACAACCGTGCGGACGTTTTCGTGAAGTCGTCCATCTCCATCATCGTGCCGTGGCCCATACTCTCGCCAGCACCGGCGATCCACACCGGCGGCGTGTGCAGCGACGCAGCCACCTTCGGGCTCACGACGAACACCGCACCCCCGTGATCGGTAACCATGCAGCAATGCAGGATGGTCAGCGGCCAGGTGATCAGCCGCGACTCCTCCACCTGTTGCACGGTGATCGGACCGCCGAAGGGATGCTTGTCTTTTGAGTACATGGCGGCGCGGGGATTGAGGGTTGCCCAGTCGCGCGTCACCTTGGCGATGTGCGCATAGTCTTCGCGCACCGTGCCGTAGCGATGCATGTGCCGCACCATGGCATGTGCGTAGTTCGACGGGGCGCTGTTCAGGCCGTACGCCATGGTCATCTCGTGCGCCGGCGACAGGTCGCCCGCGCCGCGCGCGTAGTTACTCACACCGCGGCCGCCGAGCTGGCCGGCGGAGTGGCCGTTCTCGCCGTGGCTGATGAGCGCAACGTCGATGATGCCGGCGTGGATGGCAGCCATGGCGTGGTGCACGTGCAGCTCGAAGGAGCAGCCGCCCACCGCCGTGGTGTCGATGTACTTGGGCTTGATGCCGAGATGCTCGCACAGCTCCGTGGTCCAGCCAGTGGAAAACACCCCGTCGATGCGCGATATGGGGATGCCGGTCTGATCGCTTAAGTTCTTGATCGCCTCGATGTGCAGCTGCAGGGCCGTCACCGGCTCCTTGAGAAAGCCGATCTGATTGGCTTCCGCAGCGCCGACGATGGCAGCTGATTTGTAGAGTGCTCCAGGCATGTCAGTCCTCCACCACGCGCCAGTACGGAATGAACGTATCGTCGTTGGCCTGCTCGAACTCCACACGTACTCGTGCGCCGATACGGATTTCTTCAGGCTTGTTCGGGTCTACACCGCGCAGCACGGTGAGCATGCGATCGCCTTCGTTCAGGTCGATGTAGGCGGTGACGAACGGCGCCTGCTCCTTCCACGGGCCGAACACAAGGTGCTGCACGGCGTAGGTGTGCACCCGGCCCTCACCGCTGCCTTCGATCCACTCCAGGTTGGTGGAGTGACAGTTGGGACAGATGTGCCGCGGGTACCAGTGTACGCGGTTGCAATCCTGACAGCGCGGCAGCATCAGCTTGCCTTCGCGGGTGCCGTCCCAGAAAGGTTTGGTGTGCGTTCCCTGGCGGGGAATGGGCAGGTCGTAACTCATGATGGTTCCTGGTGGTCCTAGATGGTCAGCGATCCACGGCGCCGAGGATGTCACCGGCGTCGTCGGGTGCCGGCACCTCGACCACCCGCTCGTCCACGTCGTCGTACTCCAGACGCAACGCGCGGCTCATGGTGGCGTGCATTTCGTAAAGACAGGTGATGTAGGTGAACTCGAGAATCTCCTCGTGGGTGAGATGCTCCTTGAGCTCATCGAACAGTGCCTCCGGCACCCGGCCGCCATCGAGCACCAGCGCATCGGTATAGGCGAGCACCAGGCGTTCGAGGTCGGAGAAGCAGTCGGCAGTGGACCAGACTGGCACTGCCTCAATCTGCTCCTCAGAGAAGCCGAGGTCGCGCATGGTCTTGCAGTGCTGGCTGAATACGAACTGGCTGCCGCGGGCGTATCCAGCACGGGTCTGGCCGAGCTCGCGCAGCATCGGGTCGAGCAGCCGCTTGGGTGAGCGGTAGAAGCGAAAGCCTTCTACGGCGTGGCGGAAGCAGTCCGGCACCAGCGCAAACACCGTCCACCAGTTGCCGGGCGTGCCGGTTGCCGTGCCAGGCTCCACTACTGGATCACGATCGCCGAACAGGAAACCGTACATTTTCTGAATATCGTCCGCGGCGTCTTCCCGCGAGACTTCGCGCAGTCTCGGCATCGAGGCTCCCCAAGCGTGTCCTGCGGCCGATTATGCGAGCCGGCCGCCGGATTTGCCATGCGGGATTGTCCTCAGGCGGTCTGGCGCGGCGCTCCGGAGCTCAGGCTGCGGCCGAACACCTCACCTTCACGCACGAAGCGCTGCACGGTGCACCCGGGGTCTTCGCCAGATTGCCCCATGAGGAGCTCTCGAAGGAAGCCGGCTTCGATCTGCGCCTCGTTGCGTGTGTCGTAGGGGCCGAGATCCACACCTTCGCGCGTAGCGAAGTACCAGAAGCCATCGACTGCGAACAGGCGCTCGGAGCGAAACCAGTGCTTGTTCTGTTCGTTTTTTCTTGTCACCGGCTTACAACCATGCGCAAACGTGAGAAACGTAAGTCTCACCCTGCATGAATGTAGCGTCTGTAACCCGGATGTAAGAGTTGTAAGTCAGCCCACGACGCTCAGGACACGCTCCATCCGCGCCTTCAGCTTGTCGGCATTGCTGGCCGCCATCGGTACCACAAGCTGCTCCACGCCGAGATCGCGGTACTGTGCCACCGTGTCCGGTGTCACCGGATGCGAGTTGGGGCCCACATACACAGTGATGTCGTCCCGCGAACGCCCTGCTTCGGCCAGGAGCCCATCGAGCTCGGCGAGCCTTTGCGCCACTCCCGCCGGATCCAGATCGTAGCCGTACCAGCCATCGCCGAGCTGCGCAACGCGACGCAGCGCCGCCCGGCTCTCGCCGCCGAAGAAGATCGGCGGATGCGGTGTTTGCACCGGTTTGGGATTGAAGTGACAGGCTTCGAAGCCATAGAACTCACCGGCATAGGTGGCTTCGCCCGGCGCCCACAACGCCTTCATGGCGCGAATCGCATCGGCCGTGCGCGCGCCGCGGCGTTCGAAAGGCACGCCGAGCGCGCGAAACTCCTCCTCCAGCCAACCGGCGCCCACGCCAAAATCTACCCGGCCGCCGGACAGGTAATCGAGATCGGCTACCATCTTCGCCGTGTAGATCGGTTGCCGCTGCGGCACCAGGCACACGCCAGTTCCGAGACGCAGCGTTTTCGTGTGCGCCGCAACGTAGGTGAGCGCAGTGAACGGGTCGAGCAGGCCCTCGGGCTCACCGGGAATGCGTCCGTTGGCCGAGTAGGGGTAGGCGGACTCGTAGGCGCTGAAAAACACCACATGCTCCGGTGCCCAGATGGAATGAAAGCCCGCCGCTTCCACCGCCTGAGACGCCTCGATGATGCGCTCTGGCCTGGTGTAGTGGTTGAAAGCCATCGCTACGCCGATCTTCATAGGTTCACCCCCGCATTCCGTGAGCCGCTATCATAGCCCGTTCGCAGCCTTAGCCGTCGCCGTTTTGCCCAGCCACGATCACCGTCCGTTTGCGTACTACCTCAGCGGCTCAAGCCTGTGGATGGCAGGGATGAGCCTCTATGGCTTTCTGTTCACCTGGCTGCTTGTGGGTATTCTCGATCAGCCCGCTGACAAAGCGGGAGCGGCGCGCTCCATCGCCGAGCTGCCACCGCTGGCGCTGCTGCTGATCGGCGGGCTCATGGGCGACCGGCTCAACGGCCGCACCTACCTCCTGCTCATGCATATACTCATGGCATTGCCGCCGCTGCTCATCGCCTTCGTGTACGAGCAGGGTCGTCTCGGCTACTGGTGGGTGGTGGCTTACGGCGTGGGTATGGCTGGGGTGCAGGCGCTGTCGGACCCGTCCCGCCAGGCTACCCTGTCGCGGGTGGCGCACTTCGATGTGCAACGGGCGGTGGTGCTGATGACCATTGCCACCACCGGTGTCGGCATGCTGGGCTTCTACCTCGGCGGCCAGCTGGAGACCCTCGGGCTGGTGGAGGTGCTCATCATCCAGTCGGCCCTGTTCCTGCTCGGCGGGCTGGCAACGCGCATGCTGCCGGATCTGCCGAGCAGTTCCCTGCAGCGCCCACGGCTGACGGATGCATTGCGCGCTACATGGCGCACCGTGCTGGCGCGCAACGTCATCGGGCTGAATTTTCTTTCGAGCCTGTTCAACGCCGGCGCCTACATCATCGCCATGCCGTACATCGTCAAAGAGGTCTATGGCGGCGACGCGGCATTTCTCGCCCAGGTGATGATCGTCTTCACCATCGGCAGCATCGGCTCCAACGTGCTGCTGTACTTCGTCATGCCGCTGTTGCACCCCGGGCGGCTGTTTCTATTCATGCAGCTCACCCGCATGGTGGTGCTGGGCCTGCTGATCATGGAGCCGCCGCTGTGGTTGTTCTACGTGGCACTGGTGGCCTGGGGCCTGAACATGGGCATCACCACGACGATCGCCCGCACCACCGTTCAGGAGCTGGCGCCGGCAGAACATCGGGCGCAGGTGCTCAGCGTGCTGATCCTCAGCTTCATGGTGGCCTCGCCTGTGAGCGCTTACGTGCTCGGCCTTGTCATCGAGGGATTCTCGCCGCTGAGGGCGCTAGTACCTGGCGTCGTCATGTCAGCGGTGATCTTTATCATCGGCCTGTTCTGGAGCGGCCTGTGGCAGTACCGGTCCGGCGCTGCGGAAGGATCAGCTACCACATGATCAGGCAGGCGTTGCTGGGTACCGCCATGTTGCTGGCCGCCGCCATTTCGACTGCGGCGCCCGTTGCCAGCCCCCAACGGCACTTTGCGTTTTACATCGACCCGTGGTTGGCGCTGAATCACCTGGCGTATCACTATGCGCGTGAGCAGGCCTCGACGCTGAAGCTGCGCGGCCGCGTGCGCCTGGCAGAGACGGATCGCGCAGCGCTGGGCGGTGCAATGCAGCCTGCCTGCAATGGGTTGAGTCGTGCCTACGCGCCACACCTCGACCAGTCCCTGCTGCACGATGCAGCCACGCGCGGGCTCGCCGAAGCGCTTACCCAGGGGCCCGACCAATTGACCGATGTATCCGTACGCACCGCCCTGCAGCAATGCATGCCAGCGTATCTTGAACACCTGTGGCCAGCCCACAAGGCTGCAAGCGAGCGCCTGCGCGATGATCTGCTGACCCAACTGGCACGCCACGAAACGGAGATGGCCACGAGCCTGGCCCGCACCTTCGGCAGTAGTTGGCCCGGAACGCCGATCCGGGTGGACATCGTGCCCTATGCAAACTGGGCGGGCGCCTACACGTTTGACCCGCCGCCGCGCATTACGCTGGCCAACAACAACGCCGACGTCACGGGCAACCAGGCGTTCGAGCTGCTGTTTCACGAAGCGGCGCACACCGCAACGTTCGGCCGGCCCATCGTCGAGGCGACCCATGCAGCACTCATTGCCCACGGCATCCGTCACGAAGGGGCCTGGCACGCCGTGCTCTTCCACGCAGTGGGCGCCATAACGTCCAACGTCCTGGGAGAGGCGAACCACACGCCTTACGCCAGAGCCCTGGGGCTGACGCAGCAGACCGGCAACCGCGACGTGTACGCCGCGCTGGAGTCCACCTGGCACCACGGCGGTAGCCTGCAGGAACGCACGCAACGAATGGCGACCGCGCTGGCTGAGAAACAGCGAGCTACCGCAGGGGAGAATCAGCCCTTCTGATGCTGCGGTGCCAAGCGCTGCTGCAGCGGATCGGCAGACACCGCTGCATCGAACCAGGCATCGGCAGACACGCTCACATGTGCCCGCAACCCAGCTTTGATGCGCCTGGAGGCGCCCTCGGGATACTCCGCAATCTTTCGGCACAGCGCGGTGGCCTGCTCAAGTACCTCCGAATCCGGGGCACACAAATAGGCGAGCCCGAGCTGCGACAGTTCAATACCGCTGAAGCGTCGGCCGGTGAACGCAAGCTGCGCCCGCACATACTCGGGCGCGCGCAGATTCAACCAGGCGACGTTGTAGGGCGCGGCCATGCCCTGCTGGATCTCGCCAACCTGGAGGAAGGCTTCTTCTCCCGCCACCAGCAGGTCTGCCGCCAGTGCAAGCGCTGCGCCGCCGTTGATGGCAAAGCGCTCCAGCGCGCAGACAATGGGCACAGGGCAGTCGAACAGTGCCCGGTGCGCACCGCGCCAGATCGCCTGAAATTCACTGATCCAGGACGGCTGCGGCTCGGCGTTGAAGGCCTTCAGATCGAGGCCGGAGCAGAAGGCGCCGCCCGCGCCGCGGAAAAGTACCGCGCCGACCGTCGGATCGGCGGCCACTTCCGCAAACGCGCCCGCCAACGCAACGCCAAGTGGCCCGTCGATGGCGTTGCGCCGCTCCGGCCGGTTGAGCACCACCTCCGCCCAGCCGGCATGGCGCGTGAGCGCAACTTCGGACATCAGCCACGTTCCCGCGCTGCTTTGAAATCCGGCGTGCGCTTTTCCAGAAAGGCAGCGATGGCTTCTTTGTGCTCCGCCGATTCGTAGGCACGCCGCAGCGCTTCCCCTTCACGCTTCTGCACGGTACGCAGATCGGTTTCCGCAGCGTTGAGGGTAATGAGCTCCTTGATCATACGAACGCCGTCACGCGGGTTTTCCCCCATCGAACGGGCCACCGCCACCGCATCATCCAGCAGGCTGTCGGCGGCAACTACCGCGTCCACAAGCCCAAGAGATAGTGCTTCGGAGGCATCCACCGTTCGGCCGGTGAGCATCAGCTCGCTCGCCTGGCCGAAGCCGAGCCGCGCGAACAGAAAGCGGGAGCTGGCAAGTTCCGGTACCACACCCATCTTCACGAAGCGCAACGAAAGCTTGGCGCTCTCCGCGGCAACGATGTAGTCCAACGGCAGGATCTTGGTGAGGCCGAGGCCGATGGCGGCACCGTTCACGGCGGCAACGATGGGCTTGGATCTGCGCACCAGCCCCACCCAGTCCTGCGCGTCTTCAGAACGCGCCAGCGTCTCGCCTTCGGCCTGCGCCTTGAACACCGCCTCCACGTCCGCACCGGCGCAGAAACCGCGCCCGGCACCGGTGAGTACGATGGCGCCGATGTCGTCGTCATCGTTTGCGGCGTTGATGGCGCGGGCCAGCTCTTCGGCCATCTCATAGGTCCAGGCGTTCATGCGGTCGGGCCGGTTCAAGGTGATGACCTGCACGTCGCCGAGCGATTCGCTGAGAATGGTGTTGTAAGACACGGCTCCCCTCCCGAGTGGTTCAGTTTCAGACGAGCAACAGAATACCCGCTACGATCAGAAGCGCACCCACAATTTCCCGAGACCGAACACGCTCGCCGAACAGCCACACGCTGGTCGCGAAGGCAAAGACGAGCTCCACCTGACCAACCACCCGCACAAGCGCAGCACTCACCAGCGTCATCGCGGTAAACCAGCCGATGGACGCCAGCGCACCGCTGAGCCCTACCCAAACCGCAGCAACCCGACTGTCCCACAAGCGGGCAAACACCTGCCGCTCGCGCGCTGCGAGATAGGCGCCCATGAGTAGCGTCTGTAGCAACAGGTTCACCGACAGCGTCACCGCGGCGCGCACCACGTAGTCGCCGCCATCCAACGCCAGCGCCGCACCGCGGTAGGCCACCGTTGCCACCGCAAGCGCAGCACCGGCGAGCAGACCGAGCCAGGCGCTGCGATCCAGGCGCAGCCCTCCGAGCAGAAATACACCGGCAAGGCTGAGGGGCAGAGCAAGCAACAGCGGCCCGGTCACCGCATCGCCGAGCAGCACAAACCCATACAGCGCCGCTTGCAGTGTTTCGGTTTTTGACAGCGCCGTGGCACCGCCGAAGTTGCGGTTGCGGAACGCCGCCAGCAGAAAAAACGTGGCGCTGATCTGTGCCACGGCACCGGTTGCGCAGTACACGAAGAAGGTGCGATTCAGCCCAGGCAAGGGTCCGTCGTGCCAGAACAGCATCACTCCGGCCAGGTAGAGCAGCGCAAAGGGCAGCGCGCCGATGAAGCGCACGTAGGTTGCGCCGAGCACCGACAGCGTACCCGTGAGACGTTTCTGCAGGAGGGATCGCAGGTTCTGAAAGAACGCCGCAGCTATGGTGAAAGCGACCCACGCCATCAGCGGTCGGCGAACTCACGCACCCGTTGAACATGTCCGGCGAGCCAACGCAAGCGCAACAGAAGCGCACACGCGGCGACAGCCAGACCCAGCGTCAGCCCCGACCAGAAACCATCCAGGCCGTACGACGGTACGCCGAGCAGGCCAAAGCCGAGCACCGCCGCCACTGGGAAACCGATGAGCCAGTAGGCACCCACCGCCACGAGCGCCGGTGCGCGCGTGTCCTTGAAGCCCCGCAGCGCGCCGATGGCCGCAGTCTGTGTGGCATCGAAGAGCTGAAAGAACGCCACAAACAGCATCAGGCCGGCGCTGAGCGTCAGCACTTCGAGCTCCCGCGTGTACAACCCGGCAATGTGTTCACGGCCGAAAAAGACCGCGGCTGCGGCGAAGGTGGAGAACAGCGCCGCGGCTACCACCGCTACCCAGGCACTAAGCCGGGCACCGTCCAGATCGTCTGCCCCGACGTTATAGCCGACGCGAATCGCCGCCCCCATGCCCAACGCCAGCGGCACCATGAACGCAAGGCCTCCCACGTTCATGGCGATCTGATGGGCAGCCACCGCTTCGACGCTGATGGTGCCGATCATGATGGTTACCACCGAGAACAGCGACATCTCGAGCGACGTGGTGACGCCAATGGGAAAACCCAGACGCACCAGACGGCCAATCCGCTGCCAGTCCGGCAGGCTGAAGCGCGCGTAGAGCCCTGCGGGGCGGATACGCGGTGCAGCCACCACCGCCGCCATGGCCAGAAGCTGCAGGTTGATCACCACAGCACTAGCCCAGCCGCAGCCGACACCGCCCATGGCCGGCACCGTGAACGGCCCCAGCGCACCGCCGTAGATGAACAGATTGTTGAGGAAGATCTTCGCGACGAGCGCCGACATGGCGATGACCATCGCCGGCTTGGTCCAGGACATGCCTTCGCACAGGTAGCGCAAGGCGAAGAACATCATGAGCTGCACCACGCTGAACGACAGTGCATGCAGATAATCCACGGCAATGGGTATGGCGCGCACGTCGACACCCGCCCAGTAATAGAACGGCTCGAGGTTGTTCATCAGCAGCGCCAGCAGCAAGCCACCGCTCACAGCGATCCACAGCGCCTGCCGCACGGCCTCACCAGCCTCCGCTTGCCGGCCGGCGCCATGCATCTGCGATACCGTGGGGGTCACCGCCATGATCATGCCGGAGATGAGCATCATGGCCGGCCAGTAGACATTGCCGCCGAGGGTGACGCCGGCGAGATCGGCAGCGCTCACCCGCCCCGCCATCACAGCGTCTGCCACGCCCTGGCCCATCTGTGACAACTGCGCCAGGATGATCGGCGCGGCAAGGCGCACCAGCCGGCCGAACTCGGCGCGTGCGTGCTCGAAAGCCACGTGCTCAGCCAGGTGCGAGCTGGCGGATAGTGTCCATGCTCTGCGGCGAGAACTGCCCATCCTTGCGGAAGCGGTAGTTACGAATCCCTTCGCCGTGCACGGTGCCCCGCAACGTGTAGCGCACGGCTTGCGTCTTCGCCAGTGTGATGACCTGACGGATCATGCTGACGATGCTGATGCTCAGCGTCACCTCAGTGGTGGTTTCCTCGAGCGGCATGACGGTAAACCCGGCGCTGCTCACGCCGGTAGCGAAACGCTGGCCGTTGACGTCCAGGCGTACATCGAGCCCTTCCGCCTGCACCGCACGCGAGCCCGCATTCTGCAGCCGGATCTTCACCTTCAGACGCTGCTCCAGGGCCGTCGACTCAGCAGGCGTGAGGTCTACCAGATAGGCATCGAGGCGCGGCTGACCGGCGCAGGCACCCAACAGACCAATCAGGCAAAGCAGGCAGACAATCGCGGCGATTCTCACGGCGCAGTACTCAGAGCGGGTAGATGATGGAGTTTGGCACCAGAACGGAGTCGTACACCACCCGTTTCTCCAGGAACCGCAGCACGCCGTCGCGATCCTCCAGCACATCCAGATAGCGGCCCACGCTGAGGATGTGCGGCAGGCTGTCGGGCAGCACCTCGATGACGCTGTAGTGCGACACCGCCTCAAGCCGGGATCCCTCCACCTGGCCGATGCGCACGTTGGTGATGTGGTGGCGCAGATAACGTGGTTCGAAAACAATCGTCTCCTGCACGGAGCGCACACGATCCATGAGCATGCCGCGGCTCTCGCAGCGCATGATGGCCAGCGGCAGGCCGGCATCAAAGTTATCCCGCGGAATGATCTGGTACAGGCACTGCTCAGTGAACAGTTCCGGCCATGCTTCCAGCGGGCCGTCGTCCAGCACCTGCGCGTAGCGAGCGAGCAGCTCCTCCACGCGCCATTGCAGCTCCAAGTTCACAGGCCCATCACCACGCGGTAGTGCGCGTAGAAGGCGCGGATGGCTGCTTCGGTGACCATGTGGTTTTCGTCCTCCCTACCGCGGCCGCCCATGAGCAGCACGCCCTTCGCTGACGAATAATCCGACGCATAGGGCCTCACCCCATCCTGCGCCATTTTGATCACCTCACTGTCGTCCGCCGACACGAGACCTGCGCTGCTCATCAGGTTGGCCTGGCGCAGCCGGCGGGTGGTCATGGCCTCGTCGTCATCGGCGTAGCCGAAGAAGGTCCAGGCGAGTTCGAAGGCTTCCGGTCCTCGGGGCTGGATCTGCCGCAGCGCCAGGGTGTTGGACTGCTGCTGTACGATGAGGTTGGGCCAGATGGTCTGCATCACCACCGTCGCATCGCCGGGGAACTCCTTCACCGGATCGAGCAGGCGCGGGTCGTGCAGCGTGAAATTTTCTTTGAGGCTTTGAATATCCTGCGTATCCGCACTTTGCTTCTGCGCGCCCCGCTGGGAGATGAGCAGGCCGTGTGCGCCGGAGGGATCCATGCGCACCTGCGATTTCTGGTCGGCGCGAAAAAGCCCGAAGGTGACCAGGAACACGTGCAGGAGCGAGGCATGGTAGGGGTCTTTGATGTTCTCGAACATCAGCTTCCAATTGCCGGGGATCAACTGCCTTGAGTAGCCGAGTACCGTGAGCGCACGACCATCGAACACGCGGTCGAAGTAGGTCGCGTTGGTATCACCCAGATAAGTTTCGAGGTCCGGTGTCGCCTCACTGAAGGTGGCGAACAACACACCGCCGCGGGAGGTTACACGCAGTCGCGGCAAGTTGTAGTCGGCACGGTCGAAGTCTTCCGGCATGCCGCCCTGCTGCTGCACGCCACGAATGAAGGGTACGCCGCGCAGCTCACCGTGAGCGTTGTAGGACCATTGGTGGTACGGGCACACGAACATGCGGCTCGACCCCTTGCGGTGCCGGCAGATCTTCACGCCGCGGTGGGCGCAACGATTGGCAAAACCGCTGAGCGCACCCTGCTCATCGCGGGTGATCACCACGCTGCGGTCGCCGATATTGGTGACGAGATAGTCGCCGGGCTCAGGTATCTCCACCTCGAGGCCCACGTAGGCCCAGCTGTCGCCGCAGAAGATGCGCGCCATCTCTTGAGCGTAGATATCCGGGTCGGTATAGATCTGATACGGCACTTCGGTGATGCCGCCCTCTGGCCACGTCAGCATGTAGAGGCTCGCTCGTCGGTTGCGCGCCCGATAATACTTTGATATCAAAGCATTTCAACTCGCCCACACCTGTACCCACATGACCGACCCGCAGCCGCTGCTCATCGACACCACCGGCAAACCCCTCACGGCGACCACCCCGCAGCAGGCCAAGCCCGCCCGAGACTGGCCGCCCATCACCATCACAGGCGAGATGATCGACGCCGAAATCGCCCGCCTGGCGGACGCGCCCAGGCCGGCCAACGGCCGCCGCCAGACGATGTTCGTGCACCCTGCCGCGCCGGAGATCGGCCGGGGTCTGACCCCTGGCGTGCGCGTTACCCTCGATGTCTTGAAACCCGGCGAACGCACGGTGCCTACACGCCAGAACGCGACGCAGGTGAACTTCTGCATCCTCGGCGGCGGGCACAGCCAGGTGGGCGAGCGCACCGTGAGTTACGAACGGTACGATGTGTTCAACATCCCCTCCTACACCACCTATCAGCACTGCAACGACACCAACAGCCTGCAGGCGCGCCTGACTTACAGCAACGCAGCACTGCTCGAGATGATGCGCGTGCATCTGGTGGAAGAAGAGCCGAAGGCCGAGCCGCCCGAGCCGGAGTTCGCGCCGGTGTCCGGCGCCGGCGTAAAGCTTGAGACCTTCACCATCGGCGACGATGGCGCAGCGCTCATGCCGTACGAGACCCTCATCAGCCCGCCGAACGTCACCTCCAACTGCCTGCACTGGCCCTGGCAGACGGTAAAAAACAATCTGGACAAACTGGCCGCACTCGGCGAGACCTATCAGGGCCGGAGGCTCTATCTGCTATACAACCCGCTCACCGACCGCTTCAACGGCACCACGCCCAACTTCTTCGCCACCATCACCATCCGCCCGCCGGGAATCGTCGATAAGCCGCACCGGCATGTGTCCTCGGCCATCAACTACTACTTCCGCGGCCGCGGCTACAGCCGCGTGGAGGGTAAGCGCTATGAGTGGAAGGCCGGCGACCTGATGGTCTCGGCACCCGGCTGGGCGGTGCACAACCACGCCTCCTACGACGATGAGCCGGTGTATGAGCTCACCATTCAGGACCAGCCGCTGAACATCTACATGGAATCGCTGCTGTGGCAGGAAGATCTCTCGGGCCCGGCAAAGATCCTCGGCACGCAGCCGGGTTTCGCCACCAACCGCGCAGAGCCTTCCGCCGGATGAGCGCAGAGACCATGCCGGGCGGCAGCTTCGGCTACCAGGCGCGTGCCACACACAGGGCCTTTGATCGCCTGCTGCAGAAACACCTGGCACCTCACGACCTGCCCAACGGCTTCTGGTATCTGCTGCGGGCGCTGTGGGAGCGGGACGGCACCACACAGCGGGAGCTTGCCGAAGCTGCGCACCTCACTGAGTCGTCCAACGTGCTCATGCTGGAGAAGATGGAGCGCGCAGGCCTGGTGGAACGGCGTCGCGACACCACGGACCGGCGTTGTGTGCGCGTATACCTGACGCCCGAAGCGCGGCGCATGAAGCGCAAGCTGCTGCCAGTGGCCCGCGAGATCAACGACCTGGCCGGGGCAGGCATCCCACGCGAAGATCTGGACGCATTCCTCAGGGTGTGCGAGCGCATGGGCGCCAACCTCCGCCGTGCAACGGGCTAATTGCGAATCATTTTCATTTAAGAAAACTTCGGGTGCTTGCTGAACGATCGACAGCGCCTATCGCCATCATTGGAACTTTCGAATGGTCAGCGCGGCGGGCGCGCGTATACTGGCCGCACTTCTGACTGATCAGTGACGAATTACAGGAGACCACCATGGATCTGAAGGACAGCCAAACCCTGCAGAGCCTGAAGGACGCCTTCGCAGGCGAGTCCCAGGCAAACCGCCGCTACCTCTACTTTGCAGCGAAAGCAGACGTCGAGGGCGAGAACGACGTAGCCGCCGTATTCCGCTCCACCGCCGAAGGTGAAACCGGCCACGCGCACGGCCACCTGGAGTACATGGAAGCCGTGGGCGACCCTGCTACCGGCCTGCCGATCGGCACCACCAGTGACAACCTGAAAGCTGCCATTGCCGGCGAGACCCACGAGTACACCGACATGTACCCGGGCATGGCCAAGACGGCACGCGACGAAGGCTTCGACGAGATCGCCGACTGGTTCGAGACGCTCGCCAAGGCAGAGCGCTCTCACGCCAACCGCTTCCAGAAGGCTCTGGACGCGATGGCTTAAGCCCCAATCGGCGCTCCTTATCGAGCGTACGTAAAAGAAGGGGCCACACGGCCCCTTTTTTGTCCAACCCCCTCCGAGTAAGCAGAAAGAGGAGCATCGGCATGGCAGTGAAAGAAGGCAGCCTCAGCGCCCCGGAACGTCAACCGCTGGATTGGCAGAACCCTGCGTTCACCGACAAGGAAAACCTCTACGCCGAGCTCGAACGCGTATACGACATCTGCCACGGATGCCGCCGCTGCGTGAGCTTGTGTGACGCTTTTCCAACGCTGTTCGACCTCGTGGACGAGTCCGACACGATGGAAGTCGACGGGGTGAACAAAGACGACTACATGAAGGTGGTAGACCAGTGCTACCTGTGCGATCTGTGCGCGGAGACCAAGTGCCCCTACCTGCCGCCGCACGACTGGGCGGTGGACTTCCCGCACCTGATGCTGCGAGCCAAGGCCTACAAGTTTCAGCAGGGCGACACGAAGTGGCGCGACCGCATCATCACCAGCACCGATCCGATTTTCGACACGCTGTCGCTGCCGGGCCTGGCCCAGGCAGCCAACGCCGCGGCCGGCTCCAAAGCGCTGCGCAAACTCGGCGACAACCTGGTTGGCATTCACCCTGAGGCACCGCTGCCGCCATTCACGCACAAGCCCGTATCGAAGGCCATGGCCAACGAAATCGGCGCAGACCTGAAAGCAAAGGCGTGTGAGCGCACCACCGGCAAAGTCGCCATCTACGTCACCTGCTACGGCGATCACAACGAGCCGCAGGTCGTGGAAGACCTGGTCAGCGTGCTCAATCACAACGGCGTGGCGGTGAAGATCCTCAAGGACGCCAAGTGCTGCGGCATGCCGAAGCTGGAGCTCGGCGATCTGGAGAAGGTCGCGTCGCTGAAAGACGCCAACCTGCCTTTGTTCTTAAAAGCGATCGAAGACGGCTACGACATCATCGCGCCAATCCCGTCCTGCGTGCTCATGTACAAGCAGGAGCTGCCGCTGATGTTTCCTGACGACACCGACGTCGCCCGCGTGAAGAAGGCCTTCTTCGACCCATTCGAATACCT
The DNA here is from genome assembly GCA_030428905.1 of Gammaproteobacteria bacterium. Lineage (GTDB taxonomy): Bacteria > Pseudomonadota > Gammaproteobacteria > Pseudomonadales > Azotimanducaceae > SYFY01. The sequence continues at coordinate 39,143 of JAUIED010000016.1, forward strand.
GATGCTGCGCCACAAAGCAGGCCTTGCACGCACGGATTTCACCACGCCGCTGGGCAAGGTCGCCTACCACGTGGCCTGCCACCAGCGCGTGCAGGCGTTCGGCATGAAAACCCGGGAGTTCCTGCAGCTCATTCCGGATACCGAAGTCACCGCGATCGAGCGCTGCTCAGGCCACGATGGCACCTACGCCATCAAGTCGGAAACCTACGAAAAAGCCATGAAAATCGCGCGCCCCGTCGTGCGCCGGGTGAAAGAATCGGAGGCGGACACGTTCGGGTCGGATTGCCCCATGGCAGGCCGCCTCATCGCTCACGGCCTCGACGCCGAAGGCGAGAACGGCGAGGCTGCCGAGCATCCCATATCCATGGTCAAACGCGCCTACGGCATACGTTGAGGAGTCGTCATGCAGAAACTCACCCGAACTGATCTGTGGAGCCTGGAGCAATACGCCGAGCAGCGCCCGGCATTCCGCGCGCAGGTGCTGGCGCACAAGAAGCCCCGCCAGGTGCCCCTGGGCCCCCACGCCACGCTGTACTTCGAAGACCGGCTCACCATTCAGTATCAGATTCAGGAGATGCTGCGCGTGGAGCGCGTATTCGAAGCCGCCGGCATCAACGATGAGCTGGAAGCCTACAACCCGCTCATCCCCGACGGCACGAACTGGAAGGCCACCTTCATGATCGAGTACAGCGACGTCGAGGAGCGCCGCCAGGCACTCACCAGGCTGGCAGGCGTTGAGCATCGTGTGTGGGCGCAGGCTGGAGATCTCGAGCGCGTGTTCGCCATCGCCAACGAGGACATGGAGCGCTCCACCGAGGACAAGACAGCGGCTGTGCACTTCCTGCGTTTCGAGCTGCCGCAAGACGTGATCGCGGCACTCAAGGGTGGTGCCGTGCTTACGTTCGGCATCGACTACGATGGTTTCGAGCAGCGCACCGAGGTAAGCGCAGAAAGCCGCGCGGCGCTTGCCGCAGACCTGGATTGAGGACCGGGCGCTAACCCACCACAGCCTTCTGCAGGATGCCGGACATCTGCTCCAACAGCGCCGTGCGCGTAGATGTCTGCCGCCAGCACAGGCCGATGTCGCGATGCGGTGCGGTATCTTTGGCGCCGCGAAACGGGATGTAGCGCACCCCTGCAGTCTTGGTCACCGCGAGTTCCGGCATCAGCGTGATACCGACGTTGGCGCGCACCATCTGGCGCAGGGTCTCCAGGCTGGACGCGCGAAAGTTGGTGTTCTCAACAGCGTTCTGCGCATCGCACACATCCAGCGCCTGGTCGCGCAGGCAGTGGCCGTCTTCGAGCAGCAGCACCTGCTGACTGTCCAGGTCTTCCACCGACACGCTCTTGCGCGCGGCGAGCTGATGTTCGGTGGACACGGTGAAGTAGAACGGCTCCCGGTACAGCGGCCGGGTGATGACATTCTCCTCCGCCACAGGCAACGCCAGAATCAACGCATCCAGCTCTCCCTGCTTCAGCCGCGCCGTGATCTGGTGGGTCTGCCCTTCGTTGATCTGGATACGTAGCTGCGGAAATGCCTTGCGCACGGGCTTGAGGATCTTCGGCAGCAGATAGGGAGCAACCGTGGGTATGACGCCGAGCCTGAAGTCGCCGCCAAAGGGGTCGCGGTGCTGCTCGGCGATGTTCACGAGCTGATTCACCTCGCGCAGCACGCGGTGCGCCTGCTCGACGATGCGCTCGCCCACGTTGGAGAGCATCACCTGACGATTGGTGCGCTCGATGAGCACCACACCAAGGGTTTCTTCGAGCTTTTTGAGCTGCGTGGAAAGCGTCGGCTGGCTGACGTGGCAGGCTTCCGCCGCGCGGCCAAAGTGCTTGTGCTCGGCAACGGCCACGAGGTATTTCAGATCGCGGATATTCATGGTGTGGTAGTTTCAGCGCTCACGATCTTCCTTTCCAGCACCGATGCAGTTTCAGGTCATTCACGAATCCCCCAGCCTCCTGGTCATCAACAAGCCGGCGGGCATCTCCCTTCTGCGCGACCGCAGCGGCGCGGCCGATCTGTGGTCGATGCTGACCAGTGATCGCAAGCTCTACCCCGCGCATCGGCTCGACAAAGGCACCAGCGGCGTGTTGCTCATCGGCAAGACGCAAGCCGCGCAGTCGGAGCTCGCCCGCGCTTTCAACGGCCACGCGGTGCGCAAGTTTTACATCGCTCAGGTTGTCGGAGCGTTCCCGGGCGGAAGCACCCTGACCATCGACCTTCCCCTGCGCAAAGGGCGCAAGAGCCGCTATCGGGTAGCTGGTATGCGAGACGCCATTGAGCGGCACCGAGACGGCTGGCGCATCAACGATGATGGTTCAGGGTTAGCTGCAAGCACACGAGTGCGGCTGCTGTCGAGCGAGGGCAGCAACTCCTGGGTGGTGGCGCAGCCGTTGAGCGGCAGAACCCACCAGTTGCGTGTGCACCTCAGTTGGACGGGCTTTCCCATACTCGGCGATCACCTCTACGGCAAGCCGGCCGATGCAGCGCAGCAAGCGGACCGTCTCATGCTGCACTGCCACCGTTTGGTGCTACCGGATGGCAGCTCCTACAGCGCCACCTTCCCGTAGTCGACCGCGAGCCAGCGATCCGGCTGCACGCGCACGGTCACGTTTTGCGCATCGTCCGACCCTTGCGCGTACCGTTTGCCCATCTCCTCGCCGAGATAGCGGATGGCCATGGGCTCGATCTCGCCGCGGCTGGGAGCGATGGAGGTCACTGCACCTTCCACCGACACATACTTGTACGGCGGAGCCTCCTGCTGCGCACAGAGGCTCACCCGTCCGCCTTCGCGCAGCAGCGCCGCCTTCTTCGAATCACGGCCGACGATGAACCACAACGCACCGCCGGGTTCGTAGCCGTACCACAAGGGCGCCGTCAGCGGCGCGCCACCATCCGTTCGCGGCAGGGAAAGCACCCCCACGTGCACACCCGCCAGAAAGGTCTCTTTTTCCTCCTGCGTCATCGCTGTGCTCAATGTTCGTTCTCCACGCGTGTCATCCAGTAATCCACATCGTACTCCGCGTTCCCCGTGAGATAACGCCACAAGCGAATGCGGTTCATGTATTCCAGCCGTTCGGTATCCGCCTCAAACCAGGGTTCTCGTGTCGTGAGCACGGTGCGCACATCCGCCGCGGGTGGCCGCAGGCCCGTCCAGAAGATCGGCCGCGGTTGCGTGCCTTCGACAAGATCCGCCGTGTCCCACAATCGCACCTGCGGAGTCGTAGGGCACAACCTGACCTTGAACATGTAGCGCATGCGCTCAGACCGGTTGAGCCCACCGCCGTGCCAGATGCCGTGGTGCAGTACCAGCAGCGAGCCTGCGGGACACACCACATGCTGCTGACCGCGGACGTTCTGATAGCGTGCCACCGCCGCCTCGCTGACGATGCGCAGGTGCGAGCCCGGCAGATAGCGTGTGCCGCCCATGTCGATGGTCACCTCGTGCGGGAAATACATGATCTGCACGTCGAAGGCGCGGCGCGGATCAATGGTGGAGTCCTGATGGGTGTGCTGCGCGGTGTGCGTCTGTCCGGCGGCATCGTAGAGCCGCTTGGGAAAGGTGATGTGCAGAAAGTGATGATCCAGCACGCAAGCCGCACCCACCAGACTGTCGACAATGCCGCGCACGCGCGGCAGCGCAAAGATGTCCGCCAGCGCCGAGCCCTGCGGGTAGGCTTGCATGAGCGGCGTGCCTGCGTCCACCAGCGGGATGCCACTCGCCGCCATGATGCGGCCGTAGTGCGCCAGAAGGTCGGTTACCTGATCTTCCGGCACGTGCCCCACCTCGGCGAGGAAGCGTTGGTTCAACGCCTCGGGCACCACGCCCTCGAACTTGAGGCAGCCCTTCGCCACAAACTCCGCCATCTGCTGAGTGTTCAACAAGTCGCTCATGGAAACTGCACCAGCTTTTCGAAGAAGAACTCGTACTTCAGGTAGCCGGTGCGGAACTCGTCACCGGAGGCATGCTGCACAAGTGGGCTTGCCTGAATCAGCCGCCAGCCGTCCCGTAGCGCTGCCAGCCCGGTCTTGTAGGGTGGGGTGTCGCTGTCCCCGGAACCGTGTCGCTCAGTACCGGTGCCGTCGTACTGCGCCCATGCCAGCACTTCGGAGTCGAGCGCCGAGTCGTGCAGGTATAGGACCAGAACTTTTTGTCGCAGGCTGGTCATACCCAAGAGTTTAGCGCTTTCGCAACCTCGCCAGCAGCCCACGACCGAAAGCGTAACCCGCAGCGGCCGCACCCGGATGGCGCGTGGCGGCAAAGGCTACGGCGCCGACGCCGATGCCCACCAGCCACGACTGCAGCTGCGGGCTTTCCGCTCGACCGGTCGTCGCACGGTGCACGGTGTGTTCACAGTTGTTGCGCAGCAGATGGTAGCCGCGCCCGGTGTGCTCCTCAGACAGCCGCAGCGCACGCCGACGCGCTTCTTCGCTCTGTCGTTCCACATACACGCGCTTACCGGCACTGAAATCCGACATGGTCGTCGCGTGTTCACCCACGAAGGGCGTGTTGTGCAACACCCGTCCGTCGCGCATGACCACGCCTTTGTGCATGACGAGGCCTTTGCGGCGGGAAACAATGTCGCCGGGGCGGTATCGGGGCATGGCTGATCTGCGCTCTCAACAAGGACGTGTGAAGCAAAGCAAAATTCGCGCCAGCGGGAAAGCGCCAGGTGGCGGGCGCTCACCCATCTTCACATGGCGAAAACCGCCATCAATGGGCGATTCCGCCTACTTTTGCGCCGCAGAGCTGTCTGCACCCAGGCCGCTCTCGGAAAGCATGTAGTCAATCACCTGATCAAGCTGCTCATCAGTGCAGTCCTGACAGAGCCCCATGGGCGGCATGCCGGGCGGCAGACCTTCGCGGGTGATGCGCACCAATTCGTCTCTTCCCTTCGCCAGGCGCTCCGCCCAGGCAGCGTTGTCGCCTACCCGCGGCGCACCGGCAACGCCGCTGGCATGACAGGAGAAACAGCTGCGAAAGTAGATCTGTTCACCGGGATGCGGAGCTGCCTCCGCCTGCTGGGAGGCGCCAGCCTCGTCGTTTGCCCCGCCGCAACCGGCCAGGGAAACAGCCAGAACAATGGCTGCCAACACTCTGCTCATGCCTCAGTTCTCCTACTTCAGATATCCAGCTCAAATCGATCCGCATCCCGCCAGGCGGGAAACGCGGCACGATACTCAGCGAGCGCGCGCAAGTCGAGGCGGACGCTGGCAACGCCTGATTTTGCCGACGGTGCCAGCAGCGCCCGACCTTCCGGGTCGTACACCGCTGAACCCCCTTCGTAAACCACCCCCGCGCCGTCGGTGCCAAGCACATTGACGCCCACGACGTAGGCCAGGTTTTCCACCGCGCGTGCGCGCAGCAATGTGTCCCACGCGGCGAGCCGGGCTGCCGGCCAGTTGGCCACCACAACAAGCACATCGTAGTCGTCACGATTACGTAACCACACCGGAAAACGCAGGTCGTAGCAAACCGCCAGACATACGCGAAAGCCGGCCAACTGCACAACGACGCGCCGGTTTCCGGCATCGTAATGTTCTGTCTCTCCGGCCATACGAAACAGGTGCCGCTTATCGTAGGTGTGCAGGCGACCGTCGGGAGGTGCCCACACCAGCCGGTTGCAGTAGCGGCCATTCTCCTCCACGACGATGCTGCCGCAGAGGGTCTTGCGCGAGACGCGCGCCCGCTCGACAAGCCACCGCACGGTGTCGCCCTGCATGGTTTCCGCCACTTCGCGGGAGGCCATGGTAAAGCCCGTGCTGAACATCTCGGGAAGCAGCACGAGCTGGCTCTCCGGGGGCACCTCCTGCAGCCAGATGTCGAACATCGCGCGGTTGGCGGCCGGGTCGTGCCAGTGGGTGCGGGTCTGCACCAGGCTGACATTCAGAGTCGACACAGGATCTCCGCCGCACGCTCGAGGGTTGCATCGTCCTTGGCGAAACAGAACCGCAGCACCGGCGCCTGCTGCCCGGCTGCATAGAACACCGACAGCGGGATGCTCGCAACACCCACCTCCCGGGTCCATCGCTCAGCCAGGATCTTGTCCGGCTGCGCGCTGATGGCGCTGTAATCCAGCAGCTGAAAGTACGTGCCCGCGCTCGGCACCACCGTGAAACGCGAGCCTTCGAGGAGACGCAGAAACAGGTCGCGCTTGGCCTGATAGAACGTACCGAGCTGTTGGTGATGCTCCGGATGGGCAGCAAGAAAGTCCGCGAGGCCAAGCTGCGTGGGCGTGTGCGAGGTGAATGTGACGTACTGGTGGATCTTGCGAAACTCGGCGGTGAGCGCCGGCGGCGCCACACAGTAGCCAATCTTCCAGCCCGTGCAGTGATATGTTTTGCCGAGCGACGACACCACGAAACTGCGCGCGTACAGATCCGCATAGCGGCACACACTTTCGTGCCGCCTCCCGTCGAAGACGATGTGCTCGTAGACTTCGTCGGAGATGACGTAGAGCCCGTGCTGGATCACCAGCCGTTCGAGCGCCTGCAGGTCCTCAGCGGGCCACGCGGCACCGGTGGGGTTGTGCGGTGTGTTGATGATAATCGCCCGGGTTCTCGGGCCAATGGCGGCCTCAACGGCCTGCCAGTCCGGACGGTATGCAGGCGCGGCAAGGGTCAGGTGGCGCGTGGATGCGCCCTGCAGCGTGATCGCCGGTTCGTAACTGTCATAAGCCGGATCGAAGACGATCACCTCATCGCCGCTGCGCACCACCGCAGCGATGGCGCAGAACAGCGCTTCCGTGGCACCGGATGTCACGGTCACTTCAAGCTCCGCGTCTACCGCCAGACCGTAGACATCGCGCACCTTGCCGGCGAGCGCCTCGCGCAGGCTGGGCACGCCCATCATCGGCGGGTACTGGTTGTAGCCAGAGCGCAGGTAGTGCTGCACGCGGTCCAACAGCGCTTTTGGCGGGTCGAAATCCGGAAACCCCTGCGACAGGTTGATTGCCCCGCACTCCTGGGCGAGGCGGGACATGACGGTGAAGATGGTGGTGCCGACGTCAGGCAGTTTGCTGTGCATGGCGCGAGAAGTTACCACAGGGCATCGGTTCACGATTCTTACAATCTATATCAAAATATTTTGATATAGAGGAGATGCTTCCCCTATACTGCGCCGCCATGACTGCCGCTCAACCGCAAGCCTGCCCGCCGAAAACCGATCCCGTCGTAGAGATCGCCAAGGCCGCCGGCGATGATCGTCGCGCCCATCTGCTGCGGCTTCTGGCACATGATTCATTCGCCGTGAGCGAGCTTGCGCATGTGTTCAGCGCAGCCCAACCAGCCATCAGCCACCATCTGAAAGTGCTGCGCAACGCAGGGCTCGTGCAGCAGCGCAGAGAAGGCAACAGCATCTACTATCGCCGCTGTGACGCCTCAGGCTCGCCCTTCATCCGCGAGCTCTTCCGAGCCCTGGACGCAAACCATGCGCCAGCAGACCTGCTGCGCCGAGTCGCCGGCGTGCACCGCAATCGGCAACGCACGGTGCAGGCATTCTTCGAGACCAACGCGGATGCACTGAAGAGCCAGCAGAAGCTCATCAGCGAATCGAGCGTGTACGCAGACAGCCTGCGCGACATCTGGCAGGGGCAATTGGAAAGCCGCGCTCAGGCGCTGGAAGTCGGACCGGGTGATGCGCAGATTCTGCGGCTGCTGGCGGCGGATTTTGCCCAGATCACCGCCATCGACAGCAGCCGTTCGATGCTCGATCCCGTGCGCGACGAGGCTCTGGATGTGAACAACCTCACGCTCGTGCAGGCCGAATTCGCAAAGTACGACGGCTGCCCTGCAGATCTCATCGTCGCCGCTATGGTGCTGCACCATCAGACATCACCGCGCACTTTTTTCGAGATTGCAACACGACACCTGAATCCGGGTGGGCTGCTGCTCATCGCCGAGCTCGACCGCCACCAGCACGACTGGGTGACGGACGCGTGCGGCGATCTGTGGCTCGGCTTCACCCAAGAAGAGATGGATGGATGGGCCAGAAGCGTCGGCCTGGAACCCGCCACCCGGCAGTTCCTGGCGCAGCGCAACGGCTTCTCCATCCAACTCGTCGCCTACACTCAAACCAACTGAAGGAATCAGCAACCATGCCCGACTACAAAGTCGCCGACATCAACCTGGCCGAGTTCGGCCGCAAAGAGATCAGACTGGCCGAAGCGGAGATGCCGGCACTGATGGCGCTGCGCGAACGCTATGCCGACAGCCAGCCGCTGGCAGGTGCGAAGATCATCGGCTGCATCCACATGACGGTGCAGACGGCTGTGCTGATCGAAACGCTGTGCGCGCTCGGCGCGGACGTGCGCTGGTCGTCCTGCAACATCTTCTCCACCCAGGATCACGCCGCCGCTGCCATGGCCGCAGCCGGCATCCCGGTGTTCGCCTGGAAGGGTGAGACGGAAGAAGAATATGTGTGGTGCATCGAGCAGACCATCCTCGAAAACGGCAAGCCCTGGGATGCCAACATGCTGCTGGACGACGGCGGCGATCTCACGGAGATCATCCATAACCAGTACCCCCAGATGCTGGAAAAGATCCACGGCATCAGCGAGGAAACCACCACTGGCGTGCACCGTCTGTACGAGATGATGGCCGAAGGCCAGCTGAAAGTGCCTGCCATCAACGTCAACGACTCGGTGACCAAGTCGAAGAACGACAACAAGTACGGCTGTCGTCACAGCCTGAACGACGCCATCAAGCGCGGCACGGACATGCTGCTCTCCGGCAAGCGCGCGCTGGTTGTGGGCTATGGCGACGTCGGCAAGGGCTCCGCCCAGAGCCTGCGCCAGGAAGGCATGATCGTGCGTGTTACCGAAGTCGATCCGATCTGCGGAATGCAAGCCTGCATGGACGGCTTCGAAGTCGTCTCTCCCTACCTCGGTGGTAACAACACCGGCAAGCTCGAGGACATCAACACCGCCCTGCTGCAGGACACCGACCTCATCGTCACCTGCACAGGTAACAAAGACGTGTGCGATGCCAACAT
>JAUIED010000198.1 GCA_030428905.1 Gammaproteobacteria bacterium
CATCCCTGTCACGCGGGTGGAGTCCTGTAACAGGGATGCCAGACAGCCCTCGTCATCTTGCAGCGTCTACGCTGTTCGGCCTGCTCTTCGTGATCACAGCGAACAACCTGTGGGCGGTGATTCTGTGCCACGGTTTGTACGACAGGATTACATTCGTGCGCTTCGCCCGTGGACAGAATGTCGCCGCAGATATCGATCTTCGCCTTCAGACAGCCGATGAGATCGTCATCGCTCTCCCCGTACGGCACCAACTGAGTCAATTTGCGCCCGTGTTTGGTGATGACGATCCCTTCATCAGGCAACTGTTCCACCAGCGCCAGAAACCGCCATCGTTGTGAGCTTGTCACTACAGGCCTGGTTGCTTCACAGCGCACTGCGGTGACGGAACCGACGTGGTGCTGGAGGTCGTCGCCGGCGCCGCCGATGGACTGCTCAGCTGGATTGGCTCAGGCAAGCTCTGTCCGCGCGTATCACGCATCGCCCCTCTGCGTGATGCAGAAATCCTGTTGCGCAACATCATGGCGCGTAAGGTTTCCGGCAACGGTGTGTTACACGTGACCGGTTGAGATCACGCTTGGCAGCGCACACGCGTTGCTGAGAACATGTTCACTTCCTCAAAATCCGGGTACCAATGCAACTAGCCGCGCTCCTTGCTGCTGCATTCTCTGCGATCATCGGGCCGCTGCTCGTGGCTGCCTACCTGCGCGGCACGCACATGCCGAAGCGAACCGCCTTCTCGATCAGCACCTGCATCGCGTTCTCCGTCTGCATGGTCGTGGTGCAGTGGTTTCACCTGCAGCACTTCATCTCCGGGCCAGATCCGTTGGCTGCCCTGCCCTACCGGGCCTGCGTCTTTCTGGCGCCCGCGCTGTTCTTCTACTTCGGCCGCGCCGTGGTACTGCCTGACGAGCCCGCATCACCACTGCTGATACTCCACCTCGTGCCATTCGCTCTGTCATGGCTGCTACCGCTGCACGTCGCTCTGCCGCTGCTGCTCATGATCGGAGCCGGCTACGCACTCTGGCTCGGCCGCCTGGTAGTGACGATACGCAGAACCTACCGCCAGCACCGGTTCGAGCTTCTGTTTTCCGCCGTGCTGGTTCTGTGCGCCGCGCTGGTGCTGCTCACCGGTTCGCTTGCACAAGTCTCATCCGCCAACTTCTACCAGGCGTACAGCCTCAGCATCGGCCTGGCCTACGCGTGCGTCACCTTCGCGCTGGTCGCGATCCCGGATTTCCTGAACGATCTCTTTGAGATCACCAAGGCGCGCTACGCCGTCTCGACCCTGACGGGTGTGGATACTGAAGACGCGCTCAAGCAGCTCGACGCGCTGATGCTGGAGCGTGCGCTGTACAAGGACGAAGCGCTGAACCTGTCGAGCCTGGCGGAGGAACTTGGGCTGTCGAGCCATCAGACGTCGGAGCTCATCAACCAGCACCGGCACTGCTCATTCAGCCAGTTTCTGCGCAGCCATCGGGTTGCGGAGTCGCAGCGGCTGCTCATAGCGCATCCGGAGCAGTCGGTGTTGTCCATCGGGCTGGAAGTCGGGTTCCGCTCTCAATCCACTTTTTACGCCGCCTTCAAAGAAGCGTGTGGCCGCACGCCGGGCGACTTCCGCCGCGAACACGCCTGAATGATCATTCAGGAGCTCCTGTAACCCTATGATTTAAAAGTGTTTTCCGAATTTTTCGTTCCGAATCGATCGGATCGGAAGGCGGCGCCACACAGCTTCCGCAACCTGCGCCCGCACCAACCGGGAGCCGGACCATGCACAGGATTGTCCAGCGTCGCAAACGCCACGTCTTCTACCTCTGCCTCATTGCCTTCGGGTCGATCAACGTTCGTCTTCTGGCGGCCGTGGACCTCGAAAACTCAGCGCTGCTGTACGTGCTGCTCCCCTTCACCGGTGCCCTGCTCATCGCCGCCTTGCAGCCGAACCTCAGCGGCCAGGCGTGGTGGCATAGCTACGCACAGCACACCGCTTCTGCGCTCATAGTGTTTCTGGGCAGCTCCATCGTGCTCTTCGAAGGGTTCCTGTGTGTGCTCTTCTTCATGCCGATCTACTTTATCGGCGTGGGCATCGCGTGGTTCTGCGGCTTCCTGATCGCACGCGCAGAGCACCGCCGGAGCCGGCTGATGGCGAGCCTGATACCGCTGATCGTGCTGTTACTGTCGCTGGAGGGCACATCCAGCTCCTTGTCGTTTGCGCGGGACAACCAGGTTGCCGTGGAGCTTGAAACCACTCTCACGCCGGCACAGGTCATGGCGAATCTGCAGCGCCCGATCAACCTTCAGACCGATCGCCACTGGCTGCTGGCGTTATTCCCTATGCCGGAGCCGACATCCGGCCACCCACTCACGCCCGGCCACCTGGAGCACGTCACCGTGCACTACCAGCGCTGGTTCATCACGAATGAACACACCGGCGTGCTAACGCTGAAGGTAGCCTCCGCCAGCGACCGCTCGTGCACCGTGGAGGTCATCGACGACACCACACTTTTTGCGGGTTACCTCGATCTCGAGCAATTCCAGGTTGCCGCCAACCCCACTGCAACCGGCAGCGTGGTAACCCTGGGCATTCGCTTCCGGCGGAAGCTGGACCCTGCCTGGTACTTCGGGCCAATAACGCGTTTCGCAATCGAACGCACCGCGGAGCTGCTAATGCGCGAGGTGATACTCCGTGGATAGTCGAAGCTACCGGAACCCACGTGTCGATTTCCCCGAGCAGCCGGGTGATGCAATGCACGGCCAGGTGCGTTTCGAACCCGGCAAAGCCCTCTGGATGGGACTTATGACCACCGGCGCCGTTGTCGGCGGCGCACTGACGATGACCACAGGCGCAGTTGCAGTATTCCTGATAACAACCGCCGTAACGCTCTGCCTGGGCCACTCCCTCGGCATGCACCGTCGCTTCATCCACCGCAGCTACCGCTGCCCACGCTGGCTCGAGCACACCTTCGTGCATTTCGGCACGCTGGTCGGGCTCGCCGGACCACTGACCATGCTCAAAGTGCACGACACCCGAGACTGGGCGCAGCGACAGATCGCCTGCCATGACTTCTTCGCACACCGGCAGCCCTGGTATCGGGACCTGTACTGGCAGGTGTTCTGCAGGATCGAGCTCGACCGCCCACCTTGCATACGCATCGAGCCGGAGATCGCAGACGACCCGGTGATCCGCCGCATGGAAACCACCTGGATGGCCCAGCAGCTCCCGTGGGCTCTCCTGTTCTTCACCCTTGGCGGTTGGGGGTGGGTGTTCTGGGGCATCTGCACCCGTGTCGTGGTGTGCGTGCTCAGGCACTGGGCCGTGGGCTATGCCGCCCACAACCGGGGACAGCAAACCTGGCACGTGAAGGGCGCTGCGGTTCAGGGCTACAACGTGCCCTGGTGCGCGCTGATCACCATGGGCGAAAGCTGGCACAACAACCACCACGCGCACCCGAGCTCTCCACGCCTCGGGCTCCAGCCTGGACAATGGGACCCAGGCTGGTGGGTGTTGCGCGCGCTGCAGCGTGCGCGATTGGTTGAAATTCCACCCTGACCTGATTGAGGCGTTGGACGGGGTCGCCAGGAGAAAGGCGTTTCTGTACGGGTACCTCGCGCGCATATCCTCGCCGGAGTGATACACTCCGCGGCGTTCGCCTTCGGCCAGGTGGTTTGTGCACTCTACGTATCGTTTCGTTTTCGCAGCCGTTGTACTCACGTGTTGTTCGGCTTGTGAGGGCCCGTTCCTGTTCGCGCCTGGCGGGGCTCTCAGCGGCACCGCAGCAGAGGTGCCAGCGACCTGGACGCTCGATGAGGGGTACGGCTTCGCCGAACTGGAAACGCGGCCCGAGGATCCATACTCGATCAACCTCGCCTACGTGCAGTTGGGCGGCCGCCTCTATATCTATGCCGGGAACACGCGAACCCAGTGGGTGATGCACATCGAACAGAATCCATTCGTACGACTTCGGCTGGGCGAGGTGATCTATTCGCTGCGTGCAGAACGCGTCGATGATGATGACGAGCTCGCCGCCTTTGCCGCGGAGTGGACCAGTCGCTCCATCTTTCAGCGGGATCCCATGCAGTTCGACGAAGTCTGGTTGTACCGGTTGACCGCTCGCTCCTGAGCCGGCTGCGACAGTCACGCAGCGTGCTAAAAATAGATGCGCGCAGCCAGCCAGAACGTGAGTCCGTCCAGTTCCCTGCTGGAGTCTCCTGTGATGGTTTCGTACTCCAGGCCGGTCATCAATTTGACGTTGTCGCCGGCTAAGTAATAGTTCAACCCTGCATAGAGCGCGTGATAGTTCTCGCCGTTGCCGGTGGAGAAGCCCTCTTTGCTCGCCACCCTGCGAATACCGCGGCTGCTGCTACTGCGCGGCACGCCGGTGTCGGCGCTGGACTGCGCCCACTGGTAGCGGAACGCTGCCTCAAGCTTGTCGGGTACGATGTAGTAAGTGGGCAGCACAACGACGCCTAGCGGGTCAACATCTCCCGCCTCGCTGAAGGTGACATTCGTCAACAGGCTGGCCCGACCGAAATCCCGGTTGTAGGTAACTGACCCCGCCCAATCGTAGTCAAAGACCGTATCAGCAGCGTCGGCATGGTCGGCGTAAACAAAATCGAGTATCCACTCACCGTCCAGCGCGCCGAAGGTCGCACTGGCTTGAACCGCCACGCCTTCGTCCCAGTTCGCCCAACCCCGCTCGTCCGGCTCGCGCGACCACACCCCGAAGATGTACTCCACCCCATCGTTCGCGGCATTCATCATCACACCGGTAGGCCGAGTGCTGCCGAACCGGTTGTTGATTGCGCTGCGCTCAATGGTTTTGATGCGCTTGGACGACTGATGTTCTTCGCCTCCGAAGAGCAGCTTGTAGCGCCCGTAGCCAATGGTCGCCTCGTCGAAACCCAACCAGCCTTTCCGGCCATACTGCAGGTACAGCTCATCCCAGCTCTCGAACCCGATCTCGGTGAAACCGAAGCCTCCCTGCTCCAGGTTCATCCGCCCCAGAGCGGTGAAGCCGTTGAGGAAAGAGATAGAAACGCCGCCACGCAACCGGCGCAGTTCCTCACCGGAGCCGTTGAAGCTGTTGCCTGCACTATCACCGTCGGAGTAGTTCCACTGCCCATGCGCACGACCAAAGATCTTGACGTCCTGAACCACGGAACTTTCGTCGCCGGAGTAGACTTTTCCCATACTTTTCAGCTTGTTAGCCCACTCCGGAGTGTCCCCCCAGGCGGCTTGCGCCAAGAAGGAGAGCAGCACGATGGCCGCGGCTAACGTATGAGTACCAGACGATCTGGAGGACATGCTCATCACCTTTTACTGACCCAACCCAATTACTGACCCAACCCAATCGGCGCCGCGTGGTCCAGGCAATGTTCAATGGACGGAGCCCACAACGCATCACTAGCGAAACCAACCTACGACAGGGCAGAACGGTAGCCGCATCAGATGTCAGTTTTATGACAATTTGACCATCTGGTTTCAGATTTGTGTCAAGCCGCCGCCATCAAGTCGATTCACACGGTTATCTGAACCTGCTTGCACCGCAATATTCCTCTCGTCATGATCTCCGGGGGAGAGGGAGAACAGCCAATCAAAATAGCGACCAACGACAGTCGCCTCAGCAGCTACCTGCAAGGCAAAAGCTGGTATCGATGGTACGCCGTTGGCGTGCTGACCGCGGTATACGCATCGAGCCAGGTGGATCGCCAGATCATGGGCATGCTGCTCGAACCGATTCGACTGGAACTCGGGGCCAGCGACACGGCGATGGGCTTTCTCGTAGGACTGACCTTCGCTATCTTCTACGCCACGCTCGGCATGCCCATCGCTATGCTGGCTGACCGCACGAATCGCAGGAACATCATCACTGCCGCGATCTCCATCTGGAGTGCGATGACGGTTCTGTGTGGCTACGCGCAAACCTTCGCGCAGATGGCACTGGCAAGAATTGGCGTTGGTGTCGGCGAGGCAGGATCTACACCGCCCTCCCACTCGATCATCTCGGATCTCTTCCCGCCGGAGAAACGCGGCACAGCCATGGGTGTGTTCGCACTTGGTGTGAACATCGGTCTTCTTCTCGCGTATCTCGGCGGTGGCTGGATCAGTGAGAACTACGGGTGGCGGACCACCTTCGTCGCGGTGGGTCTGCCCGGTCTGCTGATCGCGCTGGTGCTGTATCTCACTGTTGCGGAACCCCGCCGTGGCGCGGCGGATGGCACTGCCCCAAGGCAAGACAACGATGCGCCGCGTTTCACAGCGGTTGCCGCGTATATGTGGCGTGTGCGTTCAACGCGACATCTCACGATCGGTGCCGCCATTGCCGGCTTTATCGGTTACGGCTTCACATTGTGGATGCCCACGTTCCTCATTCGCTCTCATGGTTTGTCGCCCACCGAAGTTGGTCTGGTGCTGGCATTGATGACGGGGCTCGTCGGAGCGCTGGGGACTTTCACCGCCGGCAAACTCGCCGATGTACTCGCTCGTCGTGATGAGCGCTGGCGCAGTTGGGTGGTGGCTGCTGGAAAAGGTGGCTATGTGCCCTTCCTCGCAGGTGTTTTCCTGGTAGACGACCTGACAACCGCGCTGATCCTGTACCTCATACCCGCATTCTTCGGTGGGTTCTACCTCGCACCAACGTTCGCTTTGATACAGAGCCTGGTATCCCTTCGCATGCGGGCGCTCGCCTCCAGCATCGTGCTGTTCGTGCTGAACATTATCGGCATGGGCTTCGGGCCGCAGCTGGTCGGCATCATGAGCGATTATTTCGCGCCGGAGTACGGTAAAGAGTCGTTGCGCATGGCGTTGCTCATTCTGACGTTTCTGAACTTGTGGTGCGCCTACCACTACTTCACAGCCGGGCGGACATTGAAAGAGGATATGGCGCGGCGGCCTGGCTGATCGCTTTTCAGCTGCAAACCCGCGCACGCCGGCGGTTCTGCAGCCCAACCATCACCGGCATGAGCAAACCGAGCAACGCATAGGCCCAACCCGACAACACCACCCACTCGCTGTCGCCAGCCACCTGGGCGATAACAGCAGCAAGCAGACCGAAACCTGCGAGAAAGCCCCAGGCCTCCACATCCGACCGCGCATCCATTACTTCCAGCACGCTCAGCTTGAGCGCCTCGCGCTTGCGCCAGGCATGCAGGTGCAGCAGGCAGATCAGCCCACAGAGCACGCAGAAGATCATGCCGTACACCGTGAAGATGAAGGTCATGTTGGCGAGAGTGACGTCGAAGTTGCCCGGTGCCCACCCGTCGGTGAGGTAGGCGGCAGCCGAGGAGAAAATCACCCGCAGAGGGTAGACGATCACCAGCACACCACCGATGAGCGCCATGGTCAGCCAGACGCTGACGATGTCTTCCATGCCATACGCACGGCTCCAGGCTCGGTGGCCAAGCCAGAACATGG
>JAUIED010000199.1 GCA_030428905.1 Gammaproteobacteria bacterium
AGCTCGGAGGCTGGTAGCCTCCCCAGGAGGTCTATACCGCGCGCCCGAGCCACGGTCAGATGCATGGCGAGATCGGCATCTGCCGGCGATTGCGGCAGGATGTGTCCGGCTTCGAACTGGCCGCGCAGCTCTTCACCGAAGTGGAACAGGTGCGGACAGGGGTGTACCCAGTCGGTGAGCGCTTGCTGGGCGATGATGCTGAACTCGATGGGGTGCGGCTGATTGGACAGGTGGAGCAGCCCGGATGCGAGACCCGCCAGGTCATCGTACTTAGGGGTTTCGTCGACGATTACCAGCACGTCCAGATCGCTGCGCGCGGGTTCGAAGCCGGAGCTCGCCGCAGATCCGTGAAGTACGGCAGCCCTTATATCTGTCAGGGTGTTCCAGAGCAGCGTGCAGAGCCGACGAAGCAGCGGCACGGCGCTGGGAGGCAGATCACTTTCGGCGTGGATTCGGTCCGCGGCATCTTCCATGCTGGCGCCGTCTCAGCCGTCGACCACTGCCGCGCCTTTGGGCGGTGTCAGGGATACGCTTGCCTTATTCGCCCCGCGGCTCTCGGCCAGCCACATGTATACCGACGGCAGGATGAACAGCGTAAACAGAGTGCCGATCAGCATGCCGGCGACGAGGATGATGCCGATGCTGTTGCGTGCCTCAGCGCCGGGGCCGCTCACCAGCACTAGCGGGAAGTGGCCCATCACCGTGGCGCCGGTGGTCATCAGCACGGGCCGCAGCCGCGTGGTCGCAGCCTCCCGGATAGCCTCGAGCTTGCTGCGCCCTGCGTCCTGCATCTGGCGCGCGAATTCGACGATGAGAATGGCGTTTTTGGCGATGAGGCCTACCAGCGTGATGAACCCCACCTGCGAGTAGATATTGATGCTGGTCCAGCCGAAGTAGGTGAACAGTAATGCCCCGGAGATGGCCAGCGGCGCTGATCCGAGCAGCACCACGAGCGGGTCGCGGAAGCTGTTGAACTGCACCGAGAGGGCCAGGAAGACGAATGCCATGGAGACACCAAGCACGCCGATCAGGGTGTTGCCTTCCTGGCGAAGCTGTCGCGACTCACCGGCGTAATCGATGGTGTAGCCAGCAGGCAACAGCTCTACCGCGGCACGTTCGAGCACGGATAGCGCCTGCTCCTTGGTCGTGCCAGGTAGCGCACCGCCGAAGATGCGGAAGGCGTTGTTCTGCTGGAATTTGCCGAGCAACCGCGGTGCCACTACCCGGTCGAGGCTGGCCACTGCGCGCAGCGGCACGAGCTCGCCGGATGGCGTGCGGATGCGCAGGTTGAGCAGGGTACCCGGATCGGAACGGCCGTCGTCTTCGACCATGGGAATCACGCGGTACGCTTTGCCGTTCAGGTCGAAGCGGTTCACGTAATTACCACTCAGCAACACGCCAAGCTGGCGGCTGACCTCAGCCAGATCCATGCCCAGGTCGCTGATGCGGTCGCGGTGCAGGCGGAAGTGCGCCTGGGGCAGGTCGATGCGCAGATCGGTGTCGGCAAACATGAAGGCGCCCGACTGTTGCGCGGCTTGCACCAGGGCCAACGCGTGTTCCAGCATCACCTCAGGAGGGTCGGATGACATGACAACCAGTTCCACGTCGAAACGGCCGGCTGTGGGCAGCGCAGAAGCCAGTAGCGGCCGGGCGGTGACGCCGCTGATGTCCGCGAGGTTTGCGAATGCCTTGGGCATCATCTCGTGCACGCTCAGCTCACGCTCATCGAACGGCTCGAACAGCATGCCGCCGAACGCACCGCCGCTGGTGAAGATCACCTGCCACATGATGGTCGAACCGGGCAGCGCCCGCATGGCGTCCACCACGTCGTACATGTAGCGCTCGGTGTACTCGAGCGATGCTTCAGGCGGCGATGTGACCGCCACGCGAATCATGCCCTGGTCTTCCCGCGGCGCCAGCTCCTTCTGCGAGAAGAGGAAAAACGGTGCTGCCAGCAGGGCGATGAAGGCGGCGACGAACAGCACCTGACCATTGCGCACGAGCAGCCGGTCCAGCAACCGGCCGTAGGTGGAGCGCGCCCAGTCGAAGGCGCCGTTTACCCGCCCCGACAACTTCGTCTCTCGGCCCACCACATAGGCGCTCATCACCGGGGATAGGGTCAGCGCGATGAAGCCGGAGATCAGCACCGCTACCGCGAGCGTGAAGGCAAACTCCTTGAACAACACGCCAGTGAGCCCCGAGAGAAAGCCGATCGGTGCGTACACGGCTGAAAGCGTCAGCGTCATGGCGATGATGGGCGAGAACAGCTGCCGGGAGCTTGCCAGAGCTGCCTCCATGCGGCTCATGCCCTCGCGCATGTAGCGGGCGACGTTCTCCACCACGACGATGGCATCGTCCACGACGAGGCCCACGGAAAGGACGATGGCGAGCACGGTGAGAAGGTTCAGGGAAAACCCCATCATCGCCATGGTGGCAACCGCACCCAGGAGCGAGATGGGAATCGTCACCAGTGGCACGAGCGCGGTGCGGAACGACCCCATGAACACCACCACGACGATACCGACCAGCAACACGGTCTCGATCAGCGTCGTGAAGATTTCCCGCAGCGCGCTGCGCATGTATTCGGTAACGTCAAATCCGATGGCGATGTGCAGGCCGTCAGGCAGGCGCGGATTGACCTCTTCGAGCACCTCGTACATGGCGTCGGCGATCTCGATCTCGTTGGCGCCGGGCAGCGGCCATACGGCGACGAATACCGCAGGCTCCTGCGTGATACGGGCGCTGCCTCGTGGCTCCACGGCGGCGAGCTCCACACGTGCGACGTCGCTCAGGCGAATCATTGCGCCTTCACTGCGTCGTACGACGATGCGTTCGAACTCTTCGGTGGTTTTCAGCGTTGTGTCCACCAACAGGTCGATACGGCGGCTGCGGTTGTCGCTACTGCCGATGGTGGCGATGATGTTGTTGCGTGCCAGCGCCTGTTCGATGTCCTGGGTGCTGACATCGAATTCGGCCAGGCGGTCCGGGTCCAACCACACACGCATGGCCGGTTCGCGCCCGCCTTCCAGCGTCACCTCCTGCACGCCGGGAATCGCCGCAAGCAATGGGTTTACCCGGCGCGTGAGATAGTCTGTGACCGCAGCGCGGCTCATGTCCTCGGTGATCGGCACGTCCAGGTACCAGCCGGCCTGCGGCCGGTCCGCGCGGCGCACGGTAACGGCGGGGTCCTCAGCACCGGCGGGGAGCTCGAAGCGGATCTGGCTCAGGCGGGTACTCAGCTCCGCCAGTGCATCGGTGGAGTCTTCGTTGAGCTTCAGCCACGCCGTGACGATGCTCATGCCGGACATGCTCTGTGAGTCGACGTAGTCGATTCCGGGTACGGAGGAAGCGGCCCGCTCGATGGGTTCTGTAACAAACCCCTGAACTGTCTCGGCCGAGGCGCCGATGTAGGGTGTGGCGATGACGAGGGATGAGCTTTCGATTTGAGGATACTGCAGCACCGGCAGATCGATGGCAGCGCGCACGCCGACGAGCACGATGGCAAGCGAGATCACCAGCGCCACGACCGGCCTGTGCACGAAGATGTCGGTGATGCGCGGTGTGTGCTGTGCGGCGTTGTCGTCCATACGGCTGCCCCCGTCAGTGGCCGACCAGCCGGTGCGCCGCGTCCGGGTTGGCGGCAAGAGGGTGCACCAGTGAGCCGTCCCGCAGCTTAAAGGCGCCGGTGGCTGCGATGCGTTCCCCGGGGGTAAGGCCTCGGGTGATCACCACAAGATCGTTGCTGTCCGGCATGTCACCGTCGGTCATGAGCGTCACGCTCCGTTTGCGGGCGCGGACCTCGTTGCCCTGGGCTTCCAGCACGTAAACCGCGGCACCGAGCGCGTCTCGACGGACTGCCGTGGCAGGCACCAGGGTAACCGTTTCAGCGATACCCAGCGGCACCGACACCTGAACGAACATCCCGGCCACCATGTTCGAGGTGGGTTCCAGCACTTTGGCCCGCAATCGCAGGTTGCGGGAGATGGTAGAGATCGCGCTGTCACGGGCGATGATCTCAGCAGGCAGATGTACGCCTTCGACTTCCACTTTGACCTCGGTGCCGGCCGTGAGCCCGGCGAACTCCTGCGGCACGCTGAAATCCACCCAGAGCGGCTCATTGACGCCAACCAGGTGTGTGACCACATCGCCTGCATTGAGGTACTGCCCAGTCTCGAGACGATGCAGTCCGGCAACGGCATCGAACGGGGCGGTGAGGGTTTTCTTGCTGATAGATGCCTGCAGCGCCTGCGTGCGCGCCCGCGCCGCATCGAATTCGGCGCGAGTCTGATCGCGGGCTTCCAGCGAACCAGCGCCCCGTTTCACCAGCCGCTCGGCGCGTTCGAAGGCGAGCCGGGCGATATCTTCCTGCGCGCGCGCTTCGAGTAGCTGCGCCCGCTCCTCTGCCACGTCCAACTGCACCAGCACCTGACCTTCATTTACTCGTGCGCCGGATGCAAAACCGACGCTGCTGATGCGCCCGGACATCTCGGTGCGCAGATCCGCAGAACGCGCCGGCACCACCTCACCAGTGACCCGGATCGTCGGCTCCCGTTCTGCTTGGGTGACCGTGAACGCCTCGACGGCTTCCATGGGTTCCGGGAACGCGGCCGCGCGTGCCTGTGCTTGTGAGATCTGGTCGTACTTGTACCAGGCGAGCGCGGCGGCGACGGCCAGGCAGATGCCTGCGACGGCAATCCAGCTTAGCGCTCGCATGGCGTGCCTTTCCAAGCGGCATGGTGGGGGCTACAGTGCATTCTCCTCACGAGGCTCATCTCAACATGGCGTTGCAGCAGTTCGGCGGACAGGCAATCGGCTGGCGGTGGTATGCCGCAGCCTCCTGTTTTGTGCTTGCGCTGCTTGGGTTTCTCTCCGGTGTGTCGCTCACGGAACGTCCGGACGTTCAGTCAGCGGGCCTGCTGACGCAAGCCTACTACAGTCTGGGCCTTTTCGTCGTAGGTGGGCTGGACCTGGGTATGCCGAGCGGCGGACCGCTGCTGGGACGGGTGAGCCTTTGGCTTGCCTACTTCGGGGCGCCCCTGCTCACGGCATCGGCGGTGATCGAAGCAGCACTGCGGGTGCTCGCCCCGCAGCGTTGGCAGATGCGGCGGCTGCGTGATCACATCATCGTCGTCGGCAGCGGTGAGCTGACCACCAGCTATTTGCGGGTCCTGCGCCGCAATCACAGCGATGTGCCGGTTGTGGTTGTTGACGATCACATCGAGCACGTTCGCGAGCTCGAGCTGGTTGAATCGTTCGGCGTGACCGTGCTCATCGGCGACGTCACCCACGAGTTTCTGCTCAAAGTGTTGCGCCTGCGGCGGGCGCGTAAGGTCATGTTGCTCGGTGACGATGACTTTCAGACCTTCGAGGCAGCAACCCGCATACTCAATCTCTATCCTGGAATGGCCGACCGGCTGGTTTTGCATTGTCACAAGCTGCGGTTCATGCGCGCCCTGCAGGACAGCACGCTGATGTCGCGGTGCACCACCTTCAACGCCTACAACTTTGCCGCCACCTCCCTGGTGCGCGACGAGCTGGTCAGCCACTTCGAGAAAACCAGACAACGGGATGTGGTGGTGCTCGCAGGATTCGGTCGCTTCGGGCAGACGGTGCTGGAGGAGCTGACCACCCGCGCGGAAGGGCACGTGGAGATGGTGGCCATCATCGACCAGG
This sequence comes from Gammaproteobacteria bacterium, assembly GCA_030428905.1. Lineage (GTDB taxonomy): Bacteria > Pseudomonadota > Gammaproteobacteria > Pseudomonadales > Azotimanducaceae > SYFY01. Next base: position 5,674 of record JAUIED010000199.1, read on the forward strand.
ATGCGGACCGGCGCGTGCTGGTAGTGGACGAACAGGCGCGTCTTGCGGGCGGTTATGAACGCCGCGTGTTTCAGGGCGACATCGGTCACCCGAGGGTGTGGCACGAGCTCAGGCGGGTGGTTGACCTCTCCGTGGGTGAGCCAGTGATTGTGCTCGGTACCGGTAACGCCGCGGAAAACCTGCGCACGGCTCTGTGGCTCAAGCGCAACTGGAGTAATTGCCTGATCTTCACCCGCAGCAACGACACGTCTCAGCTTGCCCGGCAGGTCGGCGCTGAGCACGGATTGCACAGCATCAGCATCACGGAGCTGGTAGAAAGCAATCTGCCGGTTGCCTGGCTCGGTTGAGGGCTGAGTGGATTCCTGCCTGCATCTCGACGCCGCGACGCTTGCGGATCTGGATGTGTTCGGTGGTGATGCCGAGGCGGACTCGCTTTTCAAGCTCTTTAACCGCTGCCGTACCGCCGGTGGCGAGGAGGCGCTGCGGGCACGCATGCGTGCACCTATGTGCGACCCGCGGGACATTCAGGCTACACAGATAGCGTTACGTTGCATCAGCGCCCATCGCCAGAGGTTTTCGGGCTTACCTTCGGCCTACCTTGCGCAGAACGTCGAGCGCTACCTCACAGCGGTTCTGCCCACGCTCCGCCAAACTGGCCGCATCGAATTCACCTTCGCTGCGTTTGCATTCTGGACTAATGATGAGCATTTCTTTTCGAAGATCGCCCGTGGTGTGCAGTTGACCCATAGGCTTGTGGCGAACTTACAGCGTTTCGCTTCAGATCTTTCGAAGCTGCCCGAGACGCAGTTGGGCGCTTTAGCACCCCTGATCGGCGAACTCGAAAGCCTCCTTTCCCGGCAGAGCATCGCAGCACTCGCCGGCAGTGCTGCCCCCAAGTGGTACTGGCAGAAGCTGCGGGCCGATCAGCACCTGCGATTGACGGGTAAGCGCACGCTCATGCGCGTGCTCGAGCTTGTGTACGAGTTCGATGCGATGGTCTCACTCGCCGATACCACCGACGATTGCGGCTTCGTGATGCCGACAATCGCCGACGGCGCGCCCTCGGTAACTGCGCAGGGATTGAAACATCCACTGGTGGTGGACGCAGTAGGCAACGGCTGCGAGGTGGATGCCGAGCGTCGGGTGATCTTCCTTACCGGCCCCAACATGGCGGGCAAGACGACGTATCTGCGGGCGGTAGCCACCGCGGTGTACATGGCTCATCTCGGTATGGGGGTATGTGCGCAGGCGTTGTGCTTCGTGCCCGTGCAGCGACTGATCACCTGCATCTCCATGGCGGACGACCTGCAGGATGGCGTGAGCTATTTTCGTGCCGAGGCGCTACGGGTGAAAACAGTGGCCCAGTCAATCGCCGACGGTGTGACCACCGTCGCTTTGATGGACGAGCCATTCAAAGGTACGAACGTCAAAGACGCATATGACGCATCGCTGGCCGTGCTGCGCAGATTTGCGCAGGCTGAACGCTGCCTGTTTCTCGTCTCTTCGCACCT
>JAUIED010000200.1 GCA_030428905.1 Gammaproteobacteria bacterium
TTGCGTTGCTTCAGCCATACGCTGCTCCGGTAGCTTGCAGCCCAAGATTGCCAGCAAAACCACGCCAGGGACAACGCCTGGCAGTGAGTGTCCATGCCGGCGTATGCTCATGCCTGATATGAAGGGCGCAGGAGCGAGGTCATGGCGGACGTGACAAGGCGAGAATTCGGTCAGACCACGGGCACGGTAGTGGCAGGCAGCACGTTGCTGGGCAGCGGCGGTGCTGCGGCATCTGAGTCGCCGGCGTTCATGTCGGCGGTGCAGCTAGCGGCCATGGTGCGCAGCAAGCAAGTCGGCGCAGAGGAGCTTGCCCGCTATTTCATCGATCGCATCGAGCGCTACGACGGCAAGCTCAATGCGGTGGTGGTGCGCGATTTCGAGCGCGCCCTGGAGGCGGCACGCGCGGCCGACGCCGCGCTTTCCCGCGGCGAGAGCGTGGGGACGCTGCACGGCGTGCCGATGACGGTCAAGGAGTCCTACGACGTAGCCGGCCTGCCGAGCACCTGGGGCATACCGGAGGCTGCGAGGAATATTGCCGGGGCGGATGCAGTGGTGGTGGAGCGCTTCAAGCAAGCTGGTGCGGTGATACTTGGCAAAACCAACGTCCCCATCCATCTGGGTGACTTTCAAAGCTACAACGACATCTACGGCACCACCAACAATCCCTGGGACGTGACGCGTACTCCCGGCGGCTCTTCCGGTGGTTCGGCTGCCGCTCTGGCGGCCGGCCTCACCGGCCTCGAGAGTGGCTCGGACATCGGCGGTTCCATTCGCAATCCGGCGCACTACTGCGGCGTCTACGGTCACAAGCCCACACACGGAATCATCCCCGGGCGCGGTCAGCAGCCGCCGGGCGTGCCCCCCAGCCCGCAGAGCCCGGACCTTGCAGTGGTCGGGCCGCTGGCGCGATCCGCTGAAGATCTGGCGCAGGCGTTGGATATCCTTGCCGGGCCTGACTATCTGATGGCGCCGGGCTGGCGTCTGGACCTGCCGGCGCCGCGCATGCAGGGATTCAAAGGCCTTCGCGTAGCGCTGTGGGCAGACGATCCGATGGCGCCTGTGAGCACGGAAGTGGCAGATCGCGTTCAGCAGGTGGGTGATCGGCTGGCATCCCTTGGTGCTGTGGTGTCTGACAAGGCAAGGCCAGCGTTTCCGGCGAGCCTGTCACACGAGACCTATCTGCCGCTGCTCGGCGGCATGACGGAAGGTCCTGAGGCGCAGCTGAAGTATGTGGACTGGATGGCGCTGCACGGACAACGAGGGTTTCTACGCATTCAGTGGCAGCAGTTCTTCCGCGACTGGGACATCCTGCTGTGCCCCATCGCTTCGGTGCCAGCGTTTCCGCAGGATCAGAGCGAGATGACCTCACGCACCCTCGACATCAACGGCGAGCAGCGCTCCTACTTCGAGCAGCTCTTCTGGGCGGGGCTGGCGACGGTGAGCTACCTGCCTGGCACGGTGTTTCCCACCGGGCTCTCCAAGGGCGGTCTGCCGATCGGCCTGCAGGCTATGGGTGCAGAGTTTGCAGATCGCACCACCATCGAGTTCGCGCGCCTGGCGGCGCAGGAGTTCGGTGGCTTTCAGGCGCCGCCGGGGTATCAGACGTGAGCGCCATCAGCCGATTTCCGGTGCCCGAGCTCGACGAGCTGCCACAAGACCTGCGTGACCGTATTCTGCAGGTTCAGGAGAAGTCAGGGTTCGTGCCCAATGTCTTTCTCGTGCTGGCACACCGGCCGGACGAGTGCCGGGCGTTCTTTGCGCATCATGACGCGCTCATGGAAAGAGCCGGCGGCTTGAGCAAGGCTGAACGGGAGATGATCGTGGTCGCCACCTCGAGCCTCAACGGCTGTCAGTACTGCGTGGTGGCGCACGGCGCGATCCTGCGTATCCGCGCGAAAAACCCGCTCATCGCTGATCAGGTGGCCATCAACTACCGCAAGGCCGACATAACTGAACGCCAGCGCGCCATGCTGGATTTCGCGGTGAAGGTGGCGGTGCGCTCCGCCGAGGTGAGTGATGCGGATTTTGCGACATTGCGTGAGCACGGTTTCGATGAGAACGACATATGGGACATTGGCGCGATCGCTGCGTTTTTCGCGATGAGCAACCGGCTCGCCAACATGAGCGGCATGCGCCCGAACGACGAATTTTTCAGCATGGGGAGGTAACGGGTGAGCGATCGGCTGCAAGGTAAAGTGGCGTTGATTACGGGCGCGGGCGGCGGTATCGGCCGCGCCAGCGCTGAGCGCATGGCACGTGAGGGGGCTGCAGTGATGTGCGCGGATATCGACACGCAGGCTGCGGAAGGTACCGTCGCGCTCATCGAGCAGGCCGGCGGTACGGCGGACAGCCTCGGCGTGGATGTCTCGGACGAAGCACAGGTGCAGCGCGCCATCGCCGCGACCGCAGAGCGGTTTGGCAAGCTCAATGTGCTGTTCAACAACGCCGGTGTCGGCGCGGGTTTCAGTTGGGATCAGACCGTTGCCATCAACCTGACGGGCGTTTTCTATGGCCTGTGGCACGGCGTGCGCCATCTCGCCGCCAACGGCGGGGGTGTGATCATCAACACCGCATCCATCGCCGGCCTGGTGGGTTTGAGCGGCGCCACCGGTGTGTCGGCTGATGAAATGCAGCCGGGTGGCCCGGCCTATATCGCGGCCAAACATGGGGTTGTCGGGCTCACCAAACAGTTCGCTGTCAGCCATGGCGCTGCCGGCGTTCGGGTTAACGCCATTGCCCCAGGGTTCATCGAAACCGCCATGACTCAGGAAATGCGTGACGACCCGGACACCCGTGAGTACCTCACCTCCCTGCATCCGCTCGGTCGGCTGGGTCGAGCGGAGGAGATTGCTGCCGTGGCGGCCTTCCTTGCGAGCGACGATGCGAGCTTCATCAACGGTGTCACGCTGCCCGTGGATGGCGGCTACACAGCGAGATAGCGCGGTTCGGCGGAAGGAGGCAACGCATGGGCAAAACACCCCTGGACAAAGCGCCGGAGCCGGATCTCGGCGGTGCGGCCATCGATACGCGCAGCTACCACGACGCGGCTTACCTCGAGCGTGAGGCAGACAGGCTCTGGTCGCGCACCTGGTTGCTGGCCGGCCTGCAGGCGGATGTTGAGTCCCCCGGCGACTACTTCACGTTCGAGATCGGTCGCGAGTCGATTCTTGTGGTTCGCGACGCGCAGGACAGCATTCGCGCTTTTTTCAACGTGTGCAGCCATCGCGGTAATCGCCTCTGCGAAGAGCCGCTCGGCAACGTCGATCGGCTGTCCTGTCCGTTTCATCGCTGGACCTTCAATCTGGATGGATCAGTGCGCGGCATTCCCCGAAGCGATGAGTTCCCGCAGGGTCTGCCCGGCGACCGCCTGGCGTTGACGCCGCTGCGCGTCGATACCTGGGGTGCCTTCGTGTGGGTGTCCATGGACCCGGACATCGAGCCGTTGCTCGACTACCTTGGGGACGTGGCGCCGCACCTCGATCCTTACGAGATGGACCGTCACGTGCTGGTCATGGACGAAACCGTGGAGTGGAACTGCAACTGGAAGACGTCGCTCGATATCTTCTCCGAGACCTACCATGTCATCGGCGTGCATCCCGAAGGGGAAGCGGTGTCAGACGACGTCAACGTGCAGATCGACTTATACGGGCCGCACAGCCGTTTCATCTCGCCGATGTACGTGCCGAGCCCGCGCGTGGCGGACGGCGTAAAGCTGCCGCAGATGTTGAAAGACTATCTGGCGAGCGAGGGCTTTCCCATCGATACCTATGAGGGGGACACCACCACTGTTCGCAAGGACGTCGCTGCGTTCAAGCGTGGGCAAAGCAACGAGACCGGGCTCGACTTTTCGCGGCTGCACGACGACCAGCTCACCGCAGACTTTCACTACAACGTGTTTCCCAACGTCACGTTCAACATGTTTGCCGAGCAGTTCTGGCTGTTCCGGCATCGGCCGCACCCCACCGATCCCAACCGCATGTACTTCGATCGCATGATCTTCAACCGCGTGCCTGAAGGTGAGCGCACTGCCAGCACGCGGGCGGGGGCGGTGGATCTCTTTGTCAGTCTCGACGAGGAGCAGGTGTCCGGCCGGGTGAAGCATGTCAGTTACCGCTACGGCGAACGGTCCTCCGGGCTTTTGCTCGATCAGGATGCCCGCTGCCTGGCGGGCGTGCAGCAGGGGCTGCAGTCACGGGGCTTCAAGGGCATGTGGCTGGGCAACCCGGAGCGCCGCATCCGCAACTTCCATGCCTGGTACGCTCGCTACCTGGACGGCTGACGTCAAAATCCCGTCGTTGTGTGCGCTGCGTCACGCCAGCATCCTGACATGCAGCGTAGTTTGCGGGCATGAACATATTGCGCGCGGTAACAGGATTGACGGCGTTGCACCTGCTCGTGGCCTGCGGCGGCGAGCTGCCGACCGTTGACAGCAACAGCAACAGCAATGCATCTGTGGGTGTCGAGTTGGAAGCGGTGCGTGCCGCTGCCCGCCAGCTGCGTCCTCGCTCCGGTGCTGTGTTGCAGGAACAACGATGGCCCAATCTGCGGCCGTACCTGCACACCGACCACTACTTCATCCACTACGGCGACATCACGCAGAACGTCATCGAGACGGCGAAACGCTACCAGGTGGCGATTCTGCATCCCCAGTGGCCGAGCCTCACGCGTACGGTGGTGGCGCAGATCCAGGAAGGCCTCGACCCGCTGAATCCGAGCGATGATGTCAAAGTACTGCTCTATGTCTCGGTGGGCGAGGATCTGCGCACGGCGCGTTATACCGATGCGCAGATGCTGGCAGACCCGAGGTTCACTGGCGATGGCAGCGGCCCGCGGGTCGATCCCCGGGGTGTGTACCCGAATGGTCTTGCAGACTTCTCCGCTGTGCAGCCCCTGGGTGACCCGTCGCCCGGCGGCACTGGGTTTGCGTCGTTCTATCTGGACGACAACGATCTCGTGAACGGCGCGGCGGACGGATTGCCGGATCGCAACAGCCACTTTGGCGCGGCCTTCGTCAACGCGGGCGATCCCGCCTGGTTTGACGTCGTTGACAACATGACCATGGACGGTGTGGATGGTCTCGCCGGCTTTCGTGAAGCGATGACGCTCGATTTTGGTCGGGGATTGGGTGCCGATGGCGTGTTTCTCGACACCATCGACACGGCGGCGCCAAACTTCTACACGGATGACACGTCTCCAAACCAGGGCGAGTTTGAGTGGACCGCTCCGGGATTTGCGGAGTTCATCCGGCGTCTGAAACGGACCTATCCGCGCAAGCTGGTGCTGCAGAACCGAGGCCTGTTCTTCTACGACCCGAGGCTCGCGCACTACCGGCACAACCCCGGCGGTGCTGTGGACTTCCTGCTTTTTGAAAGCTACCGCCTTAACTCCAACGGCTTTGAGTCGTACAACCCGTTCTTCTTTGCAGACAACAAACACAACTTCATGCCCAAGCTCGCCGCCGAGGCGGGGCGGCCGGATGGCTTCCGAGTGCTCAGCCTCGGTTACGCAGAGGGCCCCGACATTGCCCTTGCAACGCTCAATGGCAGTTCCAGTGCAGGTGAGCAGACGCTTCTCGAGGATATCGAGGAGACGCAGGGTATCGCTGGCTTTCGTCACTACATCACGAGCGCAGGCCTCGACGTTGAGAACGACTTCGTGCTCGAGCGGGGCGACCTGACGGATACCACCCCGCCGGTGTGGAGCAGCACGTACAACGACAATGCCCGTGGCTGGCCGGAACAGAGCGACGCACCGACGCCTCGCGTGGGGTTGCAACAGGCCCTTGCGGAATCGGGTGCGGTGCGCCTGCGCTGGGACGTGGCGCTGGACATGCACCGCGTGTCGTATGTTGTTTACTATCAGGAAGAGCCTTTCGACTTTGCCGGCAACCAGCCGCTTGCATCTGCTACCCGCGTGCCGCTGCGGGTTGACAGACCGTCGAGTTATGGGCGCGGCGCGCTGTCTGTAACCTATCCCTATGAGGCGGTGGTGGACGGCCTGCGTGGCGATCGCACCTACCACTTCCTGGTGCGTGCCGTGGACACGCTCGGCAACGAGGATGGAAACGAACAGACCATTGCTGTGGCGCTGCCTGACACACCGCAAATCGATGGTGTGTTTGCCGATTGGACCATGGTGCAGACAGCGAATCAGGATGGGGATGATGCAGGCGACTCGGCGGGGCCGGACTTCATTGATGTGAAGCTGCACACCACCGAGACGGCGCTGTATCTCTACTTCAGCTCCGACAACCCATTCAACCTCGACGGTTCGCCAACCTATGGCTATTCCCGCACGCTGATATTCATCGATACCGACTTGGACAGCGGTACGGGCTACGGCGTCGGGGGCGCGCTCGGCAGCGAGCTGCTGATCGCAGGTGACGGTGCCTATTCGCAGGCTGCGGGTGCGTTCAATACCGGCTATCTGGGCAGCGTCGAGGCAGCGCAATCCGAAGACCGTCTGCAGACAGAGATGCAGATTCCCATCGCGCTGCTCGGTGACAGCCGTGAGGTTCGGGTTTTGCTGCTCAATGACGAAACGGGTGACTACGCGCCGAACTACGGCGGCTATCTGGAAGCGGTGCTGCCGCTGCCCGGGCAGTGTGTGGCGCAAAGCGGCGGGCCTACCTGCCGGTTGCGCTGGTAGACGGTACGTGAGATGACGCTGCCCCGCACGCGCGGGGCAGCATCGCCGGGCTCAGTACTTGTAGCTTTCCGGCTTGTACGGGCCTTCCACATCCACGCCGATGTACTTGGCCTGATCTGTGCGCAGCTTGGTCATCACGCCGCCGAAACCGGCCACCATGAGTTCCGCGACTTCTTCGTCCAGCTTCTTCGGCAGCACTTCCACCGTGATCGGCGGGCGCTGGTTTTCCGGCTGGTCCGCCCAGCGCTGCTCAAAGAGGTGCATCTGGGCAAGTACCTGGTTAGCGAACGAGCCGTCCATGATGCGCGACGGGTGGCCCATGGCGTTGCCGAGGTTCACCAGGCGGCCTTCAGACAGGAGGATCAGGTAGTCATCGTCGCTGTCGCTGCGGAATACCTGGTGCACCTGATCTTTCACCGTGTCCCAGCGCCAGTTCTTGCGCATGTAGGCGGTGTCGATCTCGTTGTCGAAGTGGCCGATGTTGCAGATCACCGCGCCCTTTTTCACCGCCTGCAGCA
>JAUIED010000017.1 GCA_030428905.1 Gammaproteobacteria bacterium
CCAGATTGGTTGCACGGGAGACGAATGCTACGTACCGGCCGTCCCTGCTGATCGAGTGCGAGAAGCTTATGTTGTTTGCTTGTGAACCACTGGATGTCAGGCTCACGAGGTTGGTTGTGCCTGCCTCTACATCATGTACGAACAGATCTCCCCAGCCGTTGGTATCCCCTGGCGCCAGATTGGTTGCGCTCGAATAGAACACGACGTGACGACCGTCCCCGCTGACGATGGGGCTGGCGCTTTCGTTGTTACCCTGGGCACCATTGGAAGCGCGACTGATGAGCGTGCTGCTGCCGGTTGAAGCGTCATAAAGGAAGACGTCGCGGCGGCCGTTTGTGTCTTGCGGAATCAGATTGTCGGCCAGAGAGCTGAAGGCGATCCGGCGACCGTCTGCACTGACCGATGCGGTGGTACTCTGCCCGTTTGCCTGTGCACCGTTTGGTGCCACGCTGACTCGCACGGTTACCCCTGTTCGCGTATCTCGGAGGAAAACGTCCGCTACATCATTCGTGTCGGAGGGAACAAGGTTGCTGGCTTGTGACCAGAAGGCAACGAATCGACCGTCCTCGCTGATGGCAGACGTGTTCAGGCCGCTCGCGGCGTTCCCTACGACCGTAGGCAAGCCCGGATCTTTTACGCTCACCAGCAGGGTGTCACCAGGCTCTGCCCAGGTGCTTCCAGCGAGAGTTAACATCAGCGTTCCACGAACCAAGTGGTGCAGGCGGAGTCTCATTGCACCGCCTCCCATTTGACGAAGACAGGGGTTCTGATCGTGGTGCCGCCGATATCCATGTAGGCGGTGGTGGCAGCGCGTAGCGGCATTGTTTTCAGTAGGGATTGTTCGTGCCGGAGTACTGGAACAGAGATCTGTGTTTCAACCGATAATCCGACCGGCAAAGGGCCAACCTCAAGCAGGTTTTCTTCGGGCTTCAGGGGCGTTGCCGTGACGACGTGCATACTCAAGCGCAGGTTGCTGAGCGGCACGTTGCCAGTGTTGTGCACGCTTATCTGGTACTTGCCATACCCGTGCGTGTTGTCCTGCACGGGCTCTGACCAGGAAAGAAAGTGATAGCGAACCGATAACTGTGCTGTTTCGTTGGCTAGCGCATCGCTCGACGCAAATGTTCCAACGATCAGTACTAATGCTGTGGTACGAACTGAAGTGATTAATCTGGACACTGAAAACGTTCCCTGTGTGTTCTATTCCGTGTGTTAAACCCGTGTGTGTTCCATTCCCAGTTATCGAGATGGTCAACCGGCAATTATATTGCCATGTTAGGCCCTCTTGCTCAACGGGCTGATGCCGATACCCCCGAGTACGGTTAGCTATGGCACGCTCGTCTAAATCGGCGCGCGTTTCTGTTCCACCTCGTCCGCGACGGCGCGAATCTGCTGACGCAACCATTGGTGTGCGGGGTCTGTGTGCGAACGCTTGTGCCATACGAGGTACATCGTCAGGCGACGGGTTTGGAAGGGGAGGGGTGCGTACTGAAGTCCGGCCAGCGGCCCCAACGACATCAGGCTCAGCTCGGTTGCAAGAAAAGGAGTGCCGATCAGGAAGGCGCGTAGCGCGCCGAAATTTGGCACTGCAACGATTGGAGTGCGGAGCTGGCTGACGTCCAGATCGGACAGCGCTTTGAGGGAGCTGTTGCTGTCATCGAAGCGCACGATGGCGCGATCCGCTTCGAGGAATTCCTGCATGGAACGCGGGGCTTCGCGCATGCTCTGGTCGAAGAATCATGCAACCGAGTCATCGAACAGACGGACGTGGAACACGTCGTTTCCCTCTGGAGGAAACGGTGTCACCAGGATGTCGCAGCGCGCTTCGCGCAGCACGGCGGCATCCGGAACCCCGGATGGTACGAATCGCAGGCGTAGGTCTGTACCGAACCGTCTTACCTTCTTGAGGACCTCGGGAAACAGCAGATCACGCTGAAAATCGTTTGCGGCGACGGTCAAGTGCATCGTCGCTCCGCTTGGATCAAATGTCGTCGGCTCGGACAGCGATTGCAGTTGATCGAGAACCCGGCGCACGGGCGCCCTGAGCGCCAGGGCGCGCTCTGTTGGCCGAATACCTCTTCCGGCACGTACGAACAAGGGGTCACCCAAAGCCAGCCGCAGTCGGTTCAGCGTGTGGCTCACGGCGGACTGCGTGATTTCGAGTCTTTGTGCAGCGGTGGATACCGATCGTTCTTCCAGAACCGTGAGAAACGTTCGGAGGGCACGCCCGTCCAGGCTCAAGTAATCAACATTGTTCATATTACTTATCGTTTTCATGATTTGATTCGATGATATGGCCGGCCCAGGATTGGCGCCACGAAAATGTTGGATGGGGCAAGGTTGATGGCACAGAAACCCGCTCGCTTGTTGCTGGTAGCGATGTTCGCACTTTCCGCATGTGCGTCTGTCCCGGCAGGACAGGCCGAGAGTTCGGCTTTGGACTCTGGCACGAGCTCGACGCTCGAAGTGGCTGCAGCCTTTCTTCAGGCTGCGGGTACGGGCGATATGACGACGCTCCAACGCCTGATGGCGGATGACTTTGTCTGGCACAACGAGGGCGATCGTCAGTTGCCCTGGATCGGCACCTGGGAGGGTAAATCGACGGTGCTGGAGAAGTTTCTGCCGGCGTTCGGGAGTGGCCTGCGAGCCACGACCTGGACGACGGATTTCCAGTTCGCCAACGGCGATCAGGCGGTCTTCATGGGCACGATGGCGGCGACGGCGACCAACACTGGTCAGAGTACCGGATTGATGAGCTGGGCAGTGCGCGTGCACGTGGAGGAAGGCCGGGTCAAACGATGGACCTGGTTTGAAGATAGCTTTGCGGTTTCGCAAGCCTATGGAGGGCGCGCCGAGTAAGGCATCGGCTCAGGAAGATTGCCAGCCCACCACGGGTCGGCAAGCGTGTCTGTTGTTAACAAGAAAAATAGTCTATTGGAGGAATTGCCCTATGGCACTGGTAGTCCCTGCGCGTCGTTCGCTGCGCACTGTAAGTATGGGTTTTAAGCGTTGCGTTGCCGGATCGGTTTGCACCATCGCCGCTTTCGGGTTCGCGCCCGCTTCTCAGGCGGAAGGTTGGTACGTATCCGCCAATGCTGCCTACAGCGATACCTCATCCAACGCCTTGAATGACGGTGCGAACGGCGCTGGCAATCCTCGCATCGAGATCGACTCCGACACCCGCTTCGGCATCGCTTTCGGCAAAGAGCTGTTGCCGGGTTTCAGGATGGAGCTGGAGTACGCGACTGGCACCTACAACACCGATACCGGAAGGCGAAACGGTTCGGGCATTCGGGCTGCGGATAGTTTTGGCATCTCGTCGGATCTCGACGTGGATCTCGTTACCCTCGGCGCGTCGTATGAGTTTCACAACGCAAGCGCCTTCACTCCTTTTGTGAAAGTAGGACTCGGTTCGACTTTCTACGACATGGATGCAGATCTCTTCGTAAGCAGCTTTGGTGGCAACACGTTCGGCGGGGCGCTTCCTGCGACCTTCTCCTACTCTGGGAGCGGCGAAGACTTCGCGTACTACGTGGGCGTGGGCACGGGGTTCGATCTGGGGGAAAGCTTCGATCTGACCATTGAGTACCGCTATGCCGATCTGGGCGAGGTGGCAACGGACTACGATTCGAACGGCGATCGCATCAAGACAGACCTGGAGACGAACAACATCCAGCTCGGTCTTCGCTACACCTTCTAGACGGGCTTCTCCTAAGAGCGTCAGATTTTTTTTCGGGCCGCTTTCGCCGGCCCGATGACTTTTCCATGAGGAAACCAATATGCAGATGCACATTGCACGCGGCCTGTTAGCGCTTCTCGGTGTTGTTATGGGGGTGTTCACCATTCCCGCCTACACCGATCCCACCTCCAACCCGGGGCTGGTCGATCTGGCGGGAGACGCACTGTCATTGGGAAGCACTGCCGGCGCGTTTCTTGGGCGACAGCTCACCATTATCCTGATCGCGCTGCTCGGGGCTATGTTCGGACAGCGACTGCTGGTTGCTATGGGTGGCTTCGGAATGGCGTTTCTGAATGGCCACGATGCCGTGTTCATGGGCTTCTGGGGGGGAGACCCGGCAACTGCCGGCGCTGGCGCGGTGTTTGCGGTGCTTGGCCTGGTGGTGGTGATTCTGGCATTGGGGTTTCGGCAGGATCGGGCAGGGAGTATCTGAACCCGGCTCGGAAAAATGACGGGTAACGTGGCCGCTAGGTGCATCATTCGGAGGAGCGCCACTGGCCCTCTCTCTTCACGCCATCCAGAACGTCGCGGGGGTGACGAGCACGATCGCCGTCGTGCGGTTCCCGCCGGTTGTATTAGATCTGATATCGGTCGTGGTGCTTCACCCAGGCCATAGGCATGGGCAGCGCGCTTTCATCCCGCCCGCTGGGCGTCAGGTCGAGCAGGTGGTAGGTGCCGTTGAGGATATCGAGGCCGCGCGCGTAGCAGGAGTAGGTGTGGTAGACCGAACCGGCCTCGTCTTTCGCAAATACGCTCACGCCCGGTGCGTGCTCGCCGTAGTGCAGCCCTAGCGTAAAGTTGTAGAACGTGTTGCCGGAGGCGATGTCTTGTGGGGTGTACCACACATCGAAGTCGCGGCTGAACGCGCAGGAAGCTGAAGATACCCAGCGAAAGTTCCATCCCATGCGCGATTTGAAAGGTGCGAAGTCTGCGTACGGTGCCTGAGAGACCACCACGAACGCCACGTCTCGACCGCCAAGGTGCGGCACCGCTGGGTCGAACTGATCGGCCCAGAACGAGCAGCTCTTGCAGCCTTCCTGCCAACCTGGGGCATACATGAAATGCTGCACGATGAGTTGGCGTTTGTCGCCGAAGAGCTCCGCCAGGGTCTCGGTGCCGGCGTCGCTGTCGAACGCGTATGCCTGCTCGACCGGCACCCAGGGCAGAGCACGCCGCTTGGCTGCCAATGCATCCCGAGCCCGGGTCAGCGCTTTTTCTTCTTCCAGCAGCGCGCGGCGCGCTTTCAGCCACTCATCTCTGGTCGCGATGTTCGGTGCCGTCATGTGGATGTGTGCTCCTGGTTGCTTTCGTGGTCTGCTTTGATGCGGTGCTGGGCGATTGCCAGACCGAGACCGTCGAGGCTCGATGTCCAGCCGGAGCTGTGCTCATCCGCGCGGTCTGCGTTCGGGAATCTGTCATGCAGCAAGCGGAGTTCGGTCTCGCTCTCGCCCATGGCGATGAAGGTGAGCGTGACCCGCGTTTCCTCCTGTGGGCTGTTGTCCCATACCCAGGAAAATACCAGCCGTTTCGGACGTCGGACTTCCAGATATCGGCCCTTCACGTGGAACGGCAGTCCTGATTCGTCGCCTACCATGTCGAACTCCCAGGCGCCGCCCGTTCTTGGGTCGCTCACCGCGCGCGGGCAGTGGGTGCCTGCTGGCCCCCACCATTGCATGACGAGCGCTGGGTCGGTAAAGCAGTCGAATAGAAACTGTGGTGTGGCGCGGAACCTGCGCGTCAGCCGAACGCTGTGACCGTGCGACTCACTCATGACGCATGGCCTGCGGGTGCGATTCCACGAAACGCTCCAGCGCGTCGAGCTGCCCGGTCCAGAATTTCTCATAGCGCGCTACCCAGCTGCTGATCGCACGGATGCCTTCGAGATTGAGGCGGCAGCGATGGTTGCGGCCTTCCAGCGTGCGCTGGATGAGGTTGGCATGCTCCAGCACTTTCAGGTGTCGGGAGATGCTCGGTGTCTTCATGTCGTAGGGGGCTGCAATCTCCCCAACGGTCAGATCGCCTTCCATAAGACGGTCAATGATGGCGCGACGCACAGGGTGTGCGAGGGCGGAAAAGGCGTGGTCAACGGCAGTTGTATTGGGCAGCACGTATTGGTAGCCGACATTGATTAGCGAAAATGCTAACAGTTAACATAAGTGCTATCAATCGATTGGCGTCGGGCGTCGGGCGTCGGATTCAGCCTTTCAGGAAGCCACTCTTCATCGGGTCCATGTCCGGCCGCGACATCCGGAAGCTGCGCTCGAGAACTGCGTACTCGTCGTAGCCCATGCGTGTGAGGATGTTCATTGCGGCGGTGTCTACCCGGCCTTCGTTGATGTAGCGGTCGTCTATATAGATGCCGACCACCTCGCCGAACACCATGGTGTAGCGGTGCTCTCCGCCGCGGTGGCGCACTCGCCGGGTCTCCACCAGCACGCACTCCAGTGCGGCGGGTGCGGCTGTCACGCGCGGCGGCGCCACACGGGTGGATGCGGTCATTGCGATGCCGGCAACTTCCGGCTCGCTGACATCGCGAGGCAGGCTGGCGGAGGTGTTGTTCATGGCCTGCGCCAGCGCGTTGGGCACGATGTTGCACACGAACTCGCCGCACTCGATGACGTTGCTCTCCGTGTCCTTGCGGGAATCGCCGCCGTCTGGGCTGGGGGACGCGCTGAACATGACGATGTCCGGCATGTCCGCCACGGCCTGAAAGTAGCTGTAGGGTGCGAGGTTGGTGCGGCCATCCGCCATCAGCGTGGTCACCCAGCCGATCGGCCGGGGCGCTACCAGCGCTTTGAATGGGTTCCAGGGCAGGCCGCCCTCGCCGCCGCCCTGCAGGCGCGCCTGACTGTCGTAGTACATGAACTGCTCCCGAAATCGCGAGCCCGATCATACGGGCGGTCTGTTCGAGCTGTCGAATGCGGAACCAATTCAAACGTGTGATAAGTTGAGCGCTGCGGTGGGAGGTGAGCATGGACAGGCGACGATTTCTGATGATGAGCGGCTTGCTGCCGGCGGGTTTTGCAGGCAGCGGCTGCGCGGTGCAGATGCAGGTGGGTGCTTCTGCAGCGGTAGGCGAGGATCCGTTTCAGCATGGGGTTGCCAGCGGTGATCCATTGCCGGATCGGGTGATTCTCTGGACGCGTGTGAGTCCGGTTTTTCCGCCGGATGGTTCACCTGCGCCCGATATCCCCGTGCAGTGGTGGATCGGCGCGCGCGAAGACGGCCGCTCGCCGCTGCGCACCGGGCGCGCGTCGGCCGAGGCTTCGCGTGACTTCACGGTGAAGGTGGACGCGGCTGGGCTCGATCCGGGACAGCGCTACTTCTACGGGTTCACCGCTGCCGGCCATGCGTCCCGGGTAGGGCGCACCCGTACGGCCCCTGCCGGTGAGGTGCAGCGGTTACGCTTTGCGGTGACGTCGTGTGCCAACTACCCGCAGGGCTACTTCAACGCCTATCGGGAGATTGCCGACACCGATGACCTGCAGGCGGTGCTGAGCCTGGGCGACTACATCTACGAGTACGGCAACGGCACCTATGGTGACGGCGCCGCGCTCGATCGCGTGCCGCAACCGGAGCATGAAATCGTTTCGCTGCGCGATTACCGGCTGCGACATGCGCAGCACAAGGCGGAGACCGATCTGCAGGATGCACACGCCCGGCATCCATGGATCGTCGTGTGGGACGATCACGAAAGCGCCAACAACGCCTGGAACGGTGGTGCTGAAAACCATGACGATAGCGAGGGAAATTGGAGCGAGCGACGCGCCGCGGCGGTGCAGGCTTATTACGAGTGGATGCCCATCCGTGAAGTGCCGACTGGGCTCTATCGCAGCTTTCGGTTCGGTGCGCTGGCAGACCTCGTGATGCTCGACACGCGCCTGGAGGGTCGCGACGAGCAGGGCGCTGCCGACGATGTGGCCCTTGCCACCAAGCCAGAGCGTCAGCTGCTGGGGCCTATTCAGGAAGCCAACTTTTTCGCCCACCTCACGGCCACACAGCAGGCGGGCGTGCGTTGGAAGCTGGTGGGACAGCAGGTGGTATTTGCGCCCTGGACGGACGGCAAGTCGCCGTTCAACCCGGATAGCTGGGACGGCTACCGTGCCGCAAGACAGCGTGTGCTGGAACACATCGATGCGCACGCGGTGAGCGACGTGGTGATCCTCACGGGAGATGTGCATAGCGCCTGGGGTATGGAGGTGCCGACCACGCTTGACGGTGACGATTCGCTGGCGATCGAGCTGGTCGCGCCGGCAGTGAGCTCACCACCTATCGGCATGGCGTCCGAGTCGTTGCGCAAGATGGTGGAGAACGCACCTGCCCAGCGTGGTCACGTAAAATTTGCCGACGGGATGAACAACGGCTACGTGCTGGTCGACCTCGACGCGCAGCGCGCACGTGCCGAGTGGCGCTTCACCGGCCCGAGAGACGTGCGCACATCTGTCAGCACGCTGGGTGCGGCGCTGGAGAGCCTCTCCGGCAGCAGTCGGCTGGGTTAGCGTCGTGCTCGAACGGCAGGGTGGTTATTTGCGGCTGCGACGGCAGCCCGCGCCGGAGGCGAGCATTGCGCTTGAAGCGCAGGGCTATGCAGTTCTGCGCGGTGTGTTCGCCAGCAACGAAGTGGCGCGCATGCATCGGGCGTTTGCCGCCGTGTTCGATGCGCTGCCGCCCGACGGCCGTTCGGCGAGGCGCAGCGACGAAGAAGACAATGATTTCCGTTACGAGATGTTCAATCGTGTGCCCGAGGCGCTCACAGCCATCTCGCATCCGCAGATTCTTGCTGTGATCGAGCCGTTGCTGGGCGAAGACTGCCACGTCATTGCCAACACCTGCTGGCGCAATCCGCCCCGGGCGCAAAGCGCCCACGGCGGCGGATTCTGGCACATCGACGCCGGCCCGCATGTGCCGCGCGACCCATCCGTGCCCTGGGACGAGCGCATTCCCTACCCGGTGTTCGCCATCGGAGTGCACATCTACCTCGAGCCCAGCGATCTAGCCAGCGGCCCGACCGGCGTGCTGCCGTTCAGCCACAAATCCGGCCAGCACCCGCCACGCGACCGCATGGATGATGAGGCGCTCACCTACGACGGCCGCGGTGTGGTGCCGCTCACCGCGCAACCTGGTGACGTGGCGCTTTTTGTTTCCGACGTGTGGCACCGGCGCCTGCCTACGCGCGTTGGGGACCGCGGACGCTTCTTTCTTCAGGTGCACTACGGCCGACGTGACATCGCCCAACGGGTGAAGACCACAGCGCAGGTGAACCATGTGGACGACGCGGCATGGGTGGGTGAGGCGAGCGAGCGGCAACGGCAACTGCTGGGCCTGCACTCGCCGTTTTTCTACGACGGGTAGCGCGCTGCGCGTGCGCGGTGACAGGAGCATGCGAGACGCTGTTTACAACCACGCACAAGAGATGCATTGACAAATCTGTCTCGGTTCTTCACAAAGGTCTCGTGAGATGTTTTGTGGTCCCGATGTGCGTAACCCGTTGAAGTTCGCCGGCATTTTTGCCCTCATTGTGTTGGGGGCTTGCAGTGATGTCCGCACGTCAGTGTCATTCGATCAACAGGCCGACGTACGGGCTGCACCCGCTCGAGCCGGCAGCGCCGGTCAAATGTGGGCGCCTGCCGGTAGCGTGGCCGGGTCCGGCAGTGCGCTGTCACGAAACTGCGGGCAGAACGACGACGCGTCCGGAAGCTGGGATGTCGTTCGCGGCTGCGCTTCGAGCGATGGTGCCGATGCTGCGCTGGTCATGTCGGTGGGCAACGCCAGAGCTGTCGCTTCCCTGGGCCTGGAGTTTCCCGATCATGCCCTGCGCATAGCCCGTGCCGGGCTGGATGCCATCATCCGCCTTACCACGACGGGTGCCACACGGCTCGATGCGGATTGCGCGACCGGTCAGGGTGCTGTGGCGCTTGAAGACAATGATCAGAGCCGCAAGGTTAGCGCCGGAGATGTGGTCGTTGTGCGCTACGGCAGTTGTGCTTCCGGCGACAGCGGTGCGCTGCGCATCAGCGTCGATAGCGCGCTTTTCCTGCAGACGGGCGGCGCCGGGCTGCGCGGGACCATCATCATCGATGATATGGACTTCGGTGCCGCGCCGCAGACGGTGTTTGCCGGAGCGATGCTGTTCTCCTATGCATCGAGTCGAACCATGGAGACGCTCGTGCTCGAACCGACATCGACGGATACGTTGTCCTTCCAGCAGGCAGGCCGGCAGGACACATTGCAGCGCTTCCGTCTGCTGCGCAGAACCGATAGGCAGGCCAGCACGTACGCGGTTGAGTATCTCGGCACGGTCCGCAGTGAAAGCCTCGGCGGCAGTTTTCATTGCCATGTGAGCGGATTTGAAGGGCCTGGCCAGGCTGAGCCGGGCGACGCGGAGGCGGAATGTGCCAGCGCTCGCGGTGCGGTGCGCATAGCAAACAACGATTCCAACCAGGTTTCCGTATCCCTTGATGCGCGGTCTCGTGGTGACTTCAGCCTCCTCACCGACGCGGAGTTCTGGCGGAGCTTCACGGGCGATACGCTGTTCGATGCGCAGATCGCGCCGTTGTTCAACGAACAGCTGGCGCAGACGCCTGAATTGGCCGTCCGTTCGACGGTCGCCATGGCCGTCAGCGATATCGCCGTCAGCCGAAGCCGCAATCTCATCTACGTTGCCAATGGCGCGGGTCTGCAGATCGTCTCAGCGGGCAGCGCAGAAGTGGTCGAAACGGTTGCGTTGCCTGCCAACCCGGCAGTCATCGCACTGAGTGACGATGAGGCGACGCTGTACATTGGCTATGACACGGTCGGTGAAGTGCAACCTCTCGACGCGGAAACACGTGTGCTCGGTAGCGCTTTCGAACTCGGCACAGATCCCAACTTCGGTACGCTCTACGCTGAGGACATACAACCGCTTGCGGGGCAGCCCGGCGTGGTGCTCGTGTCGCTGCGCAGGGCAGGTGTCAGCCCGAGGCATGGCGGCACTGCTGTTTACGACAATGGAGTTGCCCGGTCGGACAGGACGCAGGATCACACTGGCTCGAACAGAATCACGCAGACCACTGATGGCAGGTTGTACGGGTACAACAATGAGTCGACCGAGTTCGGTGTTCGTGAGCTGGTGGTTTCAGCCAGCGGGGTAGCGGAGGCAGAAGTAAAGCGCGGCCTCACCAGCGGATTCGGCTCGGGCCTCGAGGCGGTTGGCGATTTCCTCATTGTGGGTGACGGTAGCGTGATCGATTTTCGGAGCAGCATGAAGCGCACGGAGCTGCGAACAGATGCATTCCGACAGATCACAACGAATGCCGTCGATGCTGATGGGTTGCGCGTGTACACGGTTTCGCGCGACAACACGATCACGGTATGGGAAACCCGGAACTTCACCCCGGTCGCTCGATACCAGCTGCCAAACGCCGCTCCATTTCCGGGCAGTGCCCCCGCTATCCAGCACATTGTCACCACCAATGACCAAATCGTGCTCGCCAACGATGCCGAACTCATCTTCGTGGCGAAGTCCGACCTGCCGGCGTTTCCGTTGCGTCCCTGTCAGAGAGTCGATCTGTCGGTGGTCTCCGAGGGCTCCACGGCCGTCATGTTGAATTGTGACTTCACCTCCGCCATCTACGATGCCGCCCGCGGCAGGGTGTACGCCGGAATCTCCACCAGCACGGGCGCCGACGGCAATGCCATCGCGGTGATCAACCCCGAGTCGGCGATGATTGAAGCGTCGTTCCCGATCGGTGGCGATCCCGGGCATCTCGAGTTGAGCGACGATGGCAGCCGGCTGCTCGTCTCCCTGAACCGCAGCAACGCCGTTGCGCTGGTCGATCTGACAACCGGCACGGTCGAGCGATCCCCGGCGCTGATCGATCGCAACGGAAGGGCCGGGTTCGCGAGCAATGCGGCTTCCACGCCGAATGACCCAACCGCTTATCTGATCTCGATGGCAAATGGCGGCGGTCTCAAGCTGTTCGTCGCCGGCATCGAAACGCAGACCTACCGCACCTTCTGGAACCCTTTCGTTCGATATGCCCCAGGCAACGCCAACATTGCCTATGGGCTCGATGGCAGCCGGTTCTTCATCTATGACGTCAGCCCGGACAACCTCAGCCTGCGTTCCGAGATCGCAAGTCTCGTCTTTGGAGACAGCTTCCAGCTTGCGGATGGCAGGCTCTATACGTCTGGCGGACACCGATTGAATCTGCAGACGCTTGCGGTGGAATGGCAAGCTGAAACCGAAGGGCGTTTCGTCAGCGTCGATGTCGATGCGCAACGTGCGTACTACTACCCGTTGCCGAGCGTGCAGGGTACATCTGTGGGTATCCACGCGCTCGATACCGGAGCGTTGATCGGCACGGTGCCGCTACCGGGTAATCAGACCCTGTTCGATGCGAAAGGTGTGTTGGCTGAGCTGCCCCGATTCGTGGTTTTCGTGGAGGGTGATCGCTTGCTGTTCGTTCCCAAGAACGAGTTGATCCCCTGATCTTCGATTCCACAAGAGCCGTTATCTGTGCGGCTCTGTAGGCTGCTGCGCGCTGGCACGCCGCGCAGGTCTCACCCGGGGCTGGCAGCATCACCGGGTTTGATCCGCACAACCACAGCGGTCTTCAGGGCGCGCTGCAAGTCCGCAGGATCTGGTACGCCGTCGCGCATGCGCACGTTCATATATGCCGCGTCCGCGGGATGCCTGGCCCACATCTCGCGCATAATCGGCTCGGCGAGAACGGGGTCGCCGCGCACGGCCTGCACGTGAACGGGCATCCAGGCGCGCTCGATCAACGCCTCAGCTGCCGCGACCTCCTTGAAGTTGTGCCACCAGCGGGTGTCGTCTGACGTAAGCAGCACAAGACCATCCGCTGTGCGGTGGTATCGGGCCGGCACGGTGAACAGGCGTCCGGACTTCACGCCCCGGTAGCGCAGCGCCAGGATGCTCTTGCTGAAAAACCCATGCAGCGGCGATCGCAGCAGTGTCACCATCACCAGGTTGATCAGACGAAACAGCGCGTGGGGTAGTTTCATGACGGTATTAGATCAGAACCGTCATTCCTCTCATACCGCCAAAAATTTCCGTCAGTTGCGGCAATGTACACCTCAATGCTCTTCAGCGAAGTCGACAGGCAAACTCACGCGCTGCAGGCGCGGCCCCAGTGCCACCACGTCGAAGTGCAGATGCGGCCCCGTGGTGTAGCCCGTGTTGCCGACGCTGGCGATCACCGTGCCTGCCCGCACGACATCACCGCGGGAAACGCGGCTGCTGTTCGGAGCAAGATGCACGTAGTACGCGACGCTGCCGTCATCGTGCTGGATGACCAGAATGTTGGCCTGATCGAAGCACTGTCTGGTGGGCCTTCGACACCGGGTGGTGCTGGTGTCGCGTACCTCGATGACGGTACCGGTTCGAGCGGCGACGATGGGAGTGCCGATCTGGGCGGCGAAATCCGTGGCGTTCGCTTCCCAACGTGCATGCGATGTTCGTTTGCCGCTTGCCTGGGTGATCGTGTAACGGTATCCACGGGCGATGGGGAGCTGATAGGTAGACTGCTGCACCTGGTCGATGGGCGCGCCACGATTGTGGTGCAGGCTTACCGTCTCGCATCCGACCCGTATGCTGCCCACGCGAACGCGCGCACCGGCAGGCGCGGGAAGGAGGCCTGGCAGAACGTCTTCGCCCGCGCAGCGCGGGGCAAAATTGACGACCGCGGTACGCATCTCGATAGATCGATTGTGCAGCCACAGCACATGCTCACTATCGCGGTCCAGACATACGTCGTCTGCGCAGCCCGGGATCGTGAGCTGTACCGCAAGTGTGAGGATCAGATGCAGCATGGTCAGGAATGATAGGTGGCGTGCTGGTTGCCGTGAAGCGGCGCGGTCGCTTCACACGGCGTTCACACGGCCATGGCTACCGTGCGAACGCGATGGCGATGAGACTGCTGTGACTCCCATTTCCCCAGGTTTTCCCTTCGTCCTGCCGGGTAGCCGTGTCGCGGAGCACAAGCTCCGCGGCGATGTGCCGTGAGTAAGCGTCGTATCTGGCTTGGCTGTTTCGCGTGGGGTGGCTTGGTGTTCCTGGCCGCGTTGGTCGGTAGCTTCGCTTCCATTCAGGCCGAACCCTTTTACACCGCGCTTGCGCGACCGTCCTGGGCGCCGCCCGCGTGGTTGTTCGGGCCGGTCTGGACCGTGCTCTACGCAATGATGGCAGTAGCGGTGTGTCTGGTCTGGCGGCGCGCCGGTTGGCGTGATGGCGGGTTCGCGCTGGCGCTTTTTGCCATACAACTCGCGCTCAATGCGGCCTGGTCGTGGCTGTTTTTCGATAGGCGCATGGGCCTGTGGTCCTTTCTGGATATCCTCGCCCTGCTGGTGCTTCTGGCGCTGACGATCCACGCATTTTCACGATTCAGCAATTTCGCCGCAGGCTTGCTGGTGCCGTACATCGTGTGGGTGGGTTTTGCCGCCGCACTGAACTTCGCGGTGTGGCGGCTCAACCCTGCGGTGCTCGGCTGAGTCAGGCGGGATCAGCGATCTTCAGAAGCTGCTTGCCGAGGTTCTTGCCGGTGAACAGACGGTTCAACGTATCGGGAATGTTGTCGAACCCCTCCTGCATGTCCACCTGGTAGATCAGCTCGCCGGACTGGATCCATCCCATCAGGTCGGTGATGGCTTCCATGGCGCGCGGCATATAGTCGATGACGATGAAGCCTTCCATGCGGGCGCGGTTGACCACCAGGTTCATGAGGTTGCTGGGCCCCGGGATGGCTTGCGTTGCGTTGTAGCTGGAGATGCCGCCACAGAGCACGACCCGTGCGCGCATGTTGATGTGGTCCAGCGCAGCTTCGAGGATGTCGCCGCCGACGTTGTCGAAGAAAACGTCTACCTTGTTCGGGCACGCCTGGGCAATACGCGCGCGCACGTCTTCGTTCTTGTAATCGATCACATCGTCGAAACGCGCTTCGTTCTTCAACCATGCACACTTCTCAGGCCCGCCGGCGATGCCCACCACGCGGCAACCTTTGATGCGGGCGATCTGCCCGGCGACGGAGCCGGTAGCACCGGCGGCGCCGGACACCAGCACCGTCTCACCAGCTTTCGGTGTGCCAAGGTCCAGCAGGCCGAAGTAGGCGGTGAGGCCGGTAACGCCCAGAACCGAGAGCATCATCTCCGGCGGTACGCCGTCTGGAATCTTGTTGAGGCCCATTGGGCCCTGACCCGGGGCTACTACCACGAAGTCCTGCCAGCCGCCGGTAGTTTGCACCAGATCGCCGACCGCAAAGTCCGTGTGGTTGGACGCCGCGACCTGGCCGATGGCCCCGGCGCGCATGGGTTCACCGATGGCTACCGGCGGCAGGTAACTCTCGCGGTCTTCCATCCACCCGCGTTGGGTTGGATCGAACGACAGGTAGAGGTTGCGCACCAGCACTTCGCCGTCGCCCGGTTCGGGAATGGCGCTCTCTGTGTACTCGAAATTCTCACGACTCACCATGCCGTGCGGGCGTTTGGCGAGTAGCCATTGGCGGTTGCTGTTCATGGGGTCTGCTCCTGTTCGTGTTGGCGGCAGGTTAGCTGCCGTGGCGTGAATGGTAGGTGAAAGCGTTACTCAAGGGCGGTAGGCCGCGGGCGGTACATCGCCGCGCACTGTCACCCGTTCGCCCGTACGCCGTTCCGGGAAGTAGTCCCACACCGCGTGGTGGTGCACGGCGCGGTTATCCCACATCACCAGCGTGTGCGGCCGCCACCGCACGCGGCAGTGAAAGCGTGTGTTGGTTTCGATGTGCCGGTAGAGCATGTCGAGGATCGCCCGGCTTTCTCGTGGAGCGAGTTCGTGAATCTTTTCGGTGAACGCTTCGTTGACGAACAGCACCGGTTTGCCGCTGTCCGGGTGTCGTATCACGACCGGGTGCGTAGCACAGGGATAGCTCTGCCCGGGCTTCGGCTCTACCCCGTAGGCGCGCAGGTCCTGCCAGCCACTGTGGTAGGCGGTGAGCCCCAGCAGCATCTGCTGAATGGCGGGGGAGAGGGTGGCGTAGGCTTCCAGCATGCTGGCGAACAGCGTGTCGCCGCCGCCGGAGGGCGGTGTCTGAGTGATGTACAAAGCCGAGGCTTTCGGCGGTATCGGCTCGCAGGAGAGATCCGTGTGCCATGACTCACCGTTGGCCACGCGGGTGTTCTCGGTGATGCGCACATCGAAAATCTCCGGGTCGCCCGGCATGCCCAGGTGTGTCTTTGCCGGATGGGTCTGCAGCTCGCCGAACAATCTGCCAAAGGCTTTTTGCTGGTCGCGGGTGAGTGACTGGTCGCGGAACACCAGCACCAGGTGGCGGGCGAAAGCCTGGCGCACTTCTGAGAGCGCCTCACCCGAGAGCTGGGCCAGGTCTGCGCCTTGCACCTCAGCGCCGATCTTCGGCGTGAGTGGCTGCACGCGGATGTGCTGGTAGTGCACCTCAGCCTCGCGGCAGCAGACGAAACAGGTAGGCTTCTTCGACGTTCTCGTTGCGCGGCCGGTTGCCGTACTTGCGTTCGTAGAGGTCGGCGAACGTGGCGAACTCCTTTGCGCTCGTAACGCGTTCAGCGGTGAGCTCATAGATTGATTCGCCGATCTTCAGCCGCACGCTGGGGTCGACCTCCATGTGCTCCACCCAGGTGGCGCGGTTGGCGCCGGCATGCACCCACAGGTCCGCGTCATGGCCCACGATCCACAGCTTCACGCTGTAGGGCTCTGCCGGGTTGGTTTCGAGCTCGATGATGTCCGGCTGCGCCACGTTGCTCCAGCTTTGTGGGGCAGCGGTGACCGTGCCTTGCAGCGCGCCGCCGGAGAACGGTACGTAGCTGCAACTGCACAAGGTGAGAGCAGACGCCAGCAGAAAGATCTTGTGATTGCGCATGTTCGTCCCCTTTGTCAGCGCGGTTTAAGGTCGCTCAAGCAGCCCTCAGACGCAATCAGCAACGCGCGAAAGTCATTGACGTTGGTGTGCGTAGGCCCGGTCATCAGGAGATCGTCGAGCTGCTCGAAGAAGCTGTAGGCGTCGTTTGCTGCGAGGCTCTTGCCAACGTCCAGCCCCAGAGCAGCGGCGCGGTCGAGAGTGTCCGGGAAGACATAGCCGCCGGCATTGTTCTCGCTGCCGTCGGCGCCGTCCGTATCGATGGCGATGGCGCTGATGTCGGCAGCGCCCGCCAGGCCCTGCGCGAGCCCCAGCAGAAACTCGGTGTTCGGCCCGCCCCGACCCTTCCCACGTATGGTGACGGTGTGTTCACCGCCGCTTAAAAGTACCAGCCCATCTCCCGCCAGCGGTGTGCCGTGGCGCACGCAGGATAGGGCAATACCTGCGTGCACGCAGCCGGACTCCCGCGCTTCGCCTTCCAGAGCGTCGCCCAGGATCAGCGGTGTCAGGCCGAGCGCGCGCGCTCGGTGCGCGGCAGCGCGCAGCGCCTGCATGGGTGTGGCCACAAGATGGAACTCCGCGCGCTCGGGAGGCTGTGCTCGCTCGTTTGCGTTCAGCGCGTTCGAAACCGATGTCGGAACGGTTATTCCGTAGCTTTCAAGAATCGCGAGTGCCTGATCGCTTGTGGTGTGATCCGCCACCGTTGGCCCGGAACCGATGTCGAGCGGTGTGTCGTTCGGCACGTCGGAGATGGCCAGCGTTACAACCCGGGCGGGTGCAGCGGCGGCGGCCAGACGCCCGCCCTTGATACGGGAGATGTGGCGGCGCACGCAGTTGATCTCGTCGATGGCAGCACCGCTGCGCAGCAATGCATGGGTCAGGGCCTGCTTCTCGGCGAGCGAGATCGTTCCGGCTGGCAGCGGCAACAGGGCGGATGCGCCGCCGGACAGCAGGCATATGAGCAGGTCATCCTCGCCGAGTGAGGCTGCCAGTTCCAGCATGCGCGCCGCGGCGTTTCGGCCTGCTTCATCCGGCACCGGGTGCCCGGCTTCCACCACCTCGATGTGCCGACACGGCAGCGCGTGGCCGTAGCGTGTAACCACGAGCCCGCTGAGCGGTCCGTCCCATGCCGCTTCCAGCGACTGCGCCATGGCCGCGGCCGCTTTGCCCGCGCCTGCCACCACGGTACGCCCCGCTGGCGGATGCGGCAGAAAGGATGCGAGATCCGGCCGAGCGGCGTGCACCGCAGTAAGCGCAAGGTCCGTGAGCAGATCGCGTGCAGCAGAGTAGTCAGCCATCGGCGCAGTGTACTGCAAGCGTTGCCTTGCGGTGCCGCCTGGCCTCCATGACAATGATTCGGGGATCAGAGTGCAGGACACCGGAAATGAGCGACGACTTGCTGCCGATTCGTGGCGCGCCAGGCTCGCCGTACACCAGGAAAATGCTGGCCGTTCTGCGCTATCGCCGCATTCCCTACCGTTTCGTGCAAGGCAATCTTGCGGCCCCCGCAGACTTACCGGCGCCGAAAGTGCAGCTCATCCCTGTGCTCTATTTCCTCGGCGAAGATGGCTCGCTGCAGGCGGAGGTGGACAGCACGCCGCTCATCCGCCGCCTGGAAGCCGAGTATTCCGGGCGCAGCGTTCTACCGGCTGATCCGGTTGTGGCCTTTCTCGACTATCTGCTCGAAGACTACGGCGACGAGTGGCTGACCAAAGCCATGTTCCACTACCGCTGGTACTACCAGGCGGACATCGACAAGGCGGGCTCTATCCTGCCGTTTTACAGCGGCGTGGCAAAGCCTGACGAGCAGGCCCTGCAGATGAAGGCGGCATTCTCTGAGCGGCAGATTTCACGGCTCTATGTAGTCGGCTCCAACGACACGACCGCACCCGTCATCGAAAACAGCTACAAACGTTTTCTGAGCCTGCTCAACGAACACCTCAAAAGCCACGATCATCTGCTGGGTGCGCGCCCAGGTGCTGGTGATTTCGCCTGCTTTGGCCAGCTTACCCAGCTCGTGCAGTTCGACCCCACGCCGTCCAGCATCGCGGAAGTCCAGTTCCCGCGGATGCATGCCTGGGTGAGCAAGATGGAAGACCTTTCCGGTCTCGAGCCGCACGACGACGGTTTTTTCAGTGTCGACCGCGTGCCGGAAACCCTGATCGCGCTGCTCACGGAGATCGGCAGAACCTACGTGCCGGTGATGCTCGCCAATGCCCAGGCGCTGGATGCGGGGCTCGCAGAGGTGCAGGCAGAAGTGGACGGCCTTGCCTGGGTACAGGAGCCCTTTGCCTACCAGGGTAAGTGCCTGCAGTGGCTGCGCATCGAGTACGCCAGGCTCGACGACGAGGACCGTGCACGGCTCGACACCATCCTCCACGGCACCGGCTGCGAGCGCCTCGTGGCGCGCCCTGAATAGTTCAATCCCACAAGGAAATTCATATGTCTGAACAAGAGTACACTCCGCCGAAGGTCTGGACCTGGGACAAGGAAAGTGGCGGCCGTTTCGCCAACATCAATCGTCCCATCGCCGGTGCGACCCATGACAAGGAGCTGCCCGTTGGCGAGCATGCGCTGCAGCTCTATTCGCTGGCGACACCCAACGGTGTGAAAGTGACGGTGCTGCTCGAGGAACTGCTGGAGCTCGGCGTGAAGGAGGCGGAGTACGACGCCTGGCTGATCAACATCGGCGACGGCAATCAGTTCGGCAGCGGCTTCGTAGACATCAATCCCAACTCGAAGATTCCGGCGCTGCTCGACCGCAGCACCAACCCGCCTACCAGAGTATTCGAATCCGGCGCCATCTTGTTCTACCTGGCAGAGAAGTTCGGCCACTTCCTGCCCACTGACCCGTCACAGCGTGCCGAGTGCATGTCGTGGCTGATGTGGCAGATGGGCAGCGCGCCGTACATCGGCGGCGGCTTCGGACATTTCTATGCCTATGCACCGATGAAAATCGAGTACTGCATCAACCGGTATGCCATGGAGGCCAAGCGCCTGCTCGACGTGCTTGAGCGCGCGCTCGCCGATCGCCCGTACCTGTGCGGCGATGACTACACCATCGCCGACATGGCCAACTACGCCTGGTACGGCGCGCTGGTGCTGCACAACATCTACGACGCGGCGGAGTTTCTCGAAGTGGCGTCCTACGAGAACGTGGTGCGTTGGGCGCGGGACATCGAGGCGCGGCCAGCAGTAGACCGCGGCCGGCGCGTCAACCGGCCCTGGGGACCGGAGGAAACGCGGGTGCCGGAGCGGCACTCCGCGGCGGATTTCAAATAGGCGTACCGTCAGACAGGTCCGGCAGGAACGGCACGTCCGTATCCTCCGTGTTGACGCCGTAGCGCGTCAGCACGGCATGGACCTGGCCGCGATGATGGGTGCCGTGGTTGAACATCTGCACCACGAGCAGAGCGCGGTCGCGCACCACTGTGCGGCCCTGCACCTGCGAGTACCAGGACAGCTCACCGACCACGTCGTTTGCTTCAACGCTGCGCGCCCACGCCAAGCGCTGCTGATCGGTGGTGCGCCGATCCTCCACGTAGGCGAGCCAGTCCGGGTGCAGGGTGGTCGATACCTGTATGGAAGACGTTTCTGGTGCCGGTGTGCCGGCCAACCGCGACATCCACAGCTGATCGCCCCATAGCAAATGGTTCAGCGTGGCCATCAGCGAGCCGAAGAACAGACCCTCATCCGCCGTGCGTTGCGCCTGTGTCAGTTCGCTCGCTGCACGTATGATGCAGTCGTTCTGCCACTGCCCGTAGCGGGCCATGAGGCGTACGTAGGCAGGCGTGATCAATGCGCGAGGTGCACGCGCACGGGCAGCTCGGTGTAGCCGCGCACGAAGTTTGAACGCGCACGTTTCGGCTCCCCAACCACCTCGACGGTATGAAAGCGCGCGAGAATCTCCTCCCACAACACCCGCAACTGCATCTCCGCCAGGCGGTTGCCCATGCAGCGGTGGATGCCGTAGCCGAAGGACACGTGCTGACGTGCGTTGGGCCGGTCGATGATCAGGCGATCGGCGTCTTCGAAGGCGCGCTCGTCACGGTTGCCGGAGACGTACCACATCACCACCTTGTCGCCGCGGCGAATGGTCTTGCCGCCAAGCTCATAGTCGCGCAGCGCGGTTCTGCGCATGTGCGACAACGGCGTCTGCCAGCGGATGATCTCCGCCACCATGTTGGGGATCAGACTGTGATCGGCGCGTAGCTTCTCGTACTGCTCAGGAAAGCGGTTGAGCGCGTACACGCCGCCGGAGATGGAGTTGCGGGTGGTGTCGTTGCCGCCGACGATGAGCAGCAGCAGGTTGCCCAGGTACTCCATTGGCCGGTTGACCATGTCTTTGGTTTCCGGATTGTGGATGAGCATGGAGATGAGGTCAGTGCCCACCTCGCCGTGCTCACGTTCCCGCCACAAGCCGGTGAACGTTTCCAGGCACTCGAGCATGGCGGCGCGGGCTTCTTCCGCCGTGTCCACGAGCCCTGACTGTCGGCCGCCGGTGCCCACGTCGGACCAGAAGGTGAGCTTCCTGCGCTGGTCGAACGGAAAGTCGAAGAGGGTGGCCAGCATCTGCGTGGTGAGCTCTATGGATACACGCTCCACCCAGTTGAACGTCTCGCCGCGCGGCAGGCCGTCGAGGATGCTGCCGGCGCGGGCGCGGATAACGCTTTCGAGCTTGGCGAGGTTCATCGGAGCGACCACTGGGGTCACGGTCTTGCGCTGGGTGTCGTGCTCCGGCTGGTCCATGGCGATGAAGCTGCTGGTCTGAAAGTCCGGCGGCGTATCGACGATGCTGATGCCGCTCGCGGAGGAGAACACCTGATGGTTGCGGTCGACCGCTTTGATGTCGTCGAACCGGGTTATGGACCAGTAAGGTCCGTAGCGGCTGGCTGCAGCGTAGTGCACCGGGTCTTCGTTGCGCATGCGCTCGAAATAGGGATACACCACGTCGTTCTGCCACAGATCCCAATGGCTGATCTCGATGTCCTGCAGTCGCTGGGCGTTGGCATGTTTCGTTGCCCGCTCCAGAGAAATGGGATTGAACGACGCCATGGCACCTCACCTGCCTGCTGCGGTTGAACCGATTGCCCAATGTGCCACCGTCATGCGGATGCTGTCTATGCCGGGTCTTTTCTTCCTTCAGAGGATATCCAGGCGCTCCAGCCACAGCAGTTCGCAAGCACCATCGCCGGTGTCTTCGAAGGTTGTTGAGCTGCGCCAGCGCCAGCCATCTGCCGCGCGCACGTGCACCAGCTTGCCGGCCAGGCGCACCGTGTCGTCGCGCTGCACGCGTTCGAGCGTTGCCGCCACCTCCGGCGATGCAGGAATGACATGCACATTGGTGGAGTGCGTCTCGATCTCCCGTCGGGGGATGGGAAACTGCTCCACGCGCCAGTAGTAGAAACGATTGCGCTGGCTGATGTGCACGTGCTGCAGCACCTCGTCGGTGCTCATGGGTCCCCAGCCCAGAGCCAGGTCGGTGGGCGACAGGTCCGCTTCGCGGCCAGAGTGGTAGTCGCGGCGGTGCAGCACCCGTGCCTCGTGGTGAAAGGCCTGCATGGGCTCGATAACGTAGCCGTCGAAGCCGTAGCTGCCGTTGGCGGTCACCGTCGCCTGCAGGGGCGAGGTGTTCTGCCACCAGAACAGGGCCCCGAGCGCGAGCGCGAATAGGAGCTTGCGTACCATCAAACCTCCGGAAGTCGAGGTTCATTTCAGCACGAAGCGGGTTGGCGGCCTGTGCAGCAGGCCGCAAAGCGCGCCCCAGCGTGGCAGTTACGGGTGTCTTCTCACCTAAAATGGAGCGCGGTACAATTTCTTCGCATTGAGATACTGGGAAACGAGAGGGGAACAGAACATGGTCGAAACCCGCACCGGACACAACCGCTCCAATGGGGTCTCCTACAACGACGTGCTGCGTGCCGACGAGGTACCGCCGCCGGCGATCTACCTGGAGGACTCGCCTTACCCGGCAGGCGTCACCAAAGTGCCCGCGAAGCGCTACTTCACCAAGGAAGAGCACGACCGGGAAGTGGAGATGCTGTGGAAGCGCGTGTGGCAGATGGCCTGCCACGAGTCGGACATCCCCAACGTCGGCGACACGCATGTTTACGACATCGCCGAGCTGTCCTACATCGTCGTGCGGGTGAGCGAGAACGAGGTAAAGGCGTTTCCGAACGTCTGCCTGCACCGCGGCCGCGCGCTGTGTGACAACCACCGCAAGGAGCTGAAAGTGTTCCGCTGCGCCTTCCACGGCTGGTCCTGGCATCTGGACGGACGCCTCAAGGAAGTGCCCGGGCATTGGGACTTTCCGTCGGTCACGGAGGAGGAGTACTCCCTGCCGGAGGTGAAGGTGGGCCACTGGGGTGGTTTCGTGTTCATCAATCCAGACCCGAACTGCGAGCCGCTCGAGGACTTTCTCGGCGACATCGACCGGCACTTTGGCATTCCGTTCGAGCGACGCTACAAGGCGGCGCACCTGATCAAGCGCCTGCCCTGCAACTGGAAGGTGGCGCAGGAAGCCTTCATGGAGTCTTACCACGTGGTTGCCACGCACCCGGAGCTGCTCGGCTACTTCAGCGACGTCAATTCCAAGTACGACGTGTGGGGTAACTGGTCGCGGGCCATCTCTGCTTCCGGGCCACCGAGCCCGCACACCGGACTCGAAAACCCCGACATGTCCGCCTACCCGGACGGCAAGGCATTCCAGAGCATGCGACACATGCTCAGCGGCCACGTGTACCGCCGGCTCGAGGAAAACCGCGTAGAGGTGACGACGCCGGAGGGCAAGACCGGAATATTCGACCGGCGCGCGGAGTACATCAGTGGGGACGTGAAGTCCGCAGACATTCAGATGTGCGACTGGGTAGGCGGCAAGATCTGCCCCGGAGAAGAAGACACACCGATGGTCTACCCCACTGAGTCGCCGCAGGCTTACCGGCGCGCCACTGCGCGCGCGCGGCGGGAAGCCATGCGTCCACAATTCGGCGACTACGTGGACACGATATCCGACGCCGACCTGAACGATGCAATCTACTACTCGCTGTTTCCGAACCTCAGCCCCTGGGGCGACTTCAACCCGATCTTCTATCGCTTCCGGCCCGATGGAGACAACCCCGAGCAGTCGCTGCACGAGGTGATGTACATGATCCCGGTTCCGGAGGGCCAGGAGTTACCGCCGCCAGCGAAGTGCACCTTCCTCGACATCGACGATGACTACACGCTGGCGTCGGAGATCGGTTCGAGCCTGGCGAAGATCTTCAACCAGGACTATGTGAACCACCGCATGGTGCAGAAGGGGCTGCACTCGCATCCCAAGGGCGAGACCATCTACGCCAGCTACCAGGAAACGAAGATCCGGCACTTCCACGACACGCTGGAGCGCTGGCTGACGAGCGAGGAAGCCCCCAGAAGCAAGTAGGGGAGTAAGACCTTGCAGGGGGCACGCAGCCCCCTGCAAGGCTGCTAACCCATCTTCAAGGCGCCGATGAAATCGCGCTTGCCCACGGGCACGCCCTGCATGCGCAGGATGTCGTAAGCCGTGGTGGCGTGGAAATAGAAGTTCGGCAGTGAAAAGGACAGCAGGAAATTCTCCGCGGTAAAGGGAATGTCGTTGCCGCCGAGTTTGAACACGAGCTTTCGGCCCTCCAGGGCGTTCACTTCATCCGCGCTGAGTGACTTCAGCGTGGCGAGCGTCTCGGCTGTGAGTTTCTGCAGGTCGGCGTAGCCGCACTGTGGGTAGTTTGGTGGTGAAAACACGCCCGCCTTGATGCCTTCGATGGCGCCGAGCGAATGGTGTGTGACGCACACGACCTGAAAATGAAAGTCGAACATGTCAGGGTGCAGGCGCATGCTGACGACATCGTCGGCGTTGCTGCCCGCGGCGGCAAAGTGGTCCGCGCCTTTCTGCAGAAATCGGCTGGTGGCCTCGACGATCTGGATGTAGCTTCCCACGGACACGTCATACAGGGAGAGGGACATAGTCTGGCTCCGGTAAGAAATTTGGCGCGCGGAGCGTATCACGGCAAGGGTTGCCTGCAGCAGCCATTTGGGTGGCGGCCATAGACACGGCCTGGCGACTATGTAATATCCCGTGTTTACACCGACCCTTCCGGTTCGGTTGTATGGTTGCCTTGTTCCGGACACCACGGAGGTGTCGAAATGAAGAGAGGTTCCGCTGTGAAAAAACTGTTTTTGACCGTGCTTGTGGCCGCGTTCGTTGGTGGCTGCGCCACCACGTCGGTCACGGAAGACGAAATGCAGGCTCTGACCAACCGCGTGGCGCAGCTCGAGCGTGAGCTGAGTGCCGCGAGCGGCGCTGCCAGCACTGCTCAGGCCGCTCAACGCGATGCCGCCAGCGCGCGCTCCATTGCCGAGCGGGCGCTGTCTGCAGCGGAAGCTGCCAATGAGAAGATCGATCGCGTGTCCAGCACCTGCTGCGCGCGTAAGTAAGCGACGCGTTTGCTACTTGTCGATGCGCACCGGTATGCCGGTGCGCTCGGCAAGTACTCTACCCAGCGCTGATGCATCCAGGCGTACGCCCTGAGCCTCTGCCCAGGCGTTGGCCTGTGCTGTCAGCTCCTCGGCGGAGGGGTTTTCGTACGGGCCTGTGTGGATCTCCGCATAAACACCCCCATCGTGGCGCGCCAATTTCATCGGCTCGTACACCACGCGTACTGGCATGCCGTTCGGGGCTAGCTCCGTCAGCGCTTCGATGTGCGGGGGATACAGCCGCACGCAACCCATGCTGACCATCTGGCCCACGCCGAATGGTTTGTTCGTGCCGTGAATGTAGTAGCCCGGCAGCGACAGGCGCAGCGCAAATCTGCCAAGTGGATTGTCTGGCCCGGCTGGTACGACGGTGGGCAGAATGTCGCCGTTCTGGCGGTGCTCTGCGCGTGCCGCAGGGGTCGGCGTCCAGCTTGGGTTCTCCAGATGTGCCACCACCCGGCTCACACCCACCGGCGTGCGGAACTCGCCGCGGCCGATGCCCACAGGAAATGTGACAACCCGGCCTTCCAGGAACAGGTACAAGCGGTATTCGGCAATGTTGATCACGATACCGTCGCGTGAACCTGCCGGAAGAATGTAGCGGGTGGGTAGCTCGATGCGCACACCGGCACCCGGCAGCCAGGGATCGATACCCGGGTTGGCATCGAGCAGCTCCTGGTAGCCGATGCCATCCTGCTCAGCGACCTTGGCGAGCGTGTCCTCATAGACGAGCGTGCGGAAAGTTGTGAAGCCGACCACGTCGCGGCCGTCCAGCGGATAGGCTGCACCCTGCGCGCCGGCGGCGGCGAGCAGCAGCAGCGGCAGCATCCCCAGAACCCAGTGCACGGTGGCGTTGTCTCCCCCGGCTCTCAGGCCAGGTGGGTTTCGAACAACGCCAGGAGTCGGCTCCAGGCGCGTTCTGCTGCCGCTTCGTTGTACACCTGCGAGTCGGGCGGGCACCAACCGTGCAGGGCGCCTTCGTACACCTCGATCTCTGCGGCGAGGTCAGCATCTGCAAAGGCTTTTTCCAGCACGCCTTTGGTGTGCGGTTCTTTTTCGTGGTCGTTTTCAGCGATGGCAATCAGAAACGCAGCCCGCATGTCGGCGATTCTGCGATGCGGGCTGTCTTCTGCGTCGGTCACCAGGCGCCCGCCGTGAAAGGAAGCCGCCGCACCCACCCGTGCGGGTACGCTAGCAGCCGTGTGCATGACCAGCGGGCCGCCCATGCAGTAGCCCGTGGTGCCCACCCGGCGGCTGGTATCTACCGAAGGCTGCTGGTCGAGAAATGCGATGAATGCTGCGGCGTCGGTTTGCGTGGTAGCGGGCGTGAGCGAGCGCGCCAGGGGCATCAGCAGCTCCCAGTTCTTCGGGTCGCGTACGTTGTCTTTGTTCGGCAGATCCACCGGTGCTGATAGCTGCCGGTAGTAGGGGTTGACCACCAGCACCGCGTAGCCGCTCTGTGCCAGACGCTTGCCCATGAGCCGAAAAGCCGGCCGCAGGCCGAAGATATCGGGCCAGACCAGCACTGCCGCATGCCTGCCGCTGGCAGGATGAACGAAGTAACAGTCGGCCTCGCCGTCGGGGGTGCTCACGCTGACGTCCGTCTCGATGACTTCTGCTGCATGGGAAGGCGCAGGCAGGCTCATCGCCACGGCCGTGGTAGTGGCCATGATGCCGAACCGGCGCCGGCTGATTGCGCTGCCGAGTGCGCGTTCGTTGTCCTCCAGAGAGTCGTTGTCACACATGTTGGCTGATGCCTCGCTTGTCCTGGTACCTGTTCATCATGGCGTGTGAGCTTCCTCTGTGTCGAGAATCCCCATGGCACGTGCTCTGCGTGAGCGGTGGCGTTGCGCGAGCACCCGCATATCGGTGGTGGTGTCGGTTTCATCGACAATCTCGAGACCGAGCAACGTCTCAATGATGTCCTCCATAGTAACGATGCCAGCCAGGCCGCCAAACTCGTCCAGGACCGCGGCGATGTGCTCCTGGCGGTCGCGCAAGGTATTGAACAGGTCCGTGATGCCGAAAGATTCGCCCACGGTGACGATGTCGCGTCGTAGCGTGGCCAGCGGCTTCGAGCCGTTGCCTTCGATTACGGCGGTGAGCGCATCGGTCCGGAGCACGTATCCGGTAACGTGATCCAGGGTGTCAGTGTAGAGCGGAATGCGTGAGAATCTTTGTTGGTCGCCATTGTGGTGGAGGGTGTCAACCGGATCGCTCTCCGACGCGGCAGCAACCACAGTCCGCGGCGTCATCACATCCCTCGCCTGTACGTTCTTGAACTGCAGGAGGCTGCCGATCATTGCTGTCTCGTCGGCGTGGAACACCCCTTCCTGAGCGCCGAGCTCTGCCATGGCCATGAAATCCGTGCGCGTGAGAATCGCTTCGCCGGAGCCTTTTTTCAGCATGCCGGTGATGTACTGGCTCATCCACACGAGCGGCGCAAGGATGAAGATCAGCGCGCGTAATGAGTGCACGGTGAACCCCGTCAGGCGCCGCCAGTACAGAGCGCCGATCGTCTTCGGCACGATTTCGGAGAGCACGAGAATGGCGATGGTCATCACTGCAGGCACCACGAACATCGTCAGGAGCGGGTTGGCATCAGACCAGATGCGTACCGCCTGATCGCCCACGCCGATGGCTCCCACCGTGTGGGCGATGGTGTTGAGTGTCAGAATGGCCGCCAGCGGACGGTCGATGTTGGCTTTGAAGTCCTGAAGGTGGTGGCCCACCGCGGTGCCCTGCTGCGATTGCGCGTGGGCGTAGCTCGGCGTGATGCTGAGCAGCACGGCTTCCCACATGGAGCAGAGAAACGAGAAGACCAGCGCCAGTAGGAAAAAGACAATCAGTAGCGAGTACATAGGCGGGTCGTGCAGGTCTCCTGGGCGTGGATGTGTAACAGCATACTTGAGTCCAAGGATCGATAGCGACCTTCGTATCGTGCTGCATTCCGATCAACTTGGCTGGCAGACATGCATCGACGGGTGCCGCCACGCTACGCGGTTGTATGCGTGCGCAGGTAATGGCGTGCGTTGTGGATCAGACGCCGGTTGGCGGTGGTGTTCGATTCTTGCGGGCGATCGCGCCGAGCATTACCTGGTGGAACTGCATCAGGGTCGATTCCGCAGTCGAGAAGCTGCGCCTGAACGTGTCGGTAAGCTGTTGCAGGATCGGCAGGCTGAGGCTGCTTTCGTCGTTGAGATCGAAGGCGCGCATGCTCCAGTCCGAGAACGCCCGCACGCGGATACGGCCGTCCAGCAGCACTTCGATGTTGCGGTGCCGGCGATCCTTCCTGAGTTTGTTCATCAGCAACTCGAGCCCGTCCGTGCTGCCTTCCAGCACCTGTACGAACACATGGTTGTGATGCAGGAGAACGCCGGTGATGTCTTGCGCGCTGTTGTGCTCGATGGCTTCGCGGGTGATTGCCGCCAGGTCCGACTGGAAGCTGCCGTCGTCGCCTGCATATTCACTGCGATAAACGATCATGATGTCGTTTGCCGCCGCACGCCCACTCTGCATTTGTATCCTCCATGATTCGCGGCAAATAATAACCCCGAACGCCTCAAGATAGGGCGTTCGTGTAGCTTCAGGGAGGCCTCGGTGCCCAGGTGGGCAGGGGACGAGTGGGGCGATCAGCCGCCCGGGATGCGCGGCAGCAGGAATACTTCCGCGCCGGGTGGGATCTTCTGGGTGTGGTTGTCACGAAAGATGTCACCGTTGATCGACACGGCCACAACCTCGTCGATCTTCGCCTGCATGCGCGGGTAGCGCTCTACGAGCTTGCGCAGAAGCTCGCGGATGGTGTCGGCCTCGATCTGTATCGAGGCCTGATCATCCGCGGCTTCGCGCAGCGAGCTTGCCAGCTCAACGTTGGGCATCAGCCTGCGGAGACCGCCTTGTCGGCGGCCTGCGCCTCGCGGATCGCCTTGCGGATGCGCGGTGGCGACATGGGCACGTGGTTCATGCGTACACCCACGGCATTGGACACCGCATTGCCGATGGCTGCGAGCGGCGGCACGATGGAGGTCTCACCCACACCCCGAATACCGTAGGGGTGGTTGGGGTTCGGAATCTCCAGAATGTGCGGCTCGATGAACGGCAGGTCGGAGCACACCGGGATGCGGTAGTCGAGGAAGCCCGGGTTCTGCAGCCGCCCGTCGGCGCCGTAGATGTACTCCTCGTTCAGCGCCCAGCCGATACCCTGTGCCGCAGCACCCTGCATCTGCCCTTCCACGTAGGTCGGGTGGATGGCTTTGCCGGCATCCTGTACCACGGTGTAGCGCAGGATGCGGGTCGCACCGGTTTCCGGGTCTACTTCCACGTCGCAGATGTGGCTCGCGAAGGACACGCCCGCGCCGTCTGCCGTCACCTCGTTGTGGCCGGCGATCGGTCCGCCAGTGGAATGCGACTTTCTGGCGATGTCTGCAAGCGACAGCGGCGCCAGGTTGCTGTGCGCCACGCCCCTGGCGACGGCCGCACCGTTCTCCCAGGCTACGTCTTTCACGTCGATTTCCCACATGGCCGCTGCGCGCTCTTTCATCACTTCGATGGCGTCGCGCGCCGCAAAGACGATGGCCATACCGGAGGAGAAGGTGCCACGGCTGCCTTCGGTGGTGTCGTTGTGGCCTAAAGAGGTGGTGTCGCCGATGGTGCACTTCACCTTCTCGTAGGGCACGCCCAGCTCTTCCGCGGCGATCATGGACAGCGACGCGCGCGCACCACCCACATCGATGGTGCCGACGGTGACGTTGACCGTGCCGTCCACGCCGATGTTGATATCAGCGCAGGTCTGGCCGCCGATGTTGAACCAGAAACCGCAGGCCATACCGCGGCCCTGGTTTTTGCCGAGCTTGGCTTTCATGTGCGGGTGGTTGGCTACCGCTTCCAGCGTCGGGCGAATGCCAATGGGCCCGTAGGTGGGGCCGTAGGATGCGCGGGTGCCTTCGTCGGCTGCGTTGAGCAACCTGAAAGCCACCGGGTCCATGCCGAGCTCTGCGGCGAGAATGTCCATGGTGCTTTCCACGCCGAACGCCGCCATCGGCGCTGACGGCGCGCGGTAGGCTGCTACCTTTGGCCGATTGATCAGCACGTCGTGGCCGATGGCTGCGACGTTCTCCAGGTCGTAGCAGGCCCACGCGGTCATGCCGCCGAGCATGCCCCAGATGCCGGGGAAGGCGCCGTCGCCGTAGCGCACTTCGGCGCGGGCGGCAGTGATACGGCCGTCCTTCGTGGCGCCGATCTTGATATCCATGGACGCGCAGCAGGTGGGGCCGGAGCCGCGGAACACCTCGTCGCGGGTCATCACCATCTTCACCGGCCGGTTGGACTTACGTGCCAGCGCCAGCGCCAGCGGCTCGATCCATACGTGCGTCTTGCCGCCGAAGCCACCGCCGATCTCGGAGGAGGTGACCTTGAGCTTGGCCATGTCCATGCCCAGCAGCGAGGCGCACACCTGGCGGAAGGTAAAGTGGCCCTGCGTGGTCACCCACAGTTCGCCCTGGCCGTCGGGGCCGACAGTGGCCAGACAGGCGTGCGGCTCGATGTAGCCCTGGTGGGTCTGCTCGGTCTTAAAGCTGCGCTCGACAATCACGTCGGCCTTGGCGAAGCCGGCGTCGAGATCGCCGTGGCCGAACTGGAAGGTCTGCGCCAGATTGGTGGGCTTGCCGGTGTCTTTGTTCTTCACCATTGGCTGCACGATCGGTGCACCCGGCTTGAGCGCTTCGTCCACGTCGGTAACGTGCGGCAGCTGCTTGTAGGTCACCTTGATGAGCTTGAGCGCCTGCCGGGCGGTGGTCCGGTCGACAGCGGCGACTGCCGCCACGGCGTGGCCGTCGTAGAGCGCCCGTTCGCGCGCCATGCAGTTTTCCAGCGTGCCGTAGAGACCCGGATCGCCGCCGGTGAGATCCGGCAGATCGTCGCGGGTGATCACCGCCTTCACGCCGGGCAGTTTCTCCGCCTTGCTGGTGTCGATCTTCTTGATCTCGGCGTGTGCGTGCGGCGAGCGCAGCACCAGACCCACGAGCTGGCCCGGTGCCGACATATCGGCGCCGTAGCGGGCACGGCCGGTAACTTTGTCGATGCCGTCAGGGCGCTCCGGGCGCGAACCGACGACTTTGAATTCCTGGTTGGTAAATCTCTGGTCGTTTGCCACGTCTAATGTCTCCCTCAGCGCTTCTTCTTGGACTGCTTGCGGATTTCCTTACCTGCGTCGAGCACTGCGCGCACGATCTTGTCGTAGCCGGTGCAGCGGCACAGATTGCCGGCGAGCGCGTAGCGCACTTCTGTCTCGGTTGGGTCTGGATTGCGGTCGAGCAGAGCCTTCGCCGCCACGAGAAAGCCCGGCGTGCAGATGCCGCACTGCAGGGCTGCGTGCTCGATGAACTTCTTCTGCAGCGGGTGCAGCTCGCCGCCCTGGGCCATGCCCTCGACGGTGGCGATATCCTTACCTTCGGCCTCTACGCCGAGTACCAGGCAGGAGCAGACCAGCTGGCCGTCGAGCGTAATGCTGCAGGCGCCGCAGTCGCCGGTGCCGCAACCTTCTTTGGCGCCGGTGAGGTTGAGCCGGTCGCGCAGCGAGTCGAGCAGCACTTCATCGGCGGGGCAGACGAACTCCACCGGATCGCCGTTGACGGTTGTTGATACGTGTACGGATGACATTACTTCCCTCCTGCGCGCTCGTAAGCGATCTTCGCCGCGCGGCGTGCCAGCACGCCTGCAACTTCGGTTCTGAATTCCACGGTGCCCCGCTTGTCGTCGATCGGTGAACACGCCGCTTCACAGGCCGCGGCCAGCTTGGCGAGCGCCTCATCGTCGAGCTTGGTGCCTTCGATGGCCTTGGCTGCCTTGGCTACCAGCAGCACGGTGGGTGCCACCGCGCCCAGCGCCACGCGCGCTTCTTTGACCGTGCCTTTGCTGTCGAGGGTGAGGCTGACGCCTGCGCTGCACACGGCGATGTCCATCTCGGTGCGCGGGATGAAGCGCAGGTACGCATCCCCCGAACGCGGCGGGCGCTTGGGCAGCGTGATGGACTCGACGATCTCGCCCTTCTTCAGCGATGTTTTGCCAGGCCCTGTGGGGATTTTCTCTACCGGCACCGTGCGGCGGCCCTTCGGGCCTACCACGGTGGCCTTGGCTTTGGCGGCAACCAGCGCCGGCACGCTGTCGGCAGCGGGCGATGCGTTGCACAGGTTACCGGCCATGGTGCAGCGGCCCTGCACCTGGTCGGAGCCGATCAGGTTGGCGGCTTCCACCACCCCCGGCCACTCCTTGTTCAGCGCCTTGTGATCCCGCAGCTCAGCGCCGGATACGGCAGCGCCGACCCTGAAACCGCTGTCGGTCTTCTTGATCTCGCGTGTTGCCTTGATGCCTTTGATGTCGACGACGAGATCCGGCTCGACGAGCCCCGACTTCATCTGCACCAGCAGGTCCGTTCCACCGGCCAGCACCTTTGCAGTGCCCTTGGCCTTGGCCAGGAGCTCGGCAGCTTCCTTGGTGGATTTTGGTGATTCGTATTTCATGCACTCCCCTAAAGCCAGACGTAATCAGCACGGCTACGTTACCGTACTCTGGCGCGTGTTGGGAGATGCAGGGGCGTCGAGCGCCCCTTTTTTATTTTCGTTGCAGCGCGCGGATGTCAGGAAGCGGGCACAACCCATATGGGCGACGACCAGGCGCGCTCCTGAATGGTGACCGGCATCTCCGGGTTCGGCGCGATGCCGGCACGCAGCGCATCCCACGTGGACCAGCGGCAGGTAGGATTCTCCAGCACACGCACGTAGTAGAACGCGCGTTGTTCGGCATTGAAATCCGGGTCCTGCCAGGTGGTGCGCAGCTCCGCGGCACCTTTGCTGAAATCGTATGCGCAGGTGGTCAGATCCACTGAGGCATCGTTGGCCGGACAGCGGTGGGTGCTGGCATCCGGTGCGCCGCCGTCCGAGCAGGCGACGTCGTATACCTGCTCGCGGGTCTCGCCGCCCTCGATCCAGCCCTTGACGATCTGCAGGCGCTGCAGCCAGGCGCTGCCTGGGTCGCGCGTGGCCCATGCAACGAACGTGGGCGCGCCTTTTTTCGCAGCGATGAGGTCCGCGCCCATGGGTACGCCCGCTTCGTAGTACCGGGCTGTCGCGTCCTGGGCGTTGCCATCGATGGCGTCGAGTCCGTAACCCGCAAAGAATCGCACGCGGATGCGCGTGCCGCTGGTGGCAAACGTTTCTTTGCGGCGAAATGCGGCGTAGATCGAATCTCTAGAGTTTTCTTCCGCCCACACGCCGGCAAACCCGGATGCGCCCCACTCGCCCAGGTACGGCGCCGGCTTCTTGTCAGCCGGCAAATCGGCGTAGGCCTCCCAGTCATCCACCCCCTTTGGCGGCACGGAGCCACGGCGCTGCGGCAGACCATCGTTCACGCCGGTCTTGGAGTAGAAGTGTTCCTCTTCGTAAGGAGCACCGGCATTGTGTGTATCGCTCGAACCGATGAGGCCGAAGCGGTAGGGATTGAATCCCTGCTCCGATTCGAACTGCAGGCCGGTGAGCAGGGCGTCGCGCACATAGGAGCCGTTGAGCGAAATCTCGATCGGGTTGCCATCACCCAGCGCTTCGTAGATTGGCGGTGAGTCGCCGAAAATCTCGAAATCCGCCCACTCATCGTTCGGCGAGAGCAGGGGATGGGTGTCTGACGTGCCCTTGACCTGGGTCATCTCGACGATGGGTTCGTTGCGCATGCGCTGCTCGGCGTAGGCGGCAT
Organism: Gammaproteobacteria bacterium; assembly: GCA_030428905.1. Taxonomy (GTDB): domain Bacteria; phylum Pseudomonadota; class Gammaproteobacteria; order Pseudomonadales; family Azotimanducaceae; genus SYFY01. Next base: position 33,835 of record JAUIED010000017.1, read on the forward strand.
CCAGCGGATCACCCTCGAAGGTGGAACGCATGAACATCGTGCCGTTGGACCAGTTCGGGTTGTGTGGGATGGCCAGCGCCTCCATGCCGTCGGCGCGGTTGGCATCCATCCAGTCCCACAGATCCTCGGGGTTGAGCGAGTCTGTGGCGGCGAACGGCTTCTTCGGCGCCTTGCTGCCTTTGAAGATCACATTGCGGTGCAGGTTGAACGGCGGTGCGGAGGTGTACTCGTAACCGACGAAGGTCGTGAAAGTGCCCGGCTGATTGTGCCGCTCGGCCGCGGCGATCTCTTTCTGCCAGGTGGCCTCGATGACGTCGCGGTGCTCGAGCCGCGGGTCGGCCTCGCCGGTGATGATGGATTGCGCCACGCTACGAAAGGCGGTCATGACCACGCTGATGTCGTCGCTTATCAGGTCTTTGGCGATCGGCGTCTTCGAGAGCCGGTGATCGGGGTCGCCCATGGCGTGCAGCACACCCATATAGGTGGCGTGATCGGTGACGGCCATGAAATCCAGCGGCGCGCCGCGCAGGCGGATCGGGTAGCCGAAGGCATGTTGCAGCGGCTCACCTTTGGCGTAGCGGTAGGCGTCGTCCGGCGTGGTGCGCACATTGAATATGTAGGCGTCGAACGAGAAACGTGTGTGTACGTGCAGATCGCCGAAAAACGCCTGTCGGTCCGCAGCATATGCCTGCGCGCTGGCGGCGAGCACCGCGGCCAGAGTGAGTTGCCTGATCATCGAAATCCCCTTCCGTTGCATCCGCCAGTCTACCAGCCTGCCTGCCATCGGACCTGTCAATGATGCTGGTGTTCGGTGATCCTTCTGCCGAGTATCGGCGTTGCAAGTAGCAGCAGCAGATACACGCCGGCGGCGATGGAGTAGGGCAGCGTCGGACCGATCTGATACAACGCGCCGCCGATCAGCGGCCCGAGCGCGAATCCCAGCGGCCCGCACGAGCTGATGACGCCGGCTACGGCGCCCTGTTCGTCCGGCGACACGGCAAGGGATGCGCCCGCGGTGAAGCCTGGTCCCGCCAGCCCCATGCCGAAGCCCTGCACCATCATCGCCAGCGTCAGCATTAGCTGGCTTTCGGAGGTGGCCATGACCGTGAAAGCCAGCACCAGCAGTGGAAGGGCGCTTCGCAGCAATGTGAAAGGCCTGGGGTTCAGGCGCTGCACCACGAGCATCTGTGCGGCCAGCGAGCAGGCTGCAGACAGCATCATGGCGAGGCCGAACTGCCCGGCGGTTTCCGACGCGCTGAGCCCGAGCGCATCCTGAAAGCGGAAACCCATAGTCTGTTGTACCAGCGCGAAGCCGGTGAACATGAGCACGCCCACCACCACGAACGGCAGGATGCGTGCGTCGGTGTATTTCATGCGTGGCGGCCGCACGCGCGCCTTCTGGCGCGGGGGTTCCGGTAGAAAGCGCAGCACGAACAGGCCGTTGATCAGCGCCACCGCCGCCATCACCCACAGCGGCGTGAGCAGCGAGATGACCGCCAGCGCGCTTGCCGCCGGGCCGAGGATGGAGCCGATGTTGTTGGCCGCCCCCGCGGCCCCCATCGCACGGGTGCGTATCTCCGGTGGCGTGATGTCCGCCATGTAGGCGTTGGCGGCAGGCATGGTGGCCGACATCAGGGCGGAGTGCCCGAGGCGGGCGATCACCAGCGTTGCGAACAGCGGCAGGCCGAGCAGCAGGCCGTTGAGACCCGCGTAGAGCACCAGGTTGAATACCACCGTGCCGAGGGTGAAGCCGAACAGGCCGATGAGAATCACCCGCTTGCGGCCCCACATGTCGCTGCGTCTGCCCCAGAAAGGCGCGACCAGGAAATTGGTGAGCGCCGACAGGCCGATGATGGAGGTGATCTGGATCTCACTCAGACCCATCTCGCGGCCGAGTGGTGCGAGCAGCGGAAACAGTACGGAAAAACCCATGCCCACGCTCACCAGCGAAACGAGGAGGGTGCGGCGGGCCTGGTCGGTGGAAAAGTCGCTCACGGGTCTGGGGTGCGCTGGGTGATGGGCTGCAATGAGAGCACGTATCAGCGGGAATCCAAAGTGGTGTCCACATCGGACCGGACAGGTGCCCAGGGCGGTGGCTCGAAAGACGAGCGTGTGTTTCTATCTTCAGTGCTGCGGTAGATGAACATGCGACAAAACGAATGACGGATATCTCGCTCTCCGGGTTGTTCAGACGGTTCAGATGGCGAGTATCGCTGACCTTCCTGCTGGTGGTTGTCGAATCGGCACTCGGTGTGCTCTATCCGCTGCTGATTGGGCTTGCGATTGATGATCTTCTGGCAGACAGCCTGGAGGGGCTCCAACTGCTAGGCCTGCTTGGCCTTGCGTCGGTCTTCGTTGGCAGCGCGCGCCGGTTCTACGATACGAGGATATATGCCGGTATCTATGAGGTGGTTGCCGTAGAACTCGTCGAGCGTGAAACGGAGCAAGCCGCATCGGTCTCCCGTACCACAGCCCGCACCGACCTGCTGGCAGAGTTCGTGGATTTCTTTGAAGACTCCATGCCAGAAGTGCTCGGTGCGTTGATCTCGCTGATCGGCATCCTGATCATCGTTGGCGGGCTTTCCCTGCCGGTACTTTGGGGCTGTTTGGCACTCATGACACTGGTGGTCGTGATCTACACGCTCACTGCGCGTCGAAACTACCGCTTGAACGCTGCCTATAACGATCAGTACGAACAAACCGTTGACGTGATTTCCTCCCGGAATCGGTCGCGGTATGTGGCGCACTTTGCGAGCCTGATGCGGTGGAATATCAGGCTTTCGGATCTGGAGACGATCAACTACGCGGTGTTCTGGGTCGGCGCGGTGGGCCTGTTCCTGTTTGCACCCTACAGCGCGGTGAATTCCGGCTTTCTGGAGGCCGGCCTGATCCTGTCACTGTTGCTTTACGTCTTCGAGTTCATCGAATGGCTGGCTTCGTTGCCGCTGCACATTCAGCAGGTCATCCGGCTTCGTGAGATCAGCCGGCGCCTGGCGGCAGGTAGCTGACCGTCGGCTCAGCGCGGTCACCTCGCTCGAGCCAGGCTCGAGGCAGCAGGTCATCAAAAACTCCTCTGGCCGGAGCCAAACCTTTTACCGGTTTGCTGCGACTACACCTACCGAGGGGACAAAAAACATGCAAACGAACCCTGCGGATCAGGCCGGCCCACGTCTGAAAATCGCCGATACGTCCGGGCAGGACGAGCAGCTGCAACATGCCTCCCGCGGTCGCTGGCCGTGGCTTGCCGGGGCGATTGCGGTGCTGCTGCTCGGCTGGCTCATCATACCGGCCATCCAACGCTGGCTGGCCGCGGAAGTCTCCGTGCAGCGCGATACGCTGCGCCTTGCCACCGTGGTGCGCGGCGACCTGGTGCGGGATGTTTCCGTGCAGGGGCGTGTCGTGGCGGCCGTGAGCCCTACGCTTTACGCCGCCGACGACGGCACGGTGACCTTTCTGGTGGATGCGGGTGATGCAGTCCGCAAAGGCGATCTGCTCGCCACCATCGAAAGCCCCGAGCTCACAAACCGGCTGGCACAGGAGCAGTCCAGCCATGCCCGCGCCGAGGTTGCTCTACAGCGCCAGGGCATTGAAGCCAAACAGCGCAAGCTCGAGAACCAGAAAGCCGTTGATCTGGCCGATGTCACGCTCACCGCCGCCAAGCGTGAGTCCCGTCGCGCTGATCAGGCGTTTGAGAAAGACGCCATCTCCGCCATCGACTATGAGAAAGCGCACGATGAGCACCGCTCGGCGGAGCTCGCCTATGAGCATGCGGTGGCAGACGCTGCGCTCGACAACGAACGCCTGGATTTCGAGCTGCAGACCCAGGCCCTCGAGCTGCAGCGGCAGGCACTGCTCGTGGAAGACCTGGCCCGCCAGGTCGAAGAACTGTCCATCTTCTCGCCCGTGAACGGCATTGTCGGCAATCTGCTCGTGGATCAGAAGACGGCGGTTTCCCGCAACCAGCCGGTGCTTGCGGTGGTTGATCTGAGTGAGTTCGAAATTGAGGCGGAGGTGCCGGAGAGCTACTCAGAAGAGCTGGCCGTGGGCCTTGCAGCCGAGGTACAGGTGGGTTCCGTGCGTGCTGCCGCAACGCTCGTTGCGGTGTCCCCTGAGATCATCTCCAACCAGGTGACTGTGCGCCTGCGCTTCAACGACGCCGCACCGTCTGGCCTGCGCCAGAACCAGCGCCTGACCACCCGGGTGCTGCTGGAAGAAAAAAGCGATGTGCTCACCGTGGCCAGGGGACAGTTTCTGGAGTCGGGCGGTGGCCGCATTGCCTACGTGGTGACCGGCGACGATCTCGCCACCAAGCGCAGCATCGAGATCGGCGGCCGCAGCTTGAGCGCGGTGGAAGTCATCTCCGGGCTTGCTGCTGGAGAAACGATTGTTGTGTCGAACACCGAACGTTTTGAAGGCGTGGATACCGTACTGATCAGCGACTGAAGGAGAGTTTTCATGTTGGAAATGCGCGATGTCAGCAAAATCTATCGCACAGACGCCGTGCAGACCCATGCATTGCGCGGGGTGTCGCTGCAGGTGTCGCAAGGGGAATTCGTGGCGGTGGTAGGGCCATCGGGTTCCGGCAAAACGACCTTTCTCAACATTGCCGGGTTACTGGAAACCTTTGATGGTGGTCGCTTTCTGCTGGACGGCAACGACACAGCCAATCTCAGCGATAGCGCCCGATCGAAGCTGCGCAATGAGAAGATCGGCTTCATCTTTCAGGGTTTCAATCTGATTCCTGACCTCAACGTGTTCGACAACGTTGACGTACCGTTGCGCTACCGTGGTTTTAAAGCACATGAGCGCAAACAACGTATCGAACGCGTGCTCGAGCTTGTGGGGCTGCATCAGCGGATGAAGCACCTGCCTGCGCAGTTATCAGGCGGCCAACAGCAACGGGTGGCTATTGCCCGGGCACTGGCGGGCGAGCCGCGTTTTCTGCTGGCGGACGAACCCACAGGTAATCTCGACACGCAAACCGCGCTCGGCGTGATGCAACTGCTGGATGAGATACATGCCGGCGGTGCCACCATCGTCATGGTCACCCACGATGACGATCTGGCACAACGTGCGCAGCGCTGCGTGACCATGCGCGACGGCGCGGTGCAGAGTGATCGGGCGAGGGCTGCGTAGATGCTCGCCTACTACTTCAGGCTCGCGGCTCGGAGCATCCGCGCCAACTGGCTGGTGTCGACTCTGATGATCCTCGCGGTGGGCGTTGGCATTGGCGCGTGCATGACCATCGTCACGGTCAACTACCTCATGGGCAAGGACCCGATTCCCGCCAAGAGCGCGCAGCTCTTTGCGGTGCAGCTCGACAGCTGGAGTCCTGACGAGCCGGCGAACGACGACGGCAGCCCGCCGGATCAGCTCACCTACATGGATGCTGCGGCTCTGCTGCAGGCGGCCGCGGCGCCCCGACAGGTGGCAATGATGCAGACCGCCTTCGTGCTGCAGCCTGATGACGCCCAAACGCGACCGTTTCCGCTTACCGGCAGGGCTGCATCTGCAGACTTCTTCAGCATGTTCGATGTGCCGTTTCTCTACGGCCAACCTTGGAGCGCAGACACGGAGGCATCAGGCCAGCAGGTGGCCGTGTTGACCCGTGAGAGCAATGAGAAAATCTTCGGCGGCATCGACTCGGTGGGGCGCACCATCCGGCTTAGCGGTCGCGTATTCACCGTGGTGGGAGTGCTTGATACCTGGCGCCCCATGCCCCGCTACTACGATGTCACCAACTCGCCCTTTGGCGAGCCCGAGGAGGTCATGGTGCCGTTTCAACTGCACCGGGCATTGCAGTTGCCGCGCCGCGGCAATACCAATTGCTGGCAGCCAGTCGGTGACGAGGACGCCGACGCCATCTACCGGTCTGAGTGCGTGTTCACGCAGTTCTGGGTGGAGTTGCCTACCACCGAGGCGCGCCAGGCCTACGCTGCCTTTCTGGACGGCTATGTGGAGGCGCAGAAAGCGGCTGGCCGTTTTGCGCGGCCGCTGAACAACCGGCTCAGCGACGTCAATCAGTGGCTGAAGGATCAGAAAGTGGTGGATGAGAATGCCCGGATGATGTTGGGCGTCGCTGTGATGTTTCTCGTGGTCTGCCTGCTCAATACCATCGGCCTGTTGCTGGCGAAGTTCGTCGGCAAGGCGCCGGAGATCGGCCTGCGTCGCGCGCTCGGCGCGAGTCGCAGCACGCTGTTTGCGCAGTATCTGGTGGAGTCCGTTACGGTCGGCGCCCTCGGCGGCCTGCTGGGGCTGTTGCTGACGTGGTTCGGGCTGCTGGGCGTGGAGATGCTGTTCGGCAATCTGGTGCGTGGGCTCGTCAGGCTGGATGGCGTGATGGTCGGCACGGCGCTGCTTCTGGCCATCTTCGCTAGCGTGCTGGCTGGTTTGTATCCCACCTGGCGAGCCTGCAGCGTTCAACCCGCCGCGCAGCTCAAATCCCAATAGGAGGCGCTATGGAATTCGGCCCCATCCTGCGCTCGCTGGCGCGCAACAAGACCGGTGCGGTGCTCATCGCGCTGCAGATCGCGTTTACCATGACCGTGGTGGTGAATGCCTATTTCATCATCGGCGACCGCCAGGCGCGCATGCAGCGACCGAGCGGGGTAGCGGAAGAAACGCTTTTCCATCTCGGCTCGGCTGGCTACACCACAAACTACGATGCGGTTGGATCGCTGGCCCAGGATCTGCAGCTTCTGCGCAGCACCCCGGGCGTTGTGGACGCGGTGGCTGTGAACCAGATTCCGCTGGACAGCAGCGGCTGGAGCTCCGGCGCCAAGACCGCGCCGGGCAACGAGCATCAGTCGGTGCCGACCGCGATGTATATGGGCGATCACCGCACCGTCGCTACCTTCGGACTGAAGCTCGTCGCCGGCAGAGATTTCACCGAAGCCGATGTGCGCGACCGCGTGCCCAACATGCGAGGTTGGCCTGACAAGCTCATGGTGACCCAAGCGCTGGCCGCGCAGCTATGGCCGGACGAAGCGCCGCAAGCGGTGCTCGGCCGGTCGGTGTACATCGGCGATGAAGCCCCGGCGACCGTGATCGCGGTGATCGAGAAGCTGCAGGCGCCCTGGTCCGGCTGGAGTCAGGTGGAGCAATCGGTGCTGGTGCCTGAGAAGCTCCTGTGGCCGTCGGTGAACTACATGGTGCGCACCGAGCCAGGCCAGCGGGATGCCCTCATGCCGCTGGTGGAAGAAGCGCTGGCCACGAGCAATACGCAACGCATCGTTTCCGCGCCGGAGTCGATGGACGATACACGTAAGCGCAGCTATGCCCTGGACGCCGGTGTGAGCCGCATCCTCACGGTGGTCATGGTGCTGCTGGTTGCGATTACCGCGCTGGGTGTGATCGGCCTGGTGTCGTTCAGCGTGCGACGACGCGTCAAGCAGATTGGCACGAGGAGAGCCCTCGGCGCCACGCGGGCCGACATTCGCCGCTACTTTCTTCTGGAAAACTTCATCATCACCAGCGTCGGGCTTGTGATGGGCGCTGCGCTGACCGTGGGGTTCAACATGTGGACCGTGAGCGCCCTGGGATTTCCCAAAATCGATCTGGCCTACGTGGCCGGCGGCATGTTGCTGCTCTGGGTTGTCGGGCTGCTTGCCGCGCTGGGACCCGCGCAACGTGCTTGCGCCATAGCACCGGCAGTCGCGACGCGCACGGTTTAGCAGGCTGCTGAAAAGCAGCCTGGTATCCCGGCCAGGGACGGACGGGCCGCGAACCAAGCACGTAAGTGCTTGATTCGGCGTGAGCGGGCGACAGCCCGCGGTCGCTGAAAAAGTACAGGAGGTATTTTTTCAGCACTCCGTTTGGGGGGTTGTGCCGAGCGGCAGCCGCATGGCGATGCGCTGGGTCATGCCCAGTTGGCGCTCTGATTCGAGAATCGCTGCAAGTGTGTCGGGCAACTCGTCAGCGTTGAACGCCTCGAAGCCGATCCGCCGGTAGAACGGTGCGTTCCAGGCCAGATCGGCGAACGTTGTCAGCGTCACCTCCGCCAGTTTCCGCCGCCGGGCTTCCTCAACGGCTGCGTTGATGAGCGCGCCACCGATACCTCGCCGGCCGAACCGGGGCAGCACATCGACCTCTTCGAGATGCAGGCGGTTCTCACTCTGCCAGGCAATGCAGAAGCCGACGACCTCATCAGAGATCTCTGCAACCCAGAGGAGCCCGTCGGCGACCGCTTCGTGCAGCTCATGAAGCGGCGTGGTTTCCTCCGCGTCCGGTATCCTGCCGGCAGGGAACAACGTGGCGGCACTAACCTCGATGCGGGCGATAACGTCGAGGTCCGATGGGAGGGCATGTCGGATCAGTGGAGGTTTCGGCATAGCAACATTCCTGCTGAGCGTTCCCGGGTTCGATTCGTAGGCGCTCCATGATGACGGATCGTGGCGGCCGGCCCAACTGAAATGAGATGGGCTTTCGGGGCGCATTCAACGCTGCGGGATAAAACCGCGCCTCCCGCGCGTCCTGACTGTGACTACCTGTCTTACTGGGTGTACATTCTTGGAAGAGGGAGGCGCGACATGCGTAAACTCGCTTGGCTATTTCTGATTGCAATCGCCGCCTGCGGTTCTGATTCGGCGTCCAACGATCCGGCGGCTGATGCTGGCCACGCCGCACCGGCGGGAGCGCCTGCTGCCCACGGTCCCCCCCTTGCGGATCAGCCGATACCGCAGGTATCGCCGGGCTTGCAGCGATATTTCGATGGTCTGGAACTGCTGCGCACGCACGATGCTGCCCAGGCTGCGCGGGCGCTCGGCCAGGCGGTCACGCTGCTGCCGGAGCACGAAAACGCGCAGCTCGCCCAGGCCGTAGCGCAGCTTCTCAGCGGCGATCACGGCGGCGCCAGGCGCACGCTCGAACGGCAGGCGCCACGTTCCCGCCATGCTGCGCTGTGGCTGCACGTCCATGCGTTGGTGAGCGGCAACCTGCAGGGGCTGCCTTCCATTCCGCCGAGCATGCTGGCGTCCTATCGGCAGGTTGAGTGCAGCGCACCCGGTGCCTGGGTACCCGGCCATGTGTTGCAGGGAGATGACACATTCCCGACGGCCTACGCGTCGTTTCTTGTGCAGGACTTCGCGAGGGCGTCGGCAGCCGCGCGTTGTGGCAGCGCCTTGCCTGATGTCGATCTGACCGACCTGCAGCCCAAGGCAGGCGCCTGGTTTGCGCGTGTTGCGCTGGCGCATCCGGAACTGGCGTCAGTTCACGTCGACCTTGGTATGCAGGCGCTACGAGCCGGCGAGCACGAGCGGGCCATGATGCACGCAGAGTTTGTGGGTTTGCGCCAACCCGATGCTGTTGAGTACGCCTGGCTGCGGGGGCTCGTGCATCTGGCGGCGGCACAGCCGGAATCAGCCCGTCGGTATTTCTCTCGGGCCATCGTTGCACATCCCGGTCACGCGGGTGCGTACGGTGGGCGGGCCGTGGCCGCGACCGCAACGGGAGACACGCGCGCGGCGGAAGATGATCTGGCGATCTCGGAAAGTCTCGATGCCGACGCTTACGCGGCGTGGGAAGAAGTGGCGGAGGAGGTTGTCAGCCCCCAAGGTGCTGCTGCGGATTCACAGCCGGCAGCGGCGCTTGCTCGGCTGGCGGCTTACCATCGGCCCATGCGGGAACTGATCGACGCTGCGGCAACGCTGCATCGTGCCTGGGCTCCGAAAAGGCTGCGCTACGACGAGCAGTTCACACGTACGCTGCATGCGCTGTTGCAGGCTGCCGAACAACGCAATGACGCCCCCGCCTGGACGGAGGCGGCGCTGTTCCTCGCACAGGAGTCGAACTTGCGGGGCGAGCGCGTGGAGCCGCGCAGCCCGCGAATGGACTATCGGTATCAGCACAGTCGCGAAGCCGAGCTGCAAAGGGCGCTTGCCATGACGACACGGGCGCTTCAGGCCGACAGTCGCGACGTTGCGGCATTGATGGCCCGCGCGGAAGTTTTCATGCAGCTCTCCCGTGATGATGAGGCGGAGCGTTTGGCAGATCAGGCGCTCGCGATTGACCCGGATGATCGGGAGGCGTTGACTCTGTACGCGATGTACAAGGGTCGACGTGCGAACGCACTCAACACCCGTGCCGCGGCTCTGCGTCAGGAGACCTGCTCCCGGAGTTCGCGGCGTGAAAACCGATCGGACGGTGTGTGGGAAGTGACTACCACGACGTGCCACCCACCCACGGCAGCGGAGCTGGCTGAGGCGGAGCGGCTGGATCGCCTTGCGGCTGCGCTGCGCGCGGAGTCACAGAGCACCATGCGCAAGGTGCTCGAGTTAACGCGCGGCACATACGAAGGTGAGCTCGTGCAGGCGGAGGTGTTTCTCTGGCAGGGGCGCACAGAGCAGGCGGTGCAGGCCCTGCGTCGGGCGGTCAGCATGGCACCGGATGATCCGCGTGCGCACGAGAGCCTCGTGCGATTGCTGCCGCGTATCGGCGCGCACGAAGAAGCGGCTGAACACCGCGTGATCGTCAACAGCCGCTGGCAGACGACGGCGGCGCCCATGCTGGCCCTGGCGAGGCGTGAAATTGGCGCAGGACGCAGCGCCGCTGCCCGCAGATTTCTGATTCGAGCCGGCGACCTTGACCCGCAGGATGCGCGTGTGGCTGCCTATCTGGGAGTCGTCGAGCAGATGGACGGCCAGATCACCGCGGCGATTGCTGCCTACCGTCGTGCACTGGCGATGGAAAGCGCGCGGCTGGAGCTGGATGGTGCGAATGCCATGCCGGCGGATATCGCCGACCACGCGCTGACCATTGGCCTGGTGCATCGACTGGCTGATCTGTATCTGCGCGAGGGGCGTCAGAGTGATGCGCAGGCGATGCATGCGCAAATCTCCGGCCTCGCTTCGCGGTTGGCGGGTGGCTGGCGCGTGGTACCGCTGCATCGTGCGCACCTTCCGCCGTTCGACGATGAGCCAATGAATGGCGCCACCGCCATCGCTGCGTCGTGGCTCGGGCTCGGACGCATTCACGAGCAGGTGGGTGATAGAAAGCAGGCCCGCCAAGCCTATGAAGCGGCGCTGGCTCTCGGTGCTCCTGCGGGACGGGCGAACATCGGCACGTCGTCGGGCGACAGCAATTTCGACGCGGATGCCGGCGAGCCGGCGGGTGATGCACTCGTCGCGCTCATGCGCATGAGCATGGAAGACGGCGACTTTGCGCGGGTTGAGCGGCTGAATGCACGGCTGGGATATCTGCGGATGTCCGACGCTTCACGCCGGCTGGCGAATTCGCTCAGCAGCCAGCTCGGCAAGGCGCATAGCCTGGCACAGCGCGACGAGGAGCAGCGCCGGCTGCAACAGGACCCGAGATATATGGAGCAGCAACGTGCGGTACAGGAGCGGCTGCGCCGCGATCGCAATGCGGACCGCTCCAACTGTCAGGGCAACACCTATCAGGGCCGCTGCGGCATGGCTGCTGGCTTGCGCACAGACGAGCGCCTCACAGGACGCTGGCGCTACGATGTGCGCGAACAGTGGCGTTATCTCGGCGGCGGTGGTGTGTACGAGTTTGCCAGCGACGGCAGTTTCCTCTTCACTTCCGCGGCTGGTGACAAAAGGCAGGGCCAGTGGGGTCTGCTCGGGCCGGATGTCTCGGCCCTGCTGCTGTTGGGCGACGACGGTGGGATGGAGACGATCTACCTGGAAGCGCGCGGGCCGGACCATTATGAGGTCACCACGGAGATGGCCGTGGGTTACGACCTCAAGCGCGCGCAGTGATGGCATCGCGCGGTGTACTGGTTGCACTGGTGCTCTGCGTGTACGTGTCAGGCAGCCATGCACAGAGCATGGCGGATCGCTACCCGTTCTGTGCCGATGCGATTCGTGCCTTCGAGGCGCACCGCGACACGCGCAAGGACAACCTTAACCGCGATCCCGAGTCGCGACGTGTTTGGAACGAACGCCTGCAGCAGCTACAACAGGCGTACCAACGTTGTGTCAGCGGCGTGGCGCAGACGCGCCGCGGGCACCGTTTCGACACGGAACCGGTGCGCTTCGTGCGCGCCGATGATCGGCACATCGTCACACTGAGCGACGGTGGACAGCTGGTCGTCTGGAATCGAGCGACGGGTCGCGCGCGCAGCCTGCATGTGGACGATGGGCAATGGCTGAGCATCGATGGCGTGGGTAATGTTGTCGTCGGTGGCCGCAGGGGTTCGTTGGTGGTCGATGCTGCGACACTGGAGCGGCGCGAGCGGTTGCCGCAGCCGCAGGTTCTGGCCGCCGGAAGTGTTCGCGTCGCGGTAAGCCTGGATGGCAAGTCGCTGCACGTGCTGCCGAGCGGTGACGAGCGGCAGGCAAAGGCAACGGCGATGCAGCGCACGCTCGCCCCGCTCGCACTGCATG
>JAUIED010000201.1 GCA_030428905.1 Gammaproteobacteria bacterium
CATCGCCGCCTCGGGGCTCGGCGTGCTGGTGGGGGGTGCGGTGTCCAACTGGATTGGGGAACGCACGCTGCAGATCATCGCCGGGCTCGGCTTCGTAGCCATTGGCCTTTGGACGCTTCTGCGATAATGCGCTCCCACGCCACTGCTCACCTTCAGTCTTCGATGCTGAGCTCGTCAACCACCTGATTGGTGTCCACATAGTTGTCCCACCGGCCCTGCACGAAGGTGCCCTCCTGCACGGCATCGTGGAACTGCGCCTGGGTGATGACGTTGTCGTTGATGTCTTCGTACTGCGTGACTCCCGACTGCCCGGACATCGTCACACCGAGCACCGTGACGGTACCCGCCGCGGCATCTTCGGCGCCAACCGGGCCGCGTAATCGCGCCCTGTCCGCTGCATCTTCCCGCTCGATACGGGTGGCAACCACGGTGTCGCCGTCCAGATAGCCGCGTATTTCCACCTCATCGCCAATGCCCAGATCCACGAAGGTCAGCGGGTCAACGTCCGCACTGCTGTCGTCTTCCAGGCGCAGGCTGTCGCGGGTAACGAACGTCACACCCAGCACGGTGAGCGTTTCGTTGGCGGCATCCAGGGCTTCGATGGGACCTTCGGCCCGTACCGCTTCCGTTCGCTGAATGGTTACCCGGGTGGCGACGAGCACGCCGTCGTCGCCGGTGCTGCCTTCCACCTCAACCTTCACGCCCAGAGCCAGGCTCGCGGCACTGCCGTTGCGGTAGGTTGTGCTGCCATCGGTTGTCACGGGCACGGCCTGCACGGCGAAGTCATCGGCGCCATCAAAGCGATCGATGAAGCCCTCCAGGTTCGCAAGCGCACCGGTACCCACCGACACCTGCGGCAGGCGCTCGACCCGCGTGGCAACAAGCTGGTCGGGTGCGGTAAACCCGGGAGGCGCGGCTTTGACCTCCACCACGTCGCCGTTGGCAGGCGAGCCGTTGAAGTCAGCAAGCGTCGCACCGCTGGTGTCGACGTTCAGGGCGTTCAGCGAAAAGCCGTTGGCGCCAGCATTGCTGATCGTACCCACCACCTTGTACTCATCGAGGCTCGGCTGCAGCTCGATGAAGCTCGCCACCAGATCGCCATCGGCATTGACCGTGCCGCTGACTTCCAGAAGCTGACCGGCCGCGAGGCTCGGAAGGTCGGTGTCGAAGTACGCCGTGGCGGCATCCACCAGCACGGTTTGCCCCAACACGACCAGGGTGCCGGTGCCGAGCGCGATATCCACACCACTGACCTGGGTGAGTTCACCCTTGATGTTGGCGCGGTAGAGCACCTCCACGGCGTTCGCGCCGGTGTCGTCGGAGATCAGTAGCACCTGCTGGCCCTGCCGCAGATCCGCCTGGGTTCCGGTTACACCCTCGATGCGGAACGTCGCCGAATCAGTGTTCACCGTCACGCCATTGAGAATGATGCTGGAGAAGCCCTGTATGTCGCCGAGCTGGATGCTCAGGCCGCTGCCGCTGCCGCGCACATCGAGCCCGACACCAATCTGAATATCGCTCGCCAACAGGCTCACCCCACCCGGCGCCAGTACGCCCAGCGTCACGCCGCCGCCCGTAGTGCCGCCGCCGGTTGTACCTCCGCCCGTCGTACCACCGCCCGTCGTACCACCGCCGCTGCTGCCGCCCGTGCTGCCATCCGTGCTGCCACCGCTCGGGGCCGGTGCAGCGCCGCTGCCTCCGCCGCCACCACCGCCACAAGCCGCGAGCAACAGACTCGAAAGGCACAGGGCTAGAAAGGCGTTACTTCGCTTCATCCTCAATCTCCGGTTGGATGTTCGTTGGCTGGTTGATCTGGAAGAGGCCAAGACCCGCGGTGTAGCGCTTGGTGGGGCCGCTTCTGTCCTTGCCCTGATCGTGGGCGTTCAACCAGTGGGTGACTTCGTCGATGGCCTGCCGCGCCACGCGCTTGAGCAGCGCGTTGAACGCCGGCAGGTGTTCTTCAGGCAGGTTGTCGGAAAGGATCTTGTACTGCAGCAGACGCTCGCCGTCGCCGGCCTGCAGGTTGTAGTCGATGGTTTCGATCAGCTCCGCGGTATCCACGCCCAGGTGGTCCACCAGTGTGGCCGGGTCTTTGGCGGTGACGTAGCCGCGGCTGCTGAGGCGCAGGCTCTCCCCTACCCATTCCACCGCGCCGATGCGCAACAGCTCGTCCACCACAGATTTGGGATACATGTCGCCGCTGTACTTCTTCACCAGCTCTGAGAAGTTCGGCGCATCACCCGCCATGGGCAGATCGAGCGGGAATCCTGCGCTGGTGTGAAAGGCCGGATCGGCAAGCCAGGCGGTTACCACCGTGGCAGCGCGGTTCTGCCGGAGGATGTCCGTTTCATCGAGGCCGCCCAAATTGTGCAGGCGCGCCACTTCTTTTCTGTTCAGCCCCGTGATTACCGATACGCGGGCCAGCGTCTGCGCCCGGCCGGGAATCGTGAACTCCTCGAAGCCGACGTCTACATACGTCTTTCGCAGCACTTCCTGCATGGTGTTTGCGGTAATGCCGTTGCGCATAAGGATGCGCACCAGCGGCCGCAGGATGCGCCTGGCGGCCTCCAGCAGTTTCGTTTCCAGTGCTTGTGGCTGATCGCTCATCAGTCCCCTGACGTTTGGTGTTGGCACGCATCCTAAGTGATCCGCGTCCCGACTGTTAGGGAATATACTCCCTTTTTGTTGAATAGGGAATTTTTTCCCTTTACTATCTCCCCACGTCGCGACACAACTGCCAACCAACGCACGCGGCACCCAAACGGGACCAGGGACCAGGAGATAAAAAAAATGCACAACACCAGCAAACTCGACGGCGTCATCGGCCAGCGCATGCACATCGCCTACACGCTTCGCCGCGTGCCAGCACAAAGACTGCAGTACCTCATAACAGGTGCACGTCCCAAGGCGGGCGATTTGGTGCTGGCGCGCATCGCAGCACTCGGCCACCACCGCAACCTGCAGCGACCGGACCGTTCGCGTAAGCGTCTGTTCGTGGGGGACTACGTGGTCGTCGCGTACGCCAACCGCTACGCCAGCTCGCAGTTCGAGGCGGTCGTGCCTAAAGATCTCGGCCCCTGCCAACTCATCGCCGGGGGCGGCTGCGCAGGCCAGGTGTTGAACCGCCACGCACGCATTCGCCGTGGCGCCACCCAGATCGAGCCCGTTGGCCTGTTGACCGATTCACCACACAGCGCGCCGCTGAATCTGGCGGACTTTGCCATCCCCCAGCACACCGCGGCCATGGGCCGCACGCCGACCATCGCGGTGGTCGGCTCTGCCATGGACTCGGGCAAGACCACCACCGCCGCCTACCTGGCGCGCGGGCTGCACCTGGCCGGCATGAAGGTGGGTTATGCGAAGGTTACCGGCACGGGCGCCTCGGGTGATCCCGGCCTGCTGCTGGATGCCGGTGCCGCCGAAGTCGTGGACTTCACCGATGCGGGCTATGCATCGACCTACAAGCTCTCCCTGCCCGAGTGCCAGGCAATTCTCACGGATCTCGTCGGCTGCCTGCAGGCGCGCGGCTGCGACGCCATTATTGTCGAGGTGGCCGATGGAATGTTGCAGGGCGAAACCGCCGAACTGCTGCAGAGTCGGGTGTTCAGGGCATTCGTCGACAGCACCCTGCTCGCTTCCTGCGACGCCATGAGCGCGCAGTGCGGCGTGCGGGAACTCAAGCGCTTCGGCGTGCCCTGTCTTGCCCTGTGCGGCGCGATGGAAGCCTCTCCCCTGCAGCGTAGGGAAGCCGTGGAAGCTACCGGGCTACCATTCCTCGGCATCGACCTGCTGGCTACCCCCGACATCGCCACGGGCCTGCTGGGTTGCCGCGCTGCACTCCGAGCACCCCTGGCCTCGGCAGCCGTGGCGTGAGCACTCCGAGCAACAGCGCCCCGCGCTCCGCCAACTTCACCGCTGCCAGAACGCTGGAGGACGGTCCGGTTCCGTACCTGATCGAGCCGAGCGCGCAGCCTCAAGGCACGCTCGTCAGCGTGCACGGGCTCAGCCGTCAGTCGACGCTGCAGTTCGAAAGCATGTTGACGCTGGCAGAAGCGCTCAACGTAACGCTGATCGCGCCACACTTCGGTGACACGGAATTCAGCGATTACCAGCGCCTCGGACGGCGTGGCCGCGGTCCACGCAGTGACCTTGCCCTTCTACAACTATTGGAACACCTGCATATCGGAGCCGAGGCGCCGCTGCTGCTGCACGGGTTTTCCGGCGGCGCACAGTTCGTGCATCGGTTTGTCTTTGCTCACCCGCAGCGCGTCACCCGGGCGGTGCTGATGTCAGCCGGCTTCTACACGATGCTGGATGCATGCACCGCCTATCCCTACGGCTTGCGCATCGGCCGCAGCCTACCCGGCGTGCGTATGCAACCGGAGGCATTTCTGCGCGTGCCGACGCTGACCATCGTCGGGGCCCAGGACACCGCGCGCGATGCTTCGCTGCGCACCACCCATGGCGTGGATGCCCGACAGGGTTGCACTCGCGTGCACCGCGCACAGACCTGGCACCGCGAGCTTGCCGGTATGACCGCAGCTCTGGGATACCCCCCCGCACACGAACTCGTGGAAGTAGCCGGCATCCGGCACGATGCGCCGCAGCTCATCCGCCAAAGTCGGGTTGCCATGCAGCGTTTTCTGGCACCCGCACTAACGTCCAGCGCCACGCCATCGTGAGGCCGCAGCCACCTCAGGTCATGCTGCCGCGGTTGCTTACCCGCAACCGGGCACCGCTGTTCGCGCGTCTCCTTGTCAACGCAGGCCTGCAGGCAGTTCTGGCGTTCGCGGTTGCATGGAGCACGCGCGAAGCGCTGCAGGGCATGCGCACAGGCGGCGTGGCATGGATCGATGTCGTGGCCATCGTCGCCGCCGGCATCGCCATCTACCTGCTCAAGGTGCTCGAAGCGGGAGATGCGGAACACTTCGGCCAACGCTATGTCGCCTCGGTGCGCCAGCGGCTCCTGAAGCGGCTCACGCGTGTTCAGGGCGGGAGAACGGATGTGCTCGGCAGCTTTGGGCTCACCATGACCCGACTCACCCACGACCTCAACTCGCTGCGCAACTGGATCGCGCTGGGCGTCGCCCGTGGTGGCGTAGCGGTGGTCAGCGTTCTCAGTATCGGCCTGACCATCGGGCTCGTCGCACCCCAGCTGATCGTCGTCTACAGCATATGGGTTGCCGGTGTGTTGGGGATAGGCCTCACCGTGAGCAGGCTTCTGGCCGAGCGCGTACGCACGGCGCGGGCGCAACGCGGTCGCCTTGCAACGGTTGTCGGCCAGCTGGTGCTCAATGTCAGAACCGCCCGGCTGCTCGGCCGCGCCGGCCGCGACCTGAAGCGCATCCGAAAGCGCAGCATCAGCCTTCGCCGTGCGCTGGGCAACCGCACGCGTTTCGCCCAGGCACTGCGCCTCCTGCCAACTGCGTCTATGCCTTTGGCTTACGCGGGGCTCATTGCATCCGGGGCGCATACACCGGTAGAAAGCCTGGTGGCAGTGCTGCTGATGTTCAGCCTTGCCGCTAGCGCGCTCGCCCAGCTCACCCGTGCTATGGACTACCGCGTCAACTTCATCGAAGGTCGCCGGCGGGTGCAGACCTTGCTCGGCGCACCCCGCGTCACCCAACCTGCACAGCCGTTACGGCTGCCCGACAGCGGCGCGCTGAGCGTGCAGATACAAGCGTTTGCCGACCCGGCATCGGGCACTGAGCAGAATATAAGCGTCGAAGCCGGTGGGACCCGTGTGCTATCCGTGGAGACGTGCGGCCACCTGTTTCCAGCCCTTGTCAGATTGCAAGCAGGTAGCGGGATACACATCGGTGAGCAACCGCTGTCGCGGCTCGCCTTGGACTCGGTGAATCGCCGCGTGCACTGGCTGAGCGAGCGCATGCCGCTTATCGACGGCGATGCGCGTGCCAATCTGCGCTACGCCGATGCCAGCGATGCGGACATAGATGCCGCACTGGCAATGTGCGGCTTACTGCCGGACACCGACGGCACCGATGTGCGGCAGTGGCACGGCACGCGCCAGGCGCGCCTGCGCCTGGCGCGCGCGCTCGTCGTGCGTCCCGGCCTCCTGCTGGTGGACGACCCGCATCTACGGCAGCAGCCGGACCTTACAGCACTTCTGCGCCACGCCATCGAGCAGTTGGGCTGCACCGCCATCATCGCCGCCAGCCCCGATTTCCAACTCATCATCGAAAGGCAAACCCCCAATGAACCGACAAACCGGCGTAATACACATGCACGCACGTAGCCTGCTTCTACTGCTCCTCACCGTACTGGTTGGTACCGGCGCGCAGGCACTGACACCTCAAGACCTGCGGGTCGGCCACTGGGTAGAGCTGCGCGGCGCGTACGAAGATGATACGTTCATCGCCGAACGGATCGATCTGCGCGACCCGTCACGTTATCTGCAGCTGCGCGGCCGCGTCATGCTGCAGGCGGACGGCACGCCAACGCTGCATGGCAAGCGATTGCTCGGCCCGCGCGCCGCCAAGCTGCGCCATGGCAAGCGCGCGCGCATTTCCGGCCTGCCGCAGGGTGCAGATGGCCTGTACCTCACACGCGTTCGCACGTGGGATGGCAAAGAAGCGCGCGTTCGTGGGCGCATCGATCGCGTCAACGCCGCAACCGACGACGGAAGCCTGCGGGTCACGCTTGCAGGCATCGAAGCCCTGCTGCCGCCTACTGCACAACGCCGCCAGCGTGTGCCCGTGGACGAAGCCCGCCGAACCCTGCCGGTGCCGAGCCGCTCCTCGGATCAGGCGCTCTACGACAGCGATGATACCTTCGGCAAAGGCCTCATGATCGGCGGCTCGCTGCACGCCGCTCTGCAGCAGGATCTGACCTACAACGGCCACTTCAACTATGAGCTCGACCGTCGCGACGACCGCGACGTGGACGCGGACGACAACCGCGACGATCTCAACCACAACCTCCGCGCCCAGCTCACCTGGTCGCCCAACAGCCGTCTCACCGGCGTGCTGGATGTCCAGCACCGGCTCAGACGCCGCGAGATTCGCCATGAAGAGGTGCAACACCGCGCGGATGTGCGTCTGCGCAGCGCCTTTCTGTTGTGGCGGGATCTGCCCGGCGGCTTCGACAT
>JAUIED010000202.1 GCA_030428905.1 Gammaproteobacteria bacterium
TCGCCACGCTGCCAGCTGCCTTCCAGCACCATGCCGCCCGCGCGGATATTGCGGTCCACCGGCGCCTTGCCGGAGACCACTTCCGCGGGCGGGTAGAACATGTTCACGTTTTCGCCGAGGCCGAGCAGCAGAAGGCCGATGGCGGCGCCCGCACCGACCACCACAAACACTACAGCCAGCAGCCGTTTTCGTCGCTTTGGATGCATTACTCGTAATCCTCTTCTGCGAGCTCGCGCCATACAAGTCGGTTTCGCCGACGGGCGAAGACTACCAGACCGATGAGCGCAGTAGCGGTCGTCGCAAACGCGAGCCACACGTAGAAACCATGCTTGCCCATGGCGATGAACTCAGCAAACGACTCAAATGCCATGCTGCGCCTCCCGTAACGCACCAACCCATTGCGTATCCCGCTCCCGCCTGAGGATCTCGGTGCGCATGTTGAGGATTACCAGGTAACCGAAAAGACAGTAGGCACCCAGCACGTTGACGATGAGCGGTGCAGCCATTTCCAAGGGCATGGCCATCTTCGTGACGGTAAACGTGGCGCCCTGGTGCAGGGTGGTCCACCACTCCACCGAGTATTTGATGATCGGGATGTTCACCAGGCCAACCACCGCAAGCAGCGCACAGGCGCGCCCGGCGCTCTCTGCCCGCGGAATGGCCTCGCGAAGCGCATACACCCCGAGGTACAGAAACAGGAGAACCAGGGTGGACACCAGCCGCGCGTCGGTCCACTCCCACCACGTGCCCCAGGTCGGACGCCCCCATACCGCACCGCTGAACAGGCCCAACGCGGTCACCGTGGCGCCAACCGGCACGATGGCGACCATCGCCACATCTGCCAGTTTCATGCGCCACACCAGCAGCACCAGCCCGGCGGCTCCAAGCATCATGTAGGCCGACTGGGCGAGCACCACCATCGGCACATGCGCGTAGATGATGCGAAAGCTGTTGCCTTGCTGGTAGTCCGCAGGTGCGAAGGCCAAACCCCACACCGTACCAATGAGCAGCAACACCAGTGCAGCGAAGCCGAAACCCGTCTGCCAGGGTTGCATCATCTCGTAGAACCATCTGGGTGACCCGAGGCGGTGCCACAAGCGCTTGATCCAGCTCATCCGTTCTCCACACTGATCTTCAACGCAGCCCACACAGCAAAGGGCGCAAGGGTCACGGCCAGCACGCTCATGGCCGCCAGCCAGTAAATTTGCGCCATGCCACCGCCGCCATCCGCCAGACCGTTCACCGCCGCCGTACCGAAAATCAGCACCGGGATGTAGAAGGGCAATGTCAGAAGGCCAAGGAGCGCGCCGCCGCGCCGCACACCCACCAGCAGCGCAGCACCAACGGCACCAAGCATGCTCACCGCAGGTGTGCCTGCCAACAGCGCCAGCGCCAGCGGCACGAGCGCCTCGGGACGCATCTGCAGAATGGTGCCGAGCAGCGGGCTGACCAGAACCACGAGTGCACCGGCCGCCAGCCACTGAACGAGCATTTTACCGACGATGGGGAGGAACGGCACTTCGCTGAGCAGCAGAAGTTGCTCGAGCGTGCCGTCCTCGAAGTCGCGGCGGAACATGCTGTCCAGCGACAGCAGGTTGGTCAGCAACACCAGCACCCAGAACACCCCTGCCGCATGGCGCCGCAACGCCTCCGGATTTCCGTCGAGGGCAATGGCAAAAAGCGTAACGCACAGCACCAGGAAGATGATGGGGTTCAGCGCATCTGCCCGGGCGCGTAGGAGGAGCCGCCATTCACGCACCACCTGGTGACGGAACATTCCCATCAGGCCGTGCTGCCATCGATCCAGGTCTGCGCGTGCGTACCCGGCATATCCGCATGGGTGGCGGCAAGCACCGCCCCACCGCCCCCGCAATGCTCCGCGATGAGGCCGCCAACGAGCTTCGCACCCTGCGCATCGAGCGCGGTCAGGGGTTCATCGAGCAGCCACAGGCTGCGCTCGAGCAACAGCAGCCGCGCCAGTGCTACGCGCCGTCGCTGGCCGGCAGACAACGCCCGGCAAGGACGCCGCAGGAGCTCTTCCGCTTGCAGACGGCCGAGCGCATCGACGATTCGCGAGGGCGTCGGTTCGTTGCCTGCCAGGCAGCCGTACCAGCGCAAATTTTCCTCGACCGTGAGCAACCCCGACAGGCCATCGGCGTGTCCCACGTACGCTGCATCGACCGTGTCGATGCGACCGTGGTAGTCAGGGTACAGGCCGGCAATGCAGCGCAACAGCGTGCTCTTACCACTGCCGTTCGCGCCACGCAGCTCCATGGCGCACCCGGCATCTACCTGCATGGACAACCCGGCGATAAGCTCACGGCGGCCCCGAGTGACGGTAACAGACTGAATCGCAAGCAAAGCCGTCACGCAGCCGGCACCACTCGATAGCAGGGTTTGTACTCGCCTTTCAGCTTCATCCGGCCCTGCGCAACGAACTGCGCGAGCAGCCCTTCCAGCGCCGCGACCAGATCTGCGTCTGCTGCCAGCTCGAACGGTCCATGCTCCTCGATCATGCGGATACCGTTGTCTTTCACGTTGCCGGTGACGATTGCAGAAAACGCCCGGCGCAGATCGCTGATGAGCTCGTGACGCGGCAGGTCACGCGCGAGGCGGAGCTTTCGCACAGATTCGTGGTTGACCTCGAACGGGAGCTGATGCGCGCGGGGTACCTGCAGCAGCCAGTTGAAGTAGAAGGCGTCTCCATCCTGGCGCCGCTGGCTGCGCACCCGGCGCACGGCCTGCGCCACATAGCGGCCCGCCGCCTCGGCGTCGCCCACGATGATCTTGTAGAAACGCTTCACGTCATCGCCGAGCGCCATACGCAGGAATCGGTCGAGCTCCGTGAAGTAAGCAGCGCTCTCCTTGGGCCCGGTAAACACCAGCGGCAGTTCCAGGCCATCGTTGGCAGGGTCGGTGAGAATACCGAGCACATAGAGGATCTCTTCCGCAGTACCCACGCCCCCCGGGAACACGACGATGGCATGTCCCAAACGTACGAATGCCTCCAGACGCTTCTCGATATCGGGCAACACCACCAGATGGCTGACCATGGGGTTTGGTGGCTCGGCAGCAATGATGCCGGGTTCCGACAGGCCGAGATAGCGGCCGCCCGTAATGCGCTGCTTGGTGTGGCCCACCACGGCTCCCTTCATGGGGCCCTTCATCGCACCCGGGCCGCAGCCGGTGCAGATATCCAGGCCGCGCAGGCCGAGGTGATAGCCCACCTCTTTGGTGTAGTCGTACTCGAAGCGCTCGATGCTGTGCCCTCCCCAGCACACCACCAGGTTCGGGCGCAGGCTCGGATCCATGATGCGCGCCTGCTTGAGAATCTGAAACACCGCATCCGTGATGACCTCGCTCGGCGCCTCGGGGTCGTCCAGCAGATCTGCGAACTCCGTGGCGGTGTAGACGATATCGCGCAGCACGGCGAACAGATGCTCACGAATGCCCTCCACCATACGCCCTGCCACGAAGGCGGAGGCCGGCGCGTTGCGCACGATCAGCTTCAGCCCCCGGGTGCGGCGCGCCACCTCCACGGTAAAATCCTGATGCGCATCGAAGATCGCCTTGGCGTCGTCCGATTCGTTGCCCGTGTTGAGCACCGCCAATGCACAGCGCCTGAACGTCTCGAGCAGATCATCTCGGCGGGCTGAGCGCGTCAGCGCCGCCACGTCCAGTTGCGAGAGCAGTTCCAGCGTGCCGCGCGGAGCGACCTGCGCGTTGACCTTACCCCCTTTGCTGCTCACCTTCGCCTCCTGCTGGTAGCCGTGACTAGAAGCCGTAATCGAAACCCACGTAGAGCTGTCGCGGCATCGCCGGAAAGTAGCGATCGTTGCCGAACGCGAAGTCCGCGCGATCTGCATATTCCCGGTCGAGCAGGTTGATCACCCGGGCATGCACCGAAAAAGCTTGCGACACCTGCCACCGCGCCCGCCAGTTCACCACCGTGTGGCCATCGTACGTGCGCGTGTTCTCGGCGTTCGTGAAGTAGTCGTCCATGTAGGCCACTTCCACCTCCTGGGTGATGCCTTCGCTCCACCGATAGCGCCAGCGCAGGTTGGCCATCAGCTCCGGCGCCGTATCCACCGTGTCTGAGCGGGTGATTACTTCGCGACCGGTCGGATCACTGTTGAAATCGTAGCGGTGCTTTGCCCAGGTGGCGGCTAGAGCAAGACCATGCGCGCCGAGTTCCACATCGAACGACGCCTCGATGCCATGAGACTTGGTCTTGCCGTCGCTGACGTTGAACCCCTGCGCGTCACGAAAGATGAAGTTGCGTACTTTCTGGCTGAAGGCAACCAGCTCCAGGTGCGGTGTTCTCACGCCAACTTCGAGCGCCGTGATCCGTTCGCTGTCGAGGTCAGTGACGAGCTGCCCGCTCTGCAGGCGGTAGAGTTCCGTGGCCTGGGGCGGGCGAAAACCCGTGCCGAGCGTGGCATAGACCTCACCCCAGCCGCTCGGCGGCGTCCACACCACACCAAGGCGGCCAGCCAGGTCGTTGTAGTCGTCGTCTCGATCTGCCGGCCGCGTATACAGGCAACCGCCGAAGCCGCACACCGTGCCGTCGTCGCGGCTGTTCCCCACCAGCATCCTGTTGTCGTAGTCGTAATGCAGCCGCTCCGCCCGGGCGCTGTGCAGCAACTTCCAGTCGTCTGCCAATTGCCACGACAGGTCGTAGTAGGCGGCCACGGAATAGCCGTCCACGTCATAGTCGTAGTGCTGACCCTGCGGACGGGTAGCGACCAGGAACGCCGAACCCACCGTGGGCCCCGGTTGAAACTCCTCCAGCGTGCCGTTGAAAGCCTCCAGTTGTGTACCCACCGTCAGTGCGTAACGCGCACCTGCGAAATCGCGAGCAACGAGTGCACCAACGCTGGTCTGGTCGTTTTCCTCGATGGGCTGGCCAGGCAGGAAGTGCTGGATGAAGCGCATCTCGCTGGTGCGCGCGTAGGGCGTCACGCGCCAACCCTCACGGGAGAACAGCACCGCAGCGCGCAGCGCCCATGCGTCCCGATAGGCTTCCGGGTTCGGGTTGCTATCCCGCAGCGCGCTGTCTCGATAGGCGTCCGTACCAAGCACGAAGCCGCCGGTTTCCTGATGCAAGGCGCTGCCGGTGAGGCTCGCCCGCACATCCCAGCCGCCGAGTGCCCCCTCCGCCACGGCGCTCATCTTATGTTGCTCGTAGCCGGTGTGGTCGCGCCATCCGTTGGAACGCGTGCTATGGGCAGCCACACCCGCATCGAAATCACCCAACTTGGCAGCCAGCTCCACACGCGCCTGGCCGTAACCGTAGGCGCCACCCTCCAAACCGATGCGGTTGCTCTGCGGCAAGCGGGTACGCACGTTTATCGCCCCACGCAGCGCATTGCCACCGAGCACCGCACTGCCGGGACCGCGCCAGACCTCCAGCGCCTGCGCCTGCTCGCTGTTCACTTCGAACAGGTTATTGATGTTGCAGAAACCCGTGGGGCGGATGGGCACGCCATCCTCCAAAAACAGAAAAGCGCCACATGCACCGGCCCCCGTGAGCACCTCCGAACGGATGGCAGTGAGATGTTCATGGCCTGAACCGCGGCTGATCCACACCCCCGGAACTCGCGCGAGCGCTTCGCTGATATGCGTCGGGCGCAGAAGCTCCACCTCCTGCTCATCCACATATCCGACGCTCGCTCCATCGCCGCTGCGCGTTTGCAGAGATCGTGCCTCGACGAGCACCTCTTCAGCGATTTCCTCGGCAAGCGCCGGCGCTGCAAACAGGCAGCCGATCACGTAAACGAACGCACGCATAGAATCTCTCATCACTTCAGGGCTTGAACACTGGAATACGTCGACACACCGTAGGGCACCAAGTAGGTCAACAGGATGCGGACCAGCCGCTCCGCGTCCAGGCTACCCGCAAGCACCGCATCGCCATGGTTGATCGCCACGAGCAACGTACCCACCACCGCCGATACGCGTACCGCGCGCCGGACGATGTCACCTCGCAGCGCGAGCTGAACACTCATCTTCGTACCAGAATTAGTGTGCGCCGGGACCATAAAGGCGCCAACAGCGGCTTGCAAGCGACAGTTGGCCGAGCTTCTGCGTGGAAGGGGTTGCCTGCCTGGGGCAGAATCTCACCGCAGACACCCTCTGGAGCGCGAACATGGAATATGGTCCCTTACAACCCCTGATCGGCACCTGGGAAGGCGCCGATGGCATGGACGTGGCACCAGAGCCAGACGGCACCGAACACTCACCCTACTATGAGACCATCCTCTTCGAGCCCATTGGCGATGTGACCAATGCTGAGGAGCAGACCCTGTGGGCGCTGCGCTACCACCAGGTCGTGCGGCGCAAATCGAACGACGAGGTGTTCCACAACGAAACCGGCTACGTCACCTGGGATCAGGCCTCCGGCGCCATCACTCAGAGTTTCACGATTCCCAGGGGTGTAGCAGTCATCGCTACCGGTTCAGCGCGCACTGACGACGACGGCTGGACGCACATCGAGTTGAACGCCGACGCCGCAGCTATCGCGCAGGCGCCGTTCATGGCCGAGAAGGCAACGACAGAGAGGTTTGCGCACCAGATTTCCGTTCGCGGCGACACACTGAAGTATGCCGAAACCACGGACCTGCAGATCTACGGCCGCGCGTTTTCGCATACGGATGCGAATACGTTGATGCGCAGGAGCTAGCAAACAAGGCAGCGATGTACGACAGCGTACCTGCTATATCACAGTGATATCAGATTTTTCCTGAAAGCTTGTGAGATCTTGTCACATGGTGTGGAATTCACTGGTCCCCGGTTGATACAAAGAAGCTCGCTTCAAGTTCGAGGCGAAGTAGATAAACAAACCAGGAGACACCATGAAATCACTAGCAGAAAACGAGTTGCGTATGGTCAGCGGTGGCGACGCAGTACAAGCGTATCTGAACACCTGCGCCAAACTTCGATCGGCCCTTGGCCCAACGGCTGCAAGCCAAATTGTCGTTCGTGCCAGCGGCGACAGCATGGGCAACGTCAGCCTAAGCGTCGGCGCAGGCGCCTCTCGAGTCGTTCGTCGTCTGGTAGACGTCAAAGGCGACCTCACCGTATCC
>JAUIED010000203.1 GCA_030428905.1 Gammaproteobacteria bacterium
CAACAGATGGCGCAAAAGACAGCGAAACAGCAGGGGCAATGAACTTCACGCCCCTGTCCCCGCACTTCGGCGCCACGGTGAGCGGATTCACGCAGCAAAGCGTCGATACGCTGCGCGGCGCGCTGGCGCGCTACGGCGTGCTGGCGATCCGTGGAGCGCGGTGCACGGCGCAGGAACAGGCGGCACTCGCCGCCGCCCTCGGTGAGCCGCTGATCGATCCACACCCGCGCTTCGGGCATGTCGAGGACGCGCCTTGCGTTTCCGTCATCATCAACGATGCGGACAATCCCCCCGACATCAATGTGTGGCACTCCGATACCAGCTACCTCAGCGAACCGGCAACGTTCTGCGTGCTGCGCAGCGTGGAAACGCCGCCCGCCGGTGGCGATACCCTGTGGGTGTCCATGACGGCGGCGTTCGACGCGTTGTCGGCGCCCGTGCAGGCACTCTTGCGCGGGCTGCGCGCGGAGCACCGGCTGCCTCTCGACTCCGTGCCGCCGCAGCTCGCCCGCCGCGCGCTCGACGGCGAAACGCTGGCGGTGCACCCGGTGGTACGCCGCATACCGGAAACCGGCCGCGAAGCCCTGTTCGTCAACAGGCACTACACCAAGCGCATCGAAGGGCTCGGACGCACGGAGTCCGCGGGGCTCCTGCGTATGCTCTTCGAACATGCCGAGAGCGCAGATTTTCAGCTGCGCTGGCAATGGCAGACCGGCGACGTGGTGATGTGGGACAACCGTCAGACCCAGCACTTCGCCGCCGCAGACTACTTTCCCCATCGACGTGTGATGCACCGCGTGGCGCTGCGCGGCGAAGTGCCGGTGGCTGCCGCTCATGGCTGATCAGATGCCTGACCAGCAACCGGAATGGACGAGAGGCTACTACCGGCTGGCCGACGATCAGCTCGTGGCCGCCGAGTATGGCTGTCGCCTGTGCCCCATCGCCCCGGGGCTCGACGGGTCGCGGGAGCTGATCCACCTCAGCGACGGGCTCTCGGTGCTGCTCGGCAAGGTAGATTACGAGGAAACGTTCGAAGTTGCGTTCGATGCCGAGGCGGCCGTGAAGCTGCACTTCCGTCTGTCCGGTGCCGGTACCATCGCCGTGGGCGATCGTGAGGAACGCATCGGTGAACACTCCGGTGCGATGCTCGTTACTACGGACGGCGACCGCAAACTCGAACGCTACGACGCCGGCGCCCGTGAGCGCAGCGTCACCGTCATCGCCTCGCGCAGTTGGCTGCGCGAAGAGCTGGCAGACGACCTGCCACAAGCCATGGCAGACGCGCTGACACAGCCGCCGTTCTACCATCCGTTCCCGCTCAACGCCGACATGACGGCGACCGTCACCGGGCTAATGGACTGCAGCCTCACCGGGAACATGCGCGTCATGTATGCCCGCGGCTGTGCCTACGAGCTGATCGCGCTGACGGTGGCCGCCATGCGCAGCTCGAGCACCGGCGACAACGACATTCCTGCCCGCGACGCACGCCTCATTCAGCAAGCCCGCGACATACTCAACGAGCACCTCGTGCCGGACCACACGATCCAGGAGCTCGCCCGTCAGGTGGGGCTGAACGAAGCAAAACTGATGAGCGGCTTCAAACATCTGTACGGGCAGACCATCTTCGACTACTGCCAGTCGCGCCGCATGGAGCACGCCCGCCATCTGCTGGAGGACACGGAGCTGTCCATCACCGAGATCAGCTTCGAGGTGGGTTACGAATATCCTTCCAACTTCACCACCGCATTCAAGCGGCACTTCGGCGTCACTCCGAAGGTTGCCCGCACCGGCTACCGCCTGAATGACGCATAAGAATTACACGCTGACGCCATAAGCTGCTGGCCGTTGCCTTTGGCAGGCTGCGTGCATTGGGGGTTTAAGGGGGTTCGAGCATATGCCGCAGCCGGCGAACGGCATCATCAGCGGCGAGCGCCATCTGCCGCTCGAAGCACTGCGCGAGCGCGCCATGCGCGCAGCCTCAGCGCTGCACGATGCAGGCGTGTGGCAAGGCGACATCGTCGCGCTGCTGCTGCGCAACGACTTCGCCTGCTTCGAGGCGACCCTCGGCGCCATGCAGCTCGGCGCCTCCACCGTGCCCTTGAACTGGCACCTCACCGCAGACGAGATTGCCTACATACTCGACGATTGCGGCGCCAAGGTGCTGGTGGCCCACGCAGACCTTCTCAACGAGGGCGTGCTGGCCGTCGCCTCCGAGATTCAGGTGGTGGTCGTGCCCACACCGCAGGAGATCGGTGAGGCCTACGGCCTGGACGCCTCGCATTGCGAGCTGCGCCTGCCGCTGCCGGCCTGGGATCGATGGATCGAAAGTTATCCAGCGTGGAACGAAGCACCGCGGCAGGTCACCGGGCCGATGTTCTACACCTCCGGCACCACCGGCCGGCCCAAGGGTGTGAAACGCAAACCCGTAAGCCCCGAGGTAGGCCAGCGTGCGGAAGCACGATCGCGCTTTGCCTGGGGGCTGGACCGCAGCGGGGTACGCAGCGTCATGACCGGTCCGCTCTACCACTCTGCACCCAATGCCTATGCAGGCATGGTGCTGAGCGCCGGCGGGCTCCTCATTCTGCAGCCGCGCTTTGACGCGGAACAGCTGTTGCAGATCATTGAGGAACAGCACATCACGCACCTGCACATGGTGCCGACCATGTTCGTGCGCTTGCTGGCGTTGCCTGAGAGCGTGCGAAATGCCTACGATCTCTCAAGCCTTGCGCACGTCTCGCACGGCGCCGCGCCCTGCCCTGAGGAAGTAAAACGCCGCATGATCGAGTGGTGGGGCGAGATCATCCACGAGTACTACGCGCTCACCGAGACCGGCATCATCTGCACCAGCGACTCGGCCACCTGGCTTGCAAAGCCTGGCTGTGTCGGTCGGCCGGTGCCGGGTATCGATCTGCATGTACTGGCCGAAGACGGCACACGATGCGCACCCGGTGAGGCGGGAGAGATCTGCGTGCGTTCGGAAGTTACCAGCAAGGTGGCCTACCACCGCGACGAGGAAAAGACCGAAGCCATGCGGCGTGGCGATTTCGTCGCCACCGGCGACATCGGCTTTGAGGACGCTGACGGTGTGGTGTTTATCAGCGACCGTCTGTCGGACATGGTCATTTCCGGCGGCGTGAACCTCTATCCCGCCGAGGTGGAAAAAGTTCTGCTGTCCTGCGCAGACGTGGTCGACTGTGCGGCTTTCGGCATACCGGACAACGAGTACGGCGAGCGCCTGGTGATGGTCGTGCAGGCCGAAGACAGATTGAAGGCCGACACGGTGGTCGCCTACCTGCAGGATCGCCTTGCGTCCTACAAACTGCCGCGCGGGTATTACCGTGCGGCTGACCTGCCGCGCGAAGACAGCGGCAAGATCAAGAAGCGATTGTTACGGGCGCGGGTGCTCGACGGTGAGTTGGCAGCCCTGTAACAGACGTGCACCACGCACATCGCACTGAGGAGACGACTATGGAGATTGCTGTCATCGGTGGCGGCCACGGCTGCTATGCGGCCGCTGCGGAGCTGAGTGAGAAAGGCCATCGCGTGCGTCTATGGCGCCGCGACGCCGAACAGCTGGCGCCAGTGCGCGACGCCGGCATCGAGTTGAAGGACTTTCAGGGCGTGCGAGACGTGCCCATCCACCTGGTCACCGGCGATCTCGCCGAGGCCATGCGTGGCGCACAACTGCTCGTGATGCCGCTGCCCGCCACCACGCACGAACCGTTGAGCGAGCAGATGGCGAGCCTCTGGGAGGACGGCCAGGTCGCCTTCATCCCACCCGGCACGTTCGGCGGCTACCTGTTCGCCCGTGCCAAACATGCCGCCGGCAATACCAGCCGTGTGGCCTTCTGCGAAACCGGCACCCTGCCTTATCTGGCGCGCAAGCACGGCGACCGACAGGTGGTGGTGAGCGCCTACGGCAAGCGCCTGCCCACCGGCGTGTGGCCGGCCAACGACAGCGAACGCGCACGCTCGATCATTGCGGAGGCGTACCCGGCGGTGGAACCAGCAGAAGACCTGCTGGCCGGCGCGCTGCTCAACGCCGGCCCGATCATCCACCCGCCGTTGATCATCATGAACGCAGGGCCGCTGCAGCACTTCGAGCACTGGGACATCCACAACGAAGGTACGCAGACGACCATCCGCAACGTAACCAATCAACTGGATGCGGAGCGCATGGCCGTGCGCGAGGCGTTCGGCTACGGCGCCCCCCACTATCCACTGGCCGATCATTACGCAAGCGAGGGTGAGGAGTGGATGTATGGCCGCGGCGCCCATGACAAGCTCACCGACAGCGGCGACTGGCGCGAGGACATCGACCTGTTCACCCACCGCTACATGCTGGAGGACACGCGCCTGGGCTTGTCCTTTCTGGTCTCCACCGGGCGCTTCGCTGGTGTGTCGACGCCGATAGCCGCCGGCCTGCTGGCGATCGCTTCCGCCATGATCGGCCGCGACCTGTACGCTGAGGGTCGCACGTTCGAATCCCTCGGCATCGCCGGACTCGACCGGCAGGCCCTGAAAAGCCGGCTCCAAGCCGGTTTCTGACATGTCTGCCTTGCCGCCCTTTGTCGCCGCCGTAGGCGCCGGCCGCATGGGCCACGGCATTGCTGTGGCTTTCGCATTGAGCGGTGTGCCGGTTCGCCTGCTGGATCTGAAGGATCGCGATGCGCAGGCTTTCAACACGCTCGCGGAAAGCGGCCGTGCCGTGATGCAGGGGGATTTCGAGTTTCTCGCCAACATCGGCGCGCTCCCGCCGGAAAACGTGCAGCGCTGCTGCGACCGGATCACCTTTCACCCGCTGGCAGAGGCCGCGGCGACGGTCGCCGACGCCGAGCTGATCTTCGAAGCGGTGCCCGAGGTTATGGACGCGAAGCGCGATGCCTTCGCCTGGATGAGTGCGCACGCCCCAGACGATTGCATTCTCGCGTCAACCACCTCCACCTTTCTGGTGACGGACCTCGCCGATCTCGCAACGCATCCGCAGCGCGTGCTCAACGCGCACTGGCTGAACCCGGCGCACCTCATGCCGCTGGTGGAGGTGAGCTCCGGCCCGCAAACCGCCACCGGAGTCACCGACCGCCTCTGCGAGATTCTCGAGCAGATCGGCAAAGTGCCCACACGCATGGGCGCTGCACCCGGCTATGTGGTGCCGCGCATCCAGGCACTGGCCATGAACGAAGCGGCGCGCATGGTGGAGGAAGGTGTCGGCACCGCGGAGGAAATCGACAAAGCGATCCGCTTAGGCATCGGCCTGCGCTTTGCCGTGCTCGGCATGCTGGAGTTCATCGACTGGGGCGGCGGCGACATTCTGTATCACGCATCCCGCTATCTCTCAGGTGCGGTGAGCAGCGATCGCTACCAGCTGCCGGACATCGTCGAGAGCAACATGCGGGAGGGACGCAACGGTCTGCGTGACGGCGCGGGTTTCTACGATTACGCAGATACGAATGTGGATGCCTATCGCGCGCAGCGCCTCGGCGAGTTTGTGAATCTGTTGAAACGCCTGCAGCTCATGCCCAACATCAGGTCGGACGATTAGAAGTCCGTTTAGACCTCCGCTTCGAATTCCAAACGCTTCGCCTGCATCAGTTCAGCGTAATCGGCATCTGACCATCGTCGGTAGTAGCCGCGCGCGTATGCTCTGGCGTTCTCATAGTACGACACAGCATTGAGCTTGTTAGCCACGTAGTTGTTGCGCGTACCCACCACCCGGGCGGGCACGCCGGCAACAATGCTGTTTTCCGGTATCACCGCCCCTTCACGCACGATGCTGTTGCCCGCGACGATGCTGTTGGCGCCGATACTCGCACCGTCCATGATCGTGGCGTTGATGCCAATCAGGCAGCAATCGCCAATGGTGGCGCCGTGGATCGTCACGTGGTGGGTGATGGAGCAGTACGCACCTATGGAACTCGCGCTATCCGCACCGAAGTGCACCATCACGAAGTCCTGCAGGTTGGTGAAGGCGCCCACGGAGATGTGCGCAGCCTCCGCCCGCAGTACGGTGTTCGGCCATATGCTCACGCCCTCTTCGAGATGCACCTCGCCGTACATCTGTACACCGGGAGCGATCCACGCAGCGCGGCTGGTATCGATACTCGGATCAATCATCGAGAATCGCCACCGCTCGCGTCCAGCCAGCCGATGCACCGCGGATCTTGTGCGGGAAGCAGGAAATCATGAAGCCGTGCGGCGGCAGCGCCTCGAGGTTGTGCATCTTCTCGATGTGGCAGTAGCCAATCTCTCGGCCAGCCTTGTGCCCTTCCCAGATGATACTGGCGTCACCCTCGGCTTCGTAACGCGCCCGCGTGTACTCGAATGGCGCATCCCAACTCCAACCGTCGATGCCGGTCACCCGCACACCGCGCTCGAGAAGATACATGGTGGCGTCGTGCCCCATACCGCACCCGTAGGACACGTAGTCGTCCTGCCCGTAGCGTTTGCCGGCGGCGGTGTTCACCACAACGATGTCCAACGGCTTCAGCGTGTAGTCGATGCGCGCAAGCTCCGCCTCCACGTCTGCTGCCGTGACCACGTAACCGTTCGGTCGGTCGCGGAAGTCGAGCTTCACGCCGTCGTTGAAGCACCACTCGAGCGGTACCTCGTCGATGGTGATGGCGCGTTCGCCGCCGTTCATCGTGGAGGCGAAGTGATAGGGTGCATCCAGGTGCGTGCCGTTGTGTGTGCTCAGCCGCACCTGCTCCACGGCCCAGCCTTCAGCATCCGGAAGTTCCTCGGCCTGGAGCCCGGGAAACGACGCCACCATGCCGGCGATGCCCTGCTGGTGGTCGATGTAGGTGATCTGCGGCTGCATGCCGGGTGGATCCGAGATCACGTCGGTTTCGAGGTAAATCGACAGGTCGATGAATGTGCGCACAATCCGCTCCTCAGTTGGGTTGATCAGACTTTTGATTGGAAAGCTGCCACGGTGGACGGTTAAAGCGCACCGATGCCCCAGCGGATGCTGCGCCGCAGCAGTTCGTAGTACTCCTTCGTCTGCCAGGCGCCTCGGGCCACAGGTGCTACATCCATCAGCGGCTGCATGTCGTATTTTCCCGTGCAATGGCCGAGCGCGAGG
>JAUIED010000204.1 GCA_030428905.1 Gammaproteobacteria bacterium
GGCCTCGTCGAGGAGGGCGATCAACTGCTCGAGGTCGTGTTCCAGCCGGTCGAAGTCCTGTTGTAGTGCGCTCATGCTGCTCCGGCTGGTGAGTTACATCCACACTCTGACACCAGGGACGGTGTGGTGCCAGCGGTTCCCGGGGGCTGTTGCTGAGACCCGCTTTGCCGCTACATTGGCGGGGTTGAGGGGAAAGTGGGAGATACGGGATGAAAACTCGATTCAATCCGAGCTGGTTGTGCTGCGCCATTGTCGTGCTCATCGGCTGTGCGGCACCCCCGCAACCGGATGCACGTATGGACTTCGTCGGTTCGCTCTTCTCAGGCGCCGAGCAGTACGAGAACTTTAACCGCCTGGCCGAGGTGTTTCCCAGCAACCGCATCAGCGCCTCGGCGGAGCCGAAACCCTTTCCCGCTGGTGATCCCCTGCAGTTGCCTGCCAGCTACACGCACGCGGGCAGTGCGGGAGACACGCAAGCCCTGCTTCGCGAAACCGACACTGCGGCGCTGCTCGTCATTCACGAGGGCAAGCTGCGCTACGAGTCCTACTGGCTCACCGGCGGCGTGGACGTGAACTGGATGTCCATGTCGGTGGGCAAGAGTTTCGTTTCCGCTCTGGTGGGCTTTGCCGTGCAGGATGGGCTGATCACCAGCATCGAAGAACCGATCACCCGCTACGTGCCTGAGCTTGCCGGCTCGGCCTACGACGGCGTGCGCATCAAGGACATCCTGCAGATGTCGTCCGGCGCGCGCTGGAACGAGGACTACAGTAACCCCGATTCGGACATCAACCGCTACATCCAGGTGTTCGGCAGCGGCGCATCGCTCAACGACTTTACCGCCACGCTCGTGCGGGAGCGTGAGCCGGGTACGTACAACTACTACAACTCCACGGATACCCAGGCGCTGGGCTGGCTGCTGCGTTCGGTGGTTGGTAAGAGCCTCGCAGACTACGCCCAGGAGAAACTCTGGGAGCCGCTCGGCATGGAGCACGATGCGTACTGGATCAGCGACGACAGCGGCATGGAGATGGCCGCCGGAGGCTTGCAGGTGACGGCGCGCGACTACGCCAAGCTCGGCGAGCTCTACCGCAACGGCGGCGCATGGCATGGCAGGCAGCTGCTGCCGCAAGCGTGGGTGCGCGCGTCTGTTACCCCGGACGCACCACACGTGATGCCGGGGCTCGATCCTGCATATCCGCTGGGGTACGGCTATCAGTGGTGGGTGCCGCCGGGGGAAGATGGCGAGTTCTCAGCCATCGGCGTGTACAACCAGTTCATCTTCGTCGATCCCTCGCGGGATGTGGTGATCGTCAAGCTGAGCGCCAACAGCCTCTACGGCACGACGCCGGATGACAGCTCCTGGCGGGAGTTGGAGACGATTTCGATGTTTCGGGCCATTGCCCGCGCGGCGGATGGTTGAAAACGCCGATGCAAGGGTTTTCTACAACAGGGGATTGTGAATTTTCAGCCCTTCGAATCCGTCAAACCGGGCGAAATCCGAATCGCTGCTCACCAGCGTCAGCCCATGCTCTGCGGCGACCGCGGCAAGATAGGCGTCAGATACCAGGTTGCCGGTGCAGCTGTGGTGCGTGACGAACTCTGCGAATAAGGTGTGGAAATGCGGGCCTGGTTCGGGATGCCAGGCCACCCGGCGCGACCGCCAGCTTGTTATCTGTTCCGCTGCGGCTTGCGGGCTGAGCGGAGTCTCGAACACGCGGCTGTTCGTCGCGATGCGTACGAAAGCGGTCAGTGACACCCAGGGAAGCCCGACCGGTTGTGTACCGTTCAATGCCGTATCAAGCCAGTGCTTTGCCTTGTTGTGCTGAGGATAATCGCTGAACTTGGCGTACAGCAGTATGTTGGCATCGACCAGTGTCGTCATCGCCAGTCTTCGCGCTCTGCATCTCCCAGCACTTCCGCGATGTTGTCCAGATTGTGAACGCGTGGACGTCCCTCCGCGGGTAAGGTGGTGTAGGTCCCTTCCGTATCTCGTGCCTGCGATTCCAGCGCGTGTAGGCCCGCCCGCAAGGCTTCGTTCACGACTTCCTTAAATGACCGATCACCGGTGAGGCGCTTCAGCTTCTGGGCCACGTCGTCGTCCAGGGACAAGGTGGTGCGCATTCGGGTTTCTCAAGCATCATGATGTGCATACCCTAGCATCATGATGTGTCAGGCGCTATCCCTGACCGAAGCTGTTCGATTGGTGCTTCGCGGGGCCGCTCAAGTCTCTCCGTTCATCAACGCCTGACCGTACTGCTCCTCGGTGATGGACCCGCCCGCCTCGCGGGTGCGCTCGCGGTCCGCATCGCTCAAGTGATCCTGCAGCATGTCGATGCGTTTCCAGGTGGCGTGGGGCTGCGCGCCGGTGGCGTCGGGCACGTGGGGTGAGGACTGCAGGCGCTGATGCTTGTGGATGTAGCGTGCGCAGTTGATGAACACATGATCGATGCGCGCCTGCACCAGGGCGATGGCGCCGGGGAATTCGGCGAGGGCAGACGCGTCTTCGCTGAGGGTGGCCGTTGCCTGCACGCGCACGCGGTCCGGCGTTTCGAAGTCGATGAACAGCATGCCGATCTTGGCGGTCTCGGCGATGTTGCCTGCTGACAGGAACATGCCGTTACCGTCGAAGATGGGGAAACTCAGGGTCTTGTCATCATCGACACGCACGAAACCCGGTGCGCCGCCTTTGTAGGAGACGGTCGGCTCGCCGCGGCCGTTGACGGTGGAGAGAAAGAAAAAGTCCCGCGAGGCGATGAAGCCGGCATGTTGCGGCGACAGCTCGGTCTGCACGATGGCGCCGGCAACGGCGTCGGCAAGACGCTGGCTATCGTGCAGGGCTTGTTGCTCGCGTTGGGAATCGGTGTAGAACGCCATGGGGGCTCCTGATGTTGCGGGAGGTATCAGCCTGCCAGCCGCGCCTGCAGCGTGGCGGCGGTGACGACTCCGTGAGTGATGAAGTTTTCGATGGCCTCGGTGACGCGCGCAGGCTCGTGCACCGCCACCTCGTGCCCGGCACGTGAGAGCACCTCGAGGGTGGCGTTGGGCAGGCGCAGGAAGTCTTCCAGATTGGCAGTCAGCAGGCTGTCCACGGCGCCGCTGATCATCAGCGTCGGTGTGTGCAGGCTGCTCAGCCGTTCGCTGACATTCAGGGCTTGCATGGCTTCGGCGCCGGATTCGAAGTGACCGTCGGACACCGACAGGATCTCGTCGGCGCGAAAGGCAAACCAGGCGTCGGTTTCCACATCTTCACGAAAGCGCATGGCCTGG
The DNA here is from genome assembly GCA_030428905.1 of Gammaproteobacteria bacterium. Lineage (GTDB taxonomy): Bacteria > Pseudomonadota > Gammaproteobacteria > Pseudomonadales > Azotimanducaceae > SYFY01. Next base: position 3,269 of record JAUIED010000204.1, read on the forward strand.
TAGCGCGCGTAGATCGACGCCCGATCGCGGCGCCGGCGTTCATCGATGCGCGCGGCGCGCAGTTCCGGGTCGATGGTGCCTATCCCACCGGAAGGGATTGGTGCCATGAGAACCAGGCGTTCCAGCCGCTGGGCATGATCGAGCGCCAGCAGGTAGCCCACGCCGCCGCCCATGCTGTGGCCTGCAAAGGTCACGCGGTCGATGCCCAGGTGGTCGAGCAGGCCGATAACGTCGGCGGCGTACTGCTCCAGCGTGTAGCCGCCTGCGGTGTGCTCGCTCTCGCCGGCGCCGCGGCACTCCATGAGGATGACACGATAGCGTTGCGGTTTAGCGCCCAGGCGTTCGGCTACGGGCATCCAGTTGGCGCGCGATGCGGTGTAACCGTGGTGCAGGAGAATCGGCTCGCCCTGGCCCTGGTCGTCGTACCAGAGGCGGGCGCCGTTGATCGTGGCGTGTGGCATGCGGGGATTCTGCGCAAGATTCAGCCGAGTCGCCAGCCCAGCAGGTTCCAGTAGTTGAGCCACACCAGCAACACCGTGCCTGCTGCGATGCCGATCGCGTCGAGCCATGCGGGTCGACGCGCCATATCAACCAGCTGCCAGAGAAACGCTGCCGTGGCGATGACGGGCAGCGCCAGCAGCAGGAGCAGAATGGGCGGCGGGCCGAGAAAGAGCTGTTGCACGTCCACCAGCCACATAACCGCGGCGAAGCCGCAGAAGAAGCCGAGCACCGCACCCTGGCCGAGAACGGTGGACCAGGGAGTGCGGCGCACGCGCGCCACGCCGCTGACAGCCAGCAGCAACAGCGGTAAGCCGAGGCTCCAGGGCAACGCCTGCTGGGTGGTCCAGGCAGGTACGCGTTCGTAGGCGCCGCCGCCGATCAGCAGGTGTGTCACAGCTTCGTTGTGGCGGCGAAAGGCGATGGCGTCCCAGGGCGGTTGTGCGTTGACGAAGTAGTCCTGCGCCGGCAGGTAAAGGCGGCTACCCAAGCGCAGCGCATCGTTGTCTATGGTGATGGTCGCTTCGTCGAACAGGCTTGCGACGCGCTCCCACGTGTGGCGCGCTGCCACCGTGGTGCGATACGTGCCCGCATAGGGGCTGAGGTCTGCGCCATGCCCGGAATCTGGCCGCGGCGGCGTGGGTGCATCGCCGGCTGGCCACAGGTGTTCAGTCAGCACCTGGCCTACACGGCGCGGAAAACGACCCGCCTCCTGCACGGCGCCGAAGGGGCCGAAGATGTTGCGGTTGTGTGCGACGAACACTCCGAACCGGTGCTCGGGGATGAGCAGCAGGCGGGCGTTGAAACCGCTCGCCTGACCGTCTTTGTAGAACGTGGTCAGCGCGCCGTGACGACCCTCGGCAAAACCATAGGTGCGTCCCGGTAGCTTGTTGTGGTGGCGGAACTGCACCGTGAGTTGCCCATCGCTGCCCGGCAGATCGCCCGAGAGCAGTGCGGCGAGGTACGCCGCCATGTCGCCAGCGGTGGTGACCATACCTGCGGCGGGGGGAAGCTGAATGAAATCCGGCGGGTAAGGCGTCTTGCCGTTGGTAGCGCGGATGAGGCGTGCGGCGATGTGCGTGGGCAGATTCGTCTGCTCGAAGCTGGAGCTCGTCATGCCAAGGGGGGCGAAGATGCGCGTGCGTGCAAGCTCCGCGAATGTCTTGCCCGTACGCTGCTCTGCCAGCCATCCGGCAAGGGCCGTGTGGTGGTCGTTGTAGGCGATGATGTTGCCGGGTGCTGCGAAACGCGGCGGCAGGTGCTGGTGCAGGTACGTGTCGAGGGTCTGAAAGCGGTCGACCCTGCGGGTGTGTTGGCCGAACAAGCGCTCGTTGAAACCCGCGGTGTGGGTGAGCAGGTGGTGTAGGGTCAGCGGTTGCTCCAGGGCGGGGTGCAGCGGTAATGCTGACAGCTCGCCGGCCAGATCTTCGTGCAGCTCCACCACACCTTCTGCCGCCAGAGACAGCATTAGGCTTGCGGTGACCGGTTTTGAAACGGAGCCCACGCGAAACACTGCGTCTTCCTCTGTGCCGTACGCCCTCACCAGGTGCTCGTCGCCGTGCACCACGGCGACGATGGCTGCATCGATATCGGCCTGCTGCATGGCGCTCGTCACCTGGCTGTCGAGCCAGTCTTTGTCGATCGCCGCCGCCAGCGTTGCCGCCGGCAGCATCAGCAACGCCAGGCTAAGCGGATGCCAGCGCATGCAGCGTGCCGAGAAAGGATGCCTGCAGGCTGTTGAGCAGCTTGCGTTTGCCGGAGAGTTTCACCGGCACCGCTTCGGGGAAGAGAATCTGCTCGCGCAGCGCGCTGTGGCAGAACGTAAGTGCTGTGGCCATGTGGGTTGCCCGAACGCCGGTGGGGACATCTGCGCACCGTAAGAGGTGCGCGACTACCGGGCCCAGGTGCGCATTCAGCCGCGCGCTGTTCTGGGCGTAGCTGTGCTCAGACGTGCTTCTGGCGGTAAGCACCAGCGTGCGCAGCAGGCCGCGGTGGGCGATATGGTAGTCCACCAGCTCACGGAGCAGCAGCGATACGCTAGCCTCAAGCGATTTCGGATCGTCAGCAGTGCAGCGCGTGAGTATGTCTGTGAGCGTCGTGACGTGTGCATCGTCCAGCACCTCCAGCAGTGCCTCCTTGCTGCCGAAGCGGCTGTAGAACGCGCCCACGGAAGACTCAGCCTCAGCCACAAGCTCAGCGATGCTGATGGACTCCCAGCGTTTCCCCTCCGCGAGCCTGGTGGCGGCGGCGATGAATCGTTGCATGGTGCGGCGGCTGCGGGGCTGCCTGGGAGCGGCGATATGCATGGATAAATAGAAACAGAATACTAATTCTATTTCAAGCGATAGCTGACGCTGTGCTGGTGTGGCTCTACACTGCGGCGAGCAATGGGGATTGAAGGGGGACGATATGCAGTATTCGGTGGCTTTCGCTTCGGAGGTGGATTCCTGGAAGTGGGTGCAGCGGGCAGAGGAGCTCGGCTATCACGCGGCCTGGTTTTACGACACGCAGCTGCTCAATCCGGACGTGTTCGTGTGCATGGCGCTCGCTGCCCACGAAACCAGCCGTATCCGTCTCGGTACGGGCGTGCTGGTGCCGTCGAACCGCATCGCGCCAGCCGCGGCGAACGCGCTGGCGTCCCTCAACCGGCTGGCACCCGGCCGCATCGATTTCGGTGTGGGCACCGGCTTCACCGCGCGGCGCACCATGGGGCAGGGAGCGCTGAAACTTTCGGACACGCAACGCTACATTGAAGAGGTTCGAGGCCTGCTGCGCGGTGAGACCGTAGCGTGGCAGGACGCTGACGGCGAGCACCTCGTGCGATTTCTCGAGCCGGAGTTGGGGCTCATCAATGTGCGCGACGAGATCCCTTTGTGGTTTTCCGCGTTTGGTCCCAAGGCTCAGGCGGTTGCGGCGGAACTAGGCGCCGGTTGGCTCAACTTCGGCGGCGCTGGAGCTGAGCAGGCGCTGGATCGCATGCGTGCGGCCTGGGCTGCAGCAGGGCGGGCAGAGGACGCGTTGCAGTCCAACCTGTTCTTCCTGGGCGCCGTGCTCACGGGCGATGCAGGGACAGACAGTGCACGCCTCATGGCGCAGGGCGGACCTTCAACGGCGGTGATGTTCCACAACTTCGCCGATGAGGTGGGCGCCATGGGTGGCGCCAACATGGCACCGGGTCCGCTGCGCGAGCTGCTCGACCGTTACCTCGAGCTGCACGCGACCTACGAGCCTGCCGATGCGCGCTATCTGCACAACCACAAAGGGCATCTGATTCACGTGCGCGAGGAGGAGACCCACATCACC
>JAUIED010000018.1 GCA_030428905.1 Gammaproteobacteria bacterium
GCCCTTCGGGTGGCCCAAAATCGCCAATAGCTGTGTTGCATCCCTTGGAAAGGTCCCGACCTGTCCGGCGGAATGCGCCTTGCTCTTGACGATTTTGGGCTCATCATAGATCAACGAATTAATGTGACGGATCACTAGGTTGAGCATGCGTATCATTGCCTTCGGCGCGCATCCCGACGACTGCGAACTGTGCGCCGGCGGCACTGTGGCCAAGTGGGCGCAGGCCGGGCACGCGGTGAAGTTCGTCTCCATGACCAACGGCAACGTCGGCCACTTCTCCAAGCATGGCGAGGAGCTGGCCGCCATCCGCAGAGCCGAGGTGGAAGCGTGTGCCCGTATTCTCGGCATCGAAACCCAGGTGCTCGACACCAACGATGGCGAACTGGAGCCGACGCTGACGCAGCGTCAGAGGGTGATTCGTCTCATTCGCGAGTGGCAGGCCGACATGGTGCTGTGCCATCGACCCAACGACTACCACCCGGACCACCGCTACACCGGCCAGCTCGTGCAGGACTCGGCGGTGCTGCTGATGGCGAAGTTCTACCTGCCGGACACGCAAGCGCTGGACCGCAATCCGTTAATCCTTTACTACGCCGACGAGTTTGCGAAGCCAACACCGTTCACCTGCTCGGTGATCGTCAATATCGACGACGTCATCGCCACCAAACGGCGGCTCATCGATGCACTGCCGTCGCAGTTCGCAGACGCCGACTCGTGGATGGGCGCGAAGATGCAGGGCCTGCCCGCTGATCCCCAGGCACGCGCTGACCACATCCGCGAGTGGCTGCTCGGCCGTGAGCGGCGCATCGCCAAGCGCTTTCGCTCCGAGCTCGCCCAACGCTACGGGCCCGAGGCGGCGGCCGGCGTCACTTTTGCCGAAGCCTTTGAGCTGAGCGAGTATGGCGCCCGTTTGCGGCCTGAGAAGCTCGACGCGCTGTTCCCCCGCTGAACCTCAAACTGCGATCAAACATCCACATTGCCGCTGTGGAGTGACCAAAGCGTGTTTCAGACAGCTGCGGTTACACACGATCACCCACGGCCCGTTCGCGGAACAGGGCACGCATCAGCCATGGATTGCCCGATACTCAGTGGGCGTGCAGCCATGCATCTCCCGGAACGCTGCGTTGAACGAGGAGATGGAACGAAACCCCACATCCAGCGCGATGGTGAGAACCGGCAGGTGTGCATCTGAGCGCAGCCGCGCCGCTGCCTCCTCGATGCGGTAGCCGTTGACGTAGCGATTGAAGTTGCGGTGGCCAAGACGGCCGTTGATCGTCTTGCGCAGCCGGTACTCGGGCACCCGCAGCCGCTCGGCAACCTGGCCGATGCGCAGATCGTGATCGGCATAGAGACGCTCTTCGCGCAGCAGCCGTTCCAGCTCCGCCACCAGCGGATCGTCTGCAGCCTGCGCTGCGGGTAACGGCGCGGCAATCTGCGTGAGCATCAGCAGGCCTGGCTCGAGCGTGAGGAAGGCCACGTTCACCGCGACCACGAAGACAAAAATCAGCGCCATTCCCAGCGCCTCGAGCGCCGCGGGTACCTGCCACTGCGCTACCAGCTCTGCCAGCACCACCGTTACCACGAGCACACCGACCCCGCCCAGAAAAAGGCGCCGCAGGCGCCGGCGCTCGTCCACCAGATCGACGCCGTGACCGCGCCACACCAACCAGAGTCCGGCAGCTGCGACACCCAGTTTGAGCACCTGCACAGTGGTGAGGGCTAGCCGGTTGTCCGGTGCAGCCACAAGCCACACCGCTCCGACGATGGTGAGCACCAGCACAGCCCAGACGCCGGGCGCAGGTGCCGCATCTTCAAAAAACTCCCATGCAAGGACGAACAGCAACGCCGGAACGGTGTTGGACGCGAAGCCTGCTGCGACGATCACCGGCTGTGCGACCCGACCCGCCGCCAGCGGCAGAAACAGGTACGACAGCACACCCACAGCAAGCAGTGCTACGAGCGCTTTCGTTCGGGCAGGCAGCCCGGCGCGCAGCACCACGATTGCAAACAGCACTACCTGGGAAGCCGCGAGCAGCCGCATCACCGCGCCGATGTCGCCAAACGCAAGGTCCATCACAACACCACCGTCGCCAACGGACACACCGTGTCCAGACGGCGCCAGACCTGTGTTTTGCAGAACACGCGTAGCGTGCAGCCTTCAAGCTGCAGCACGCCTGTGGGTAACATGCGCAAGGTCCCTGTGTAGCTCCGGCCGTCGTCCGGATTGTACAGGCGGCCGCCGCGCCACACGCCGTCGTCGCCGCGCTGGAAACCGCTCACTATCTGCGCACCAACGAGCGGCACCCCCCGCCGTTTCCGTTCCGGGTTTCTGACGTCCGTGCGCGGCCTGCCCTCAACATCTTCTGCCTCCCACAGCCAGACGATGCGACCGCACAGCGCCTGGCCGTCTGCTCCACAGGCTTCGAGCGCCACTTTGGAGCCGAGCCCCGGCGTTGCCCAGAGGCCGTAGACGGTGTCGTCTGAGGCTGCGGAGGCGGCGACAAAAATGGCGAAGAAAAGGAGCGCCGTACGCGAACAAGACGCCGCGCGGAGCATCAGGCCGTCCCCTCGCGCAGAATCTCGGAGTTGCGCCGGAAACGGGCGACGTAGTCCGCGCGCTCCGTGCCCATCCAGCGGTCCCACCAGGTGAAGTAGAAGCCGTAGTTACCGCGGCCGTGTTCGTGGTGCAGGTCGTGATGGGTGACCGTGGTGCTGAAGCGGAACGGGCCAACCGCGGTACCGGCGGCAAAGCACTCCACACCGGCGTGGGCCAGCGCGTTGCGCGCGATCATGACCACCACAAAGGCGGTAGTGATCCCAGGATGCAAGGGCAGCACCAGGTGGATGAGCGGCAGAAACAACGCGTGCAGCAACGCCTCACCCGGCGCGAATGCATAGGCGGTCGCAGGCGTCGGCCGCACGGTTCGATGGTGCAAACGGTGCGTATGCCGGTACAACCAGCGGGTGTGCATGAGGCGGTGGGTCCAGTAGAAGTACGCGTCGTGGGCGATGAGCACCAGCACGAAGCTCAGCGGCTCGTACCACAACCCCAGCGCCCCCCACGCTGCGTAACCTTGCAGGTATGGGGTCAACGGGCCGACATGCACGAACCAACCGGCCAGGGAGAATATGGCTACCGTTGAGACGGTCCAGATGCTCTCCCGGGCGAACTGGCGGGCGGACAGGCGGCAGGGTTGCAGCGGTTTTCGGCCCGCCAGCCATCGAAACAGCAGTTGCGTGGCAAGTGCCACCAGACCGACGATGACGACGAATCGGATCAGGTCATGCAGGAATATCTGCGGCCAGGACGTTGTGAACATGCGCTATCTCCTCGAACGTGTTGCGTCGAGGGAAGGCTCGCGCTGATCGGGCTGGCGCTCTACCGGATTGCTGAGGAAACCTGAGGAATTTCGAATTCCGGTGGTGGTCGCGGATTTTCCGCTACTGCAAGTGCACCAGCACCGCGGCGTTGGCGATGATGATGCCGTCGCTGCCCGTTTCGGCGGGTACATCCAGGCCGCCAAGGGACACTTCGACCTCCACCGTGCCGTAGGGCAACTCGGCGGCCACCGCCTCAGTATCCACGGCGTCAGGCTGCTGCACGCCGATCTTGAGGAGGATGTGCATATCATCCGGCGTCTTGCCGAGCGCCCGGAAGAAGTTGAGGCTCGAATGCCGGATGGCGTCGGACACCGCCCGGCGGGCAGCCTTGGTATAGTCGCCGCCGTGTACGTCTACACCCATGCCCATCTCGGTGACGTAGCGTTTCACCCTTCCACCACCGCCAGCACCTGCTCTTCTTCGACCTGATCGTTCGGCTGCACACGCAGTTCGGTGACCACGCCCGCCACGGGGCTTTCCACCGGAATCTCCATCTTCATGGACTCGAGGATGATAAGCACCTCGCCTTCCTGCACCTCGGCGCCCACTTCGGCGATGACCTTCCAGACGTTGCCGTCTACCTCGCTTTCGATCTCATAGGTCGCCAACGCGCTTCTCCTACCAGCGGAACTCGTTGAAAAAACGAGTATGCACGGCTCCACTGGCAAATGCCTCGCTTTCCAGTGCTGCCCGCAGCAACGGTATGTTGGTGGCAACGCCGCGCACGTCGAACGCCTTGAGCGCCACCAGCGCACGGCCGATGGCAAGATCGCGGCTCGGCGCATGGGCAATCACTTTGGCCAGCAGCGGATCGTAGAACGGCGTAACGAACTGGCCCTCGCCATAGCCCGTCTCCAGGCGCACGCCGTGCAGGTTCGGTGGCCGGTAGATGCTGAGCCGTCCAGTTGACGGCGCTCCAGTGCGCGGATCCTCCGCGTAGACGCGCACCTCGATGGCATGCCCATCCAGCGGCGGCCGCTGCGGCAGGGCGCCACCCGCTGCGAGGCGGATCTGTTCGACAACCAGATCGATGCCGGTCACCGCCTCGGTGACCGCATGCTCCACCTGGATGCGCGGGTTCACCTCCAGAAAGCCGAAGGCGTGCTCGGAATCCGCGAGCGTCTCCACCGTGCCGATGCCGTCGTAGCCCAGCGCCTGCAGGGCGTGCACCGCCGAGTCTGCGACCGCGTCCACAGCAGCCCGCGCAAGTCCCGGCGCCGGTGCTTCCTCGATGACTTTCTGGTGCCGACGCTGCAGCGAGCAGTCGCGCTCATAAAGATGCATAGCTCGTCCGTGGCGGTCGGCGAGCATCTGAAACTCCACATGTCGGGCCCGCTCCACCCACTTTTCCAGGTACAGCGCGCGCTCGCCGAAGGCGCCCTCGGCGATAGCACCGGCGCGTGCTACCGCTGCGGCCAAAGCCGTTTCTTCATCTACCCGCACCATGCCGATGCCGCCGCCGCCGCGGCTGGGTTTCAGGAGAACGGGATAGCCGATGTCGGCCGCCGCATCGCGGGCTTCGGCCACATCCGCCACCAGACGGCTGCCGGCGTGCATGGGAAAGCCCTGCTCTGCGAAAAGACGCCGCGCCGCCACCTTGTCGCCGAGGTTGCGCAGATGCACTGGCGAAGGGCCGATGAAAGCGAGCCCGACGCTGGTCGCCGCCTCGGCAAAGTCGGGATTTTCTGCGAGGAACCCGTAACCAGGGTGCACGGCGTCGCAACCGCAACGGGCGGCGATGTCGAGCAGCGCTGCCTGATTGAGATAGCTCTGTGCCGCGGTGACGCCTGGGAGCGGCTCCGCGCAGGTGGCCTCGGCGAGGTACGGCGCCGCCTGGTCGGCGTTGGAGTACACCGCCACCGATTCGATACCGAGGGTGCTGCAGGCACGGATCACCCGGCGCGCGATGGCGCCGCGATTGGCAATCAGAACACGCTGAAACACGCCCGTGGTCAGCTCATGGCAGCCTGCATCTGCGATTGAAACTGGTTGAGATCGAAGTAGTCGCGCCAGGCGGTGATGCGGTCGTCCCGCACTTCGAATGTGCCCATCACCGGCAACGCAATCCACGTACCGTTGACCTTGAACTTATCGACCCGCTCGTTGAGCACCGTGCCGCCGTTCGCCACGGTGTTGAGCACATCCCACTCCACCTCGGTAGCAGCCCCCATGAAACCCTCCAGCACCGCGCGAATCGCCGCAGTACCCTGCACCGGCTCCATGGGGATGTTGTGGTACACCGCATCCTGCGCAAAACAAGCGACGATGCCGTCCAGGTCCATGCGGTTGAAGGCGTCGATCATCGCCGTGACTCGGTCCTGTGCGCTCATAGTCTGTCTCCCGATTGTTCGCAGGTGCACATGATACTCGTTCCAGGCGGCAACGAAGCCGCCGAGACCACGCCCCTCCTGCGTGGTGCGGCCTTCAGCAGCAGCGCGATGCACCGCTTCCAGCATGTGCGCTGCCTGTGCAGCCGTGAGCCGCATCTCGAACACGTCGGTGTCGGCACCACCCTTGTGCCCGGCAGGCTTATCGAGCGCCCGGCTATGCAGCGCTCGACGAACGGCGTTTTGCAACTCAGCGTCGCCGACGATCGCGGCGGAACGCTCGATCATCCACCGGGTGAAGTACTGCGGACTGTCGCACAGGGCCCGATAGCAGTCCCAGTTCACTACAGCGCGAGTTTCTGTCCGGTGAGCCTTTCGTAGGCCTCCAGATAACGCGCCACGCTCTTCTCCACTACCTCATCGGGCAGGGTGGGTCCGGGCGGGGTCTTGTCCCACTCGCCGGCAGCCACCACCGTTTCCAGGTAGTTGCGCACGATCTGCTTGTCGAAGCTCGGCTGTTCTTTGCCGGGCTCCCAGAGGTCTGCCGGCCAGAAGCGCGAGCTGTCGGGCGTGAAGATCTCGTCGATGAGAATCGGCTCATCCGCACCCGGCAGCATGCCGAACTCGAACTTGGTATCCGCCAGGATGATGCCGCGCTCAAGCGCGTAGTCACGTGCTCGACCATAGAGATCGAGGGTGGCATCCCGCAGCCACGCCATGGTTTTCTCGCCGACGATCTTCACACCCTCCTCGAAGGAGATGTTCTCGTCATGCCCGGTCTCGGCTTTGGTGGACGGCGTAAAGAGCGGCGCTGCCAAGCGGTCGCTGTTGCGCAGGCCCTCCGGCAGCGGAATGCCGCACACCTCACCGGTGCGCTGGTAGTCCTTCCAGCCGGAGCCGGTGATGTAGCCGCGGGCGATACACTCGATGGGCACCACCTCGGTCTTGCGGCACAGCATGATGCGGCGATCCACCTGTGCGCGCTGCGCATCCGTGAGCCCGGGAATGTCCGCCGCGTCGGTGGAGATCAGGTGGTGCGCCACGGAGCCCGCGAAATGCTCGAACCAGAACTTGGAGATCTGCGTGAGCACGATGCCTTTGCCCGGCAGGCCGTTGGCCATCACCACATCAAATGCACTCACGCGGTCTGAGGCGACGATGAGCAGTGCCTCCTCGCCGCTGCCCAGGGTCACATCGTAGAGATCGCGTACCTTGCCGCTGCGTTTATTGGCAAGCGGCAGGTCGGTGCTGAGAACTGCTTGGGTCATCGGTGTTGCCTCTGTCTTACCTCTGTCTTTTCGTTTGTCAGGCGGTGCTGCCGCCATCCGCCATCTGCACGCTGCCGGTTACCCAACTGCTGTCGTCGCTGGCCAGGAAGAGCATCACCCGGGCGATCTCTTCGGGCTCGCCGTAGCGCTGCATGGGAATGTTCGCCGCGATCATCTGCTTGGCCGCATCGGCGCCGCCCGGTGCCATGCCTTCCTCGAGGCTACGCATCATGCGCGTTTCCACAGGCGATGGATTGACCGTGTTTACGCGGATGTTATCCGGCGCGCCTTCTTTGGCGGCCGTGCGCATCAGGCCGATCACTGCGTGCTTGCTGGTGACGTAAGCCGACAGGCCCGCGGTGCCGCCAACACCCGCCACCGAAGAGGTGATGACGATGGAGCCGCCGCCGCGCGCGCGCATAGCCGGCATCGTGTGTTTGAGGCCAAGAAAAACGCCTTTGACGTTGACGTTCATCACCTGATCGAAACGCGCCTCGTCGTACCCCTCGATGGATACCACATCGCCTTCGATGCCGGCGTTGGCCAGAAACACGTCCACGCCGCCGAACTTCTCAGTGGCCCTCGCCACCATCGCAGCGTTGTCGTCGGCGCGGGTAACGTCAGCGACAAAATAGTCCACGCGGTTGCTGCCGATGTCGGCGCACGCCTCTTTCAGCGTCGCTTCATCGAGATCCACCAGCAGCACGTCTGCCCCTTCCGCCACGAAGAGCTTGCCCGCCGCCCGGCCGATGCCGCCGGCGCCGCCGGTGATGACCGCCACTTTTCCGTCCAGTCGCCCCATACGTCCTCCTCAGCCTACGGCTGCAAACGCCTGCGCGAAGTCGTCGAGCAGGTCCTGTGTGTCTTCGATGCCCACCGAGATGCGGATGAGCGAATCGTCGATGCCCATGCTGGCGCGCCGCTCCGGGCCCATCTCGTAGTAGATGGTGTGGGCCACGGGAATGGCGAGCGTGCGGTTGTCGCCCAGATTGCTGGACTTGATCACCACTTTCAGGCGGTTCATGAATTCCCAGATATCGACGCCGTGATCGAGCTCGAAGGAGAACAACGCTCCGGGATGACGAAACAGTTCCGCAGCGCGCTGGTGCTGCGGGTGGCTTTGCAGGCCCGGGTAGTAGACGGCGTTCACCAGCTTGTGATCAGCAAGATACCCTGCGAGGGCGCGCGCATTGGCGCACTGCCGCTCCATGCGCAGGGCCAGGGTTTCCGCACCCACCGCGATGTGGTGCGCCGCTTCCGGCCCGAGTGCCGCGCCGAAATCCCGCAGACCTTTCTTCTTGATCTGCGCAACCGCCCATTTGGCGGCATCGCCCTTGCGGTAGATGTCGTAGATGTTGTCGAAACCCCGCCAGTCGTAAACGCCGGTTTCCGTCACCGCACCCCCGAGGGCGTTGCCGTGGCCGCCGATATATTTGGTGAGGGAGTTGATCACCAGGCTCGCACCCACGTCCTTGGGCTGGAAGAGGTAGGGCGAGGTCATGGTGTTGTCCACCACGTACACCAGACCCCGATCCGCGGCGAGCCGGCCGATCTCGGTAAGCGCCGCCACCTGCGTGACCGGGTTGGCAATGGTCTCCACGAAGATGAGCTTGGTCTCAGGGCGGATGGCGGCCGCAACGGCGGCAACATCCGTGGCGTCCGCGAAGCTCACCTCGACGCCATGAGCTGAGAAGGAGTTGAACAGGCTGTTGGTGTTGCCGAAGAGATAGGCGCTGGAAACGAAATGATCGCCTGCGCGCAGAAGCGCAAACAGCATGGTGCCGATGGCGGCCATACCGGTGCCGAAGCACACGGTCGCCACGCCGTTCTCCATGCCCGTGACCTTGTCCTGCAGGGCTTCCACGGTTGGGTTGACCTGGCGGCCGTAGGTGAAGCCGGCCTGTTTGCCTTGAAACACCGCGGCAAGTTCCCGCGCGTCGTCGTAGCCATAAGCCACCGTCGCGTGCACGGGCTTCTGCAGGCTGCCGTGTTCTATGGCTGCCTGCCGATCACTGTGCACAATTCTGCTGGTGAAGCCCTTCAAGCGTTGATACCCGGCTGCGGGAAAAGAGCGGGACTATACGTTATCGGCGCGCCGATTCGCTACCGCGCAGCCGGCGCCTCAACCGGCGTTTTGAACGGTCGGCGGCAGGTTGGAGGCAGCGGACTCGTGCGGCGCCGGCTCTTTCATGACGATTTCCTGAAAGGGGTCGCGGCACAGGAGATCGCACATCTCGTCTGCCGGCAATGGCTCGGAGAAAATGTAGCCCTGCACCTCGGTGCAGCCCTGCTGGCGCAGGTAGTTGAGCTGCGTGCGGTTTTCCACACCCTCGGCGATGAGCCCGAGCTTGAGCCCCCGGGCCATGGCGACGATGGCGTTGATAATACTGGCGCCGCCTTCGGACTCATCCGAGCGGATATCACACACAAAGCTGCGGTCGATCTTCAGCGTGTTGATGGGGAACTGGCGCAGGTAGCTGAGCGACGAGTAGCCGGTGCCGAAGTCGTCGATGGCGATGCTCGCTCCCAGCCTTCTGAGCTGCTTGAGTTTGGGAATGATCACCTCCACGTCCTGCATCAACGTGTTCTCGGTGATCTCGAGCTTGACCCGTTCAGGCGCCAACCCGGCGTCGCGCAGGGAGGCGACGAACTGGTCGATGAAGCCTTCCTTTTCGAGCTGTGCTGCCGACAGGTTTACGGAAAGCTTGACCTGTCCGGCACCGGCGCGGTCCCAGGCCGCAACGTTTTCGAAGGCACGGCGCTGCACGTATTCGTCGAGCTGGATGATGAGGCCGGTTTCTTCGGCCAGCGGCAGAAACTCCGACGGCGGCACCAGGCCGCGCTCGGGGTGCGCCCAGCGCACCAGCGCCTCCACACCGGTGATGCGTCCGCTCTCCAGATCCACCTGCGGCTGGTAGTGCACGGTGAGCTCACCCTGGTTGAGCGCCGCGCGCAGCTCCCGCTCCATGCTCAGCCGCGTGGAAAAGCGATGGTTCATTTCCTCGGAGAAGAACTGATAGCCATTCTTGCCGCGGCTCTTGATGTGATACATGGCGATGTCGGCGTTCTGGATGAGCGAGTCTGCCGAATCTCCGCCCTCCGGGTACATGGCGATGCCGATGCTGGCGCCCACGAAGAGCTCATGGCCATCGATGACAAAGGGCGAGCCAAGCCGATCGAGGATCTTGCTTGCGATCACGACCACGTCATCGCGGGTGCGTACTTCCGGCAGCAGTAGCGTGAACTCATCACCGCCGAAGCGGGACAGCGTGTCGCCGCGCCGCAGGCAAGACTGCAGGCGATTGGCCACGGCTTTGAGCAGCCGGTCGCCCATGCTGTGGCCAAGAGTGTCGTTGACCACCTTGAAACGGTCGAGGTCGAGGAACATCACCGCGAGCTTGCGCTTGTTACGCCGGCCCTGGGTGATGGCGAGCTCGAGACGGTCTTTCAGCAGCGCCCGGTTCGGCAGGTGCGTAAGGAGGTCATGGTAGGCCTGGAAGTTGATGACCTCCTGGGCCTCCTTGCGCTCGCTGATGTCGCGAATGGTGCCGTAGGTGCCAAGAAAGGTCTGCCGGTTACGCTCGTTCGGGTCGCTGTACACGCCCTGCGCGGCGAGCTCCACCCACACCGACTGCGGCTCGAGGAAGCGTGCGCCGTGACGCCGATGGCGGCTTTTCAGGCGCAGCTCTACGTTACGTGCCGCACGATTACCCACACGCCGCTCGTTGAAGATGTTCTTGGCAAGCTCCATGTGCTCCTCGTCTACGAGCTCGGAGTAGTGCCGGGATATCAGCTCCTCCTTGCTGTAGCCGAGCATGGAACGCACCCGGTCGTTGAGGAAGGTAAAGCAGCCATGCCGGTCGAGCATGTAGACGAGGTCCGGGGAGGCGTTGACGATGAAGCGGTGCAGCTCTTCGCTCGCCTTGATCTGCGCTTCCATGTTCAGGTTCTCGCCTTCCAGCACACACTGGCGCAGCGCTTTCTCCATGGTGGAAATGAGCTGCGCTGCCTCGTAGGGCTTCTTGACGAAATCGAAGGCGCCACAGTGCAGGGCGTGCTTCACGCCGCTGAAGCTGGCGTCGCCGCTTACCACGATCACTTTGCAGTCGAGGTGTTCACGCGCCACGTGATCGAGCACGTCGTGCCCGGATACCGCTGGCATGATCAGGTCCAGCAGCACCACATCGTAGGTGTGCTCCGCCAGCGCATCCAGCGCCGCCTGGCCGCCCAGCGCCTTGTCCGGCTGGTAGCCATAGAGCTGCACGAGCTGGTACAGGCTCTCCAGCAGCTCCGGCTTGTCGTCCACCAGCAGGATGCGCGCGTCCGGCATCACCGGGCGACGGCCTTCCAGGGCGGCTGCAGACTGCTGAGGCGGTGTGGGTTCAGGCATGAATTGGTGTCACAAGCAGTGGCACGTGTGCACGAGAGCGCCGATTGTGAACAATTTTCCCTATGTTATCCACACACCGCTATTCAACCCTCGTCCGCCCCTCGCCTACCGGGAACGGCCTCGGCCACAGGTCGAACACCCTCGACAGCGCAGACAGCGCCAGCGCATGGCGCAGCTCGCCCGACAGGACCGCCTGGCGCACCGCCGTTTCGTCCAGCAGTTCGACACGGATGGCTTCGCCCTCGCCGGGCGCTGGCTCGCCGAGACGCTCAACCCCCTCGGCGAGAAAGTGGTGGCACAGATGATCGTGAATGGCCGGATTGGGTTCCACCGCACCGAGGTAGGTCCAACGACCGCCGCCGTAACCAGTCTCCTCCGCAAGCTCACGCTGGGCCGATGCCAGCGGCGTCTCGCCGGCATCCACCATGCCGCCCGGGGTCTCGAGGGTGCTGTAGCCAACGCCGAAGCGGAACTGGCGCACCATGACGCTGTGCCCGTCGGGGTCCAACGCCACCATGTTCACCCAGTCCACCGACTCCAGTACCAGACGCGAGGCGACGCGTCCGTTGCGCGGGTTGCGCATGTCGTCAAAGCGGCTTCTGAAGAGGATCAGATCCTCATCACCATAGCGGCAGTCGAGCTTCTGCCAGTCGAGCTCTCCGTCAGGGCGCGTAACCCGTGAGCTCCATGTATCCCTCGCCAAGACGTTCGCCCTCCTCGTTGCTGATCCATACCGCGCCTTCCCAGTAACTGATCAACGTTTGCATGCGCTGATCATCGAAGGCGGCGTGGATCACGAGCCTCTCACTCCCGGTGTCCAGATGCCAGGTCACCGGCCAGCGCACGCCGGACTCATCCGCCCACCAACGCACCGGCGTGAGGGTGAAGTCCTCGTGGGTCAGACCCGTATGCGCGCCGTCCGCGGCCACGACCACGCCATGATCGAACGGGTCGCGCGCGCCATCGGCGCGCCGCAGGCGGAAAGCCATGAGGTCGCGGCCATCGTGCAGGTGCAGGGCGAACCAGTCCCAACCCGTCTGTGCATCACTGAGCACGCTCGTGCTCCACTCGTGATCGAACCAGGCTAGGCCCGTCACCAAGTGCGCTTCATTCTGACTGCGAAGGGTGCCCTGTACCGTCAGGCGCGGGAAGGAATAGTAGTAGGAAGCATTGCCGGGGCTTTTACGCGACAGCCCGCCCTCACCCTGGGCCACCACTGGTTTCGCCGCTTCGAATCGAAGCTCCACGGCAATATCGGCGTGCGTTGCAGCAACGTCGAACCCGGACTCCGTGAACGTCAGCTGCCAGCCGCCGACCCGCACTACGGGCGGTGTTCCATTGACCCCGGCCAGCGCCGGGTGGGCGCGGCTGAGCCACTCGGCCTCAGTGTGCTCGCCCGCTGCCACGTCGGAGATCGCGAAGTGGGCGAGGTACACCTGCTGCGACGCCCAGGGGTTGTTGGGCGGCGTTGCCGGCTCCGGCGCCAGGGCTTGGCGGAAGATGGTGAACTGCACGCCGAACGCTCGTCCGTCTGCCGCGCTGAGGTTTGCGGTGACGTACCACCACTCGCTGCGGAAGGTGGGGTGGGCGCCGTGATCCTCGGGGAAGCGAAAAGCGCGCACGGTCTCCGCGCGCTCGAAGGGCTGCGCCGCAGCGCCTTCCTGCAGCAAAGCGCCAAGGCGCAGGCTGCTGCTCTCCAGGGACGCCGGCGGCGGCGGGCTGCAGCCGCAAAGCAGCGCCAGCAGCAGCAGGCAGCCACCGCGTATCATGCCAGCCGCCCCCGTCGCTCTCCGGGCACACCGAGCACGCCGGCCAGGAGCACCGCAACCGCGCCGCTGACGAGCGGCGTCACGAATGCTGCCGGTGCCAGGGTCAGGTCGATGCGCCAGCCGAAAGCGCGCGGATTGACTTCGGAGCACAGCACCCAGCCGAGCCACAACCCCAACGGCAGAGCCAGGAGCAACGCCACCGTTCCTACCGTGGTTGCACGGGTGAAGTCTATCGTCAGCCGCTCCACCCGATTCAGACCGAGGACGTCGAGCAGTTCGGATGTGGCCTGCTGGTTCAGGCGCATGCCGCCGAGCGCGTTGAACAGCGCCACCGCGGCAACGATCATCGCCAGCGCCGTCAGCGCCTCGGTGATGAGAAACGTTTGATCGAATACGCGTATGGCGGTGCCGCGCATGATCTGCTGGTTGGTGATGGTCCAGGTCGGGTGTCTCGCCGCCAGGGCGGATGCAAGCGACGACGGATCGTCGGCAGCGATGCCGATGCGTCGGTAGTCGATGGCGAACCCGAGACGCGCAGCGCCGTCCACGCTTAAGAGCAGGCGCAGGCCCGCATCGCCGAAACCGGGAAAGCTGCCGACGATGGTGAGAGGCACGCCTCCCACCGTTGCGACATCACCCACGCTGCGCTGCAACGCCTGCAGCGCCCGCTCGCTGGCCAGCACCTCGTTCGCCGCCAACGCCCGCGGGTAGCCATAGCGCCTTGCCTCGGCTGCGTCGAAGGCACCGTAACCAACGGACACCGGCTGGCCTTCAACCCGCACCTCAGCATCGCCATAGAGCGCCACACGCCTGACCCCCGGCTGACCGGCGAGCCAATCCGCAGCGTCTGCAACCGATGTATCGGCGGTGACGTAAAGGTCCGCCTGCAGGCGCGTGTCGAGCATGGCGACGAACTCGCGGCGAAAGCTGTCCACCATCAGACCCACACCGATGCTGACACCGAGCGCCAGTGCCAGCGCCGCCACCGCCAGCGCCAGATCGCCCGAGTACCAGGTGGCCTCGCGCAGCGCCAGACGCACGAGAAGTGAGCCGCGCAGGCGTTCCGTGAACCTCCTGCCGGTATCAAGCAGCGGCAAGCTCATCCAGCACACGAGCCCCGCCACCAGCAGAATCACGGCAAACACGCCGATCAGACCATCGGTGCGGCTGAGCAGCCAGCCGCTGGCAGCCGCAATCGCCAAGGCGGTGAACCATGCAGCGCCACGCACCCTGCGATGTCGGGGACGCCATTCGAAGTACCAGGCCACCACGCCACCAAACAGGCACACCAACACACCGCTTGCCAAAGCCTTGATCACCACCGTCGCCGTCAGCGCCAATGCCGAGGCTGTGGGCACGGCGAGCTGCGCCAGGAGCGCCTGGGCCAGGCCCTGCCCGGCCAGCAGTCCCGCCGCGGTGGCAAGCCCGCCGAGCAACAGCAGCGCACAGAGAAATCCCGCGGCCAGCGCCGCGCGCGGCACACCGATATCCATCAACCGCGCGAGAATATCCCGCTGTCGCCGCAGCCAGATCACGCAAGTCTGGTACATCAACAGCACCGCTACGAGCAGGGACAAAGAACCCAACGCGCCGACATTGAATAGCACCGCACGGGCCAGACCAAACCCAGCAAGTTCGGTTTGCACATCATGCACCTGCCAACCGTCGCCAAGCGGCAGGGCCGGCGGTGACAATCCCGCCGACATGCCGGGCATCAGCAACTCCAGTCCATCGGCGAGCTGTTGCGTCGGGGAGCGCGCCTCCAGCAGCACCGCCTGCAACGGTTGATCCACGCCGAGAAGCGAGGTGCCGAGGCCGAGATCGACAAAAAGCGTCGGCGCGTCATCAGTGAGTTCAGAGGCTGGCAACGTACCGATGACCGGTATCGTCCTACCCGACACCTGCAGCGGTTCACAGACCTCGGCGCGCCCATCGAAACCCCGCACTACAGCCGCCTGAAGATCCACCTCTACGTCGGCGCGCACACCCGCAGCGATACCCACGGCGCCGCCGCCAAGCCAGTCGGTGGCGACCACCCGCGTACCGTCGGCAAGGGTGCCTTCCATCAGCGGTGCCAGCCGCACCACACCTGCGAGTGAGCCTTCCTGCAGGCGTCGGGCCAGCTCTGCATAGTGGTGCACATCCAGATCCTGCCGCGTTGCCACGTGCGTCACTCGCTCGAGGTGCGGCGGCCGCAGTCCGTCAAGGGACGCGTTCACCTGAGCGCCGAGCAGGTGCACACCGGTGACCGAGGCCACGCCCAGGAGCACGCCTAGAAAAACGCTGACGCTGGAAAACGGCGCGCGCAGGATGAAGCGCAGGAACGACCTGGTGAGCAGGCGTGTCACCCGAGGTCGATCCTCTGGCTGGCCCGTTCGGCGATGCTGCCGCTGTGCGTGGCGATGAGCAGCGTCTTGCCAAGGCGCTCAGCCTCACCGAACAGCAGGTCGGCCACCAGTGCGGAGTTGGCGGCATCGAGGTTGCCCGTTGGCTCGTCCGCCAGCAGCACATCGGGCTCGTGCGCCAGCGCCCGAGCGATGGCTACCCGCTGACGCTCGCCGCCGGAGAGGGTATCCGGAAACGCGCGCAACCGTTCACCGAGCTTGAGTGTGCGCAGGCGATCCAGGCTCTGCGGCCAGAGATCCATGCGGCCATTGAGCTTCAGCGGCAGCAGCACGTTCTCTTCCACCGTGAGGGTCGGTACGAGATTGAAGAACTGGAACACGTATCCGATGTGGCGGCGCCTGAAACGTGCCGCGGCCGCCTGCGTGAGCGTGTGCACGTCCGTGTCACGTTCGCCGTTATCGTCGCGCACACACACCCGCACGCTACCGGCGTCCGCCCGAACAATGCCCGCAACCAGGTTGAGCAGGGTCGATTTGCCGGAGCCACTGGGGCCGCAAACGGCAACGCGCTCGCCTGCGGGGACCGCGAGCTCGAAGCCGGCCAGCACAGGATGCTTGCGACCGCCGTCGTCGTAGGCTTTGTCGACACCCAGAAGCCGAACCGCACCTGCACTCATCGCAGGTCCTGCATGCCTTCCGAGCGCAGCTTGTCGGTGAGTTCCGGCAGATGTGTCTCCGCCAACACGGCCGCCATAGCCTCCTCGGCGCGACCAAAGGGCAGAAGGCTTCTCAGGCTGGTGAACGTGGGATGAATCATCTGCCACTCACCGCGTTCGTGCCGTGCCAGCGCTTCGGTCGGAGCGATCCAGTCGCTGTCCACCGTCTCCCAGTGGTGACCAAGCGCCTGCTGGCCGGTAGGCATCACCGCGCAGAAAAAACGCGTGTCGAAGCGTCGCGGTGCGACTTCCGGCGTGAGCCAGTGGCTGTAATACATCATCTTGTCGCAGGCGATCGTCAGCGATTCCTGCCGGCACATATCCACGAAACCGAGCTCGCCTTCGGTGACAAGCGTACGATAACCGTCGAAACGTGTGCGTTCCGACGCATCTTCCAGGCGCAAAATCTCACCATCGCGGCGGGCCAGCAGCACCCCGCACTCCTCGAAACACTCGCGCACTGCTGCAACCCAGTAGCGGATGCCGCCGGCATCGAGCCCAAGCAGACGGCTCGCCTCGGCATCATCGAGCCCGTCGCACAGCGGGTCGATGTCGTCGGCCTCATCCACCTTGCCGCCGGGAAAGACGTGCAGATCAGGAAAGTCGATACCGCCTGGGCGTTTGAGCATGAAGACTTCCAGATCATCCGCGGCGTCGCGTAACAGGAGAACGGTTGCTGCCAGACGAATATTGCCTCTGCGTAGCGGTTGCATGTGATATCACCGTGCCATCAGGTTGAGGGAACGCACCGACCGTGCATTAATGCGCACGAGAGAGGTGCTCCATGAATTCCACTCCATGAATTCCACTTCATGAATGCCAACGACGACCCGGCCAACCCGGACGGAGTAGCGCGCCCGGAGAAGGCAAAGCCCTACAAGTTCGTCGTGCGTCTGCCGATGGAGATGCGCGATCGAATCGCTGAAGCCGCGCTCCATCACCGTCGTAGCATGAACAGCGAAATTGTAGCGCGCCTGGAACAGAGCTTCAGCGGCTTACCAAGCGAAGCGCAGCAGCGCGCCCTCGAACCGGCCATGCAAGGCACGTTCGATGCGTTGCTGCGACGGGATCTGAAGGAGGACGAGCGCACCCTCGTGCGCGCCTTTCGCCGCCTTTCCAGCGACAAGCGGCGCGCACTCATCAAATTGTTGACCTGACCATGCCGTTTTCTCTCGCACCCTACTACCACCCCACCACCGTCGTCTTTGTGGACGACAACGAGAACTTCTTGCGCAGCCTGGATCTGGAGCTGCCGACCAACTGGGCCTACCGCAGTTTCAGCGAAACAGAAGACGCGCTGGAGTTTCTCAACCGTCCGGCGCCTTTGCCGCCGCTGGTGGACCGCTGCTTCACGCTGTCGGCGGAAGATCGCACGCACCCGACTGTGGTGCTGGACTTCAGCCTCATCGAACAGGAGATCAATCACCTGGAGCGCTTCAGCCGTGTGTCGGTGGTCATGATCGACTACTCCATGCCCCTGATGAACGGGCTCGAGTTCTGCGCCGAGCTCAATGACGCCTACCTGCAAAAAGCCATGCTCACGGGCGTGGCAGACGAGAAGGTGGCCGTGCAGGCCTTCAACGCCCGCCTCATCGACCGCTTCATCCCCAAGAACACCAGCCACTCCATCAGCGACATCGTCGCCTACGCCGAGGAACTGCAGCACGCCTACTTCACCCAGCACACAGCGCGGCTGACCAATACGCTATCGCTCAACCCACCCCGCTTTCTCACCGACCGGGACGTGGCGCGTGCCGTGCGGGCGATGATGCAGCGGGAACTGGCCGTTGAGTACTACATGCTCCAGCGACCGTCCGGCTTCCTCATGCTGCGCGCCGACGGCAGCGCCATGAAGTTGTTCATCTACGACGAGGCGGAGATTCACCGCGGCATCAGCGAAGCCCGCAACCGCGGCGCACCGGCCGATATCCAGACAGCGTTGAAAGAGCGCCGCCTGGTGCTCAGCTACATGGACGCATTCGAGGATTTTCCAACGTCGGAGTACCCCTGGGCGGAAAACGTGCTGGCTGCAGAACGCGTGCCCGGACGCGAGGTCTGGCACATGGCACTCATGCAAGACCCTCCGGCAGACATCGACTTCGATCCAAAGCGATGCTCGTACGAGGCATTTCTGAGCTTGCTCGATCAGCGCAACGTGCGAGCGGCCGAGTAACCCGTTAACGCGCCTCCCGCAGATGCACCGGCACCAGCCGGGCCTCGAGCAGCTCAAAGCCAATCTCCGTGAGGATCGCAAGGAGCGCCGCCGGCACAGCGCCCTGCAGGATGAGAGAGGCATCGTTGAGCGACAGGCCGGTGACGATGGGGTCGCCCAGGCCACCAGCGCCGATGAATGCCGCCAGCGTCGCCGTACCGATGCTGATCACCGCCGCCGTACGCACCCCGGCGAACATGGCCGGCAACGCCAGCGGCACGAACAGATGCCGGAGCTGCTCCCGTTCATTCAGCCCCATGGAGGTCGCGACGCGCACCAGCACCGGGTCCACCGACGTCAACGCCGTGAGCGCGTTTCGCACGATGGGTAGCAGCGAGTAGAGAAACAACGCCACCACCGCCGGCAGGAAGCCGATGCCGAAAACCGGGATCATCAGCGCCAACAGAGCGATCGATGGCACGGTCTGCATGAGCCCGCAGGCATACAGCACACCCCGGGCCAGCGTCTGCCTGCGAAAGACGGCGAGCGACACGCCAACACCCAGGAGCACGGCACTCACCAATGCGATGGCCGTGAGCTGCAGGTGCCGGGAAACGTTGCGCGCAAGCGTCTGCCAGAAGGTGTTGCCAGGTTGCTGGGCGCTGACTACGCCTTGCGCCGCCAGAAAATCCGACGCCACCCCAGCAAAGTTCTGACCGCCGAACACCACGGCTGCGTTCATGCTCTGCATGGTGGTTTCATCCAGGCTGTTACCCAGCCCGTGCAGCGCCGCCTTGGCCGCTTTAGGCAGACTGTCACGCGCCAGCGGGGCCGCCAGATACTCCGGGAAGAATTGCAGATCATCCTCGAGCACGGCGAGCTGGTAGCGCTCAAGCTCACCGTCGGTCGAGTACGCATCGGTGACGTCGATGGCATCTTCGGCAAGCGCCTGATAAGCCAGCGCATGCTCGATGCCGCGCACGGTGTGCGGCAGCCCGTAGACCCCCCGCAACCCCGGCCAGCCGTCGTCGCGCTCGATGAACTCATGGCTCAGCACGACGCGCAGGTTCGGATGTGCCGACAGATCGGAGATGCTGTCTACGCCGAGGGCGCGCGCCTTGTCGCGGCGCATGGTCATCGCATAGGTGTTATCGAAACCGAACGGCGTAAGAAGCGCCAGGCCCTGCTCTGCGATAAGGCCGTTCAGGTGCGCTACGTCGGCCGCCTCCGCGCCGAGCCCGAGGATCGCCTGCGCCAGCGTGCCCGTGTACTCCACGTAGACATCGATCTCGCCCGCTTCCAGGGCGGAGAAGCAGATGAGGGTGCCGCCGAGACCAAAGCGGCGCTCCACCGCGAAGCCCGCCGCTTCCAGGGCCTGTGCGACCACCTCGCCAAGCACGTAGGACTCGTTGAAGTTCTTGCTGCCGACAACGATGGGCCGCGCCGCCGCCGTACTTGCCGCCAGGACCAACGCAGCGATGCACAGGACCCTGCTCACAGCTGCTTACGCACCAGCATCTCCACGTAGTCGTCCGCCGGCGCCGACACCACCTCTTCGGTCGGCGCGCACTGCGCCACCCGACCTTCGCGGAGGATGAGTATCTGGTCGGCCAGACGCACCGCTTCGCGCATGTCGTGGGTGACCAGCACGCTGCTCACGCCGCTGGCGGCACGTACGCGCTCGAACTCCTCGTAGATGCCCACCCGGGTGATCGGGTCCACCGCGGAGAACGGTTCATCGAGCAGCATGAGTTCAGGCTTGAGCATCAGCGCCCGACAGAGGCCAAGCCGCTGCTGCTGGCCACCCGATACTTCGTGGGGGTAGCGCTCGGCGACGTCCGCCGCGAGGCCCATATCGGCCAGGAGTTGCGAGAACCGCTGCTCGATATCTGCCGCCGCCCACCCTTGCAGTTGTGCCAGCAACACGACATTGGCCCGGCAGGTGAGGTGCGGAAAGAGCGCCGCGCCCTGCACCGCGTAACCGATGCGCCGTCGAAAATGCTCAGCGCCCGCCTCGGGTACCGGACCGCCGAACACCTCCACTCGGCCGTGATCCGGCCGCAGCAGACCGTTGATGAGCTGCAACAGGGTGGTCTTGCCGCTGCCGCTCTCCCCCACCACAGCGGTGGTCGCACCCCGACGCACGGCGAGGGAGACATCGACGAGCACATCGCGCGCATCGAACGCCTTGCCTACGCCGTCCAGGCGCAGCACGTCAGCCGATGCCATACCGGGCCTTCAGGGCCTCGCCGTGAGAACGCAGCGCTTCGACCACGTCGGCATGCTCACCACGCTCGGCAAGCACATCCAGCTCGTTGGCGTAGCGTGCGAAGCTGCGCCAGGGGGCGTCGGCACCGGCGCCGAGTTTGTCGCGCACGAACTCTGTCCAGGCCTGGCGTTCCTCAGCACTGAGCATGTCGGCAAAGCTGCGCGCCTTGAGCCGCTCAGCCAGCACCAGCAGACGCTTGTCCTGGAAGTCGAGACTGCGCCACTCGCCGCTCGCCAGCGCCTGGGTGAAATCGGCGCAGCGCGAGCGGTCACTGTCCTGCAGAAATCCGTCGTAGAGCGCCGCGTCCACATCCTCCGCTTTACCCGGCCGACCATCGCGGTAGAGGTTGATGATGCGCTGCTGCACCGCCGGCTGACGCAGCCGGCGCGCGCGTTTCTCCGCCTTTGCGGGGTCGATGCCCGTGCGGGCGAGATTGTCGTCGGTGAGCACCGCCATGTCGGCGACGAACGGGCAGCGGTTGATGCGGATTTCCTTCAGCGGCGGCCGCTCCTGGGCGCCAGGGGTGAACAACCGTTCTTTCAACGCCCGTTCGTCCTCGTGGATCAGCATCTCCACATCCTCGCCCAGGTCAGCGACGATCACCGAGTTGCTGTTGATCGGGTGCCGGGCGATGGGCAGCACCGCCGAGGTGCGGTAACGCTCCTTGGGGTACATCCCAGAAACGTGCACGCACAGGCGCGTGTTGTAAGGTTCCAGCACCGCGCGCACGTTTTTCTTGTACCGGCAATCGAGGTAGTAGGCGAAGAGTTTCGGCTGCGCCTGCTTGAGCAGCCGCGCCAGGGCCACCGTCGCCAGCACGTCAGACAGCGCATCATGCGCATTGCCGTGCTCGATGCCGTTGGCCTGAGTCAGCGCTTCCAGCCGGTACACGGGAAAGCCCTCCTCGTCGTGCGGCCATTCCATACCGTCCGGGCGCAGCGCCCCCTGAGCGCGCACCAGATCGACGAGGTCCCAGCGCGAGTTGCCGTTTTGCCACTCGCGCGCGTACGGGTCGCGCAGGTTGCGGTAGAAGCCGAAGCGGATGAACTCGTCGTCAAACCGCAGGCTGTTGTAGCCGGCCACACAGGTGCCCGGCTGGGCAAAGCGATGGTGCACCTCGGCCAGGGCCTGCCATTCGGACACGCCCTGCGCGTGGGTGCGCTGGGGCGTGATGCCGGTAACCGTGGTGGCCACCGGATCAGGCAGCACGTCGTCCGGCAGACGCACGTCAACCACGTACTCATCACCGATGGGTTCCAGGTTCATGTCGGTACGTAGCCCTGCGAACTGCATGATGCGGTCCCAGCGCGGTTGCGTGCCGGAAGTTTCCAGGTCGTAAAAATAGAAGCTCTTTGCCATGCTGGTAGTGTGTGCGTATAGATCCGGCGATTTGAGGGAAATGTTGGGCAACAAGGACACTGCAGAACCGCAAGCTGGGCTGACGGATGTGCAACGTGCGGCGCTGTTCGGTGGGCCAATTGTCGCATTGTTGAGCGCCGGACTCATGTTCGGTGTGTTCGCCTGGACGCCGGAGGCCGCCACCACCCTCGGTGTGACGCTGCTCTGCGTGACCTGGTGGATCTTCGAACCCATCCCCATACCGGCTACATCGCTGCTGCCGCTGGCTCTGTTGCCGCTGTTTGGCGTGGTCACGGCCGATGAAGTAGCGCAAAGCTACGGCCACCCGCTGGTGCTGCTCCTGCTCGGCGGCTTTCTGCTGTCTACCGCACTTGCGAAGAGCGGCGCCCACCGGCGCCTGGCGCTGGCCATGGTGCGTGCGGTGGGCGGCGGCAGCAGCCGCAGCCTGGTGCTCGGTTTCATGGTGGCTGCGGCGGTGCTGAGCATGTGGATCTCCAACACCGCCACCACGCTCATGCTGCTGCCCGTCGCGCTGGCAGTGGTTGAACGCTCCGACGATCCGGAGCTTGCCACGCCGCTGCTCCTCG
Source organism: Gammaproteobacteria bacterium (assembly GCA_030428905.1). Taxonomy (GTDB): domain Bacteria; phylum Pseudomonadota; class Gammaproteobacteria; order Pseudomonadales; family Azotimanducaceae; genus SYFY01. The sequence continues at coordinate 22,564 of JAUIED010000018.1, forward strand.
GTATCGCCTACGCCGCCTCCGTGGGCGGCATCGGCACACCGATCGGCACGCCGCCCAACGTGGTCTTCATGGGCGTGTACAGCAACACCTTCGGCGAGGAGTTGACCTTCACCGACTGGATGAAAATGGGTGTGCCCGTGGTGCTGCTGATGGTGCCCGTGATCTGGCTGTGGCTGACCCGCGGCCTGCGCTACGAAGGCCACGTGGATCTGCCCCGCACCGGCCGCTGGAGCACCGCCGAGAAGCGGGTGATGATCGTGTTCGCCTGCACCGCAATCGCCTGGGTGACACGCAAGGAGCCGTTTGGCGGCTGGACGGCGTGGTTGGGTTTGTCCTACAGCAACGATGCCATTGTCGCTTTCCTGGGCGTGGTGGCGCTGTTTCTGGTGCCGGACGGCAAGGGCGCGCGGCTGCTCGACTGGGATACCGCCAACGCCATCCCCTGGGGCGTGCTGATTCTGTTCGGCGCCGGCATCTGCATCGCCGGCGCCTTCACGTCATCGGGCCTGAGCAACACCATCGGCGAGGGCCTGGCCGGCCTCGCGACGCTGCCCACGCTCGCCATGATCGCCTGCATCTGCCTGGCGGTGACCTTTCTCACAGAAGCCACCAGCAATACTGCCACCACGACGCTGCTGATGCCGATCCTCGCCACCGCCGCCGTGGCCGCCGCCATGGACCCGAAACTGTTCATGGTGCCCGCCGCCATGAGCGCTTCGTGCGCCTTCATGCTGCCGGTGGCCACCGCGCCCAACGCGGTGATGTTCTCAACCGGGCGTTTCACCACCACCCGCATGGCCCGCGAGGGCTTCGCACTGAACCTCGCCGGCACGGCCGTCATCACCTTCTGCTGCTACCTCATCATCGCCTGAGGCGAGTGCGGCGAGCCGCGCACGGCGGGCTTTGGACGGCAGTTCCCCGAGTGCGTTTACGGCATCGTAAAACTCCGCCCAGCCTTGCGCCTCAGCGAACAAGGCTGCGAATGCGGCCGCATGGCTTGAGTAGGTGGAGATAAGGGCCAGCCGGGCGTTGTTGATCTCTGCCACCGCCTGCGTGTAGCGCCGCCCGCCAAACGCTTCAGGGTTGGCCTGGTAGCAGAGCCGGTAGGTTTCCAGGACTTCCACCTTGCGCATACGCTTCTCGGACGCCGGCAGTTTTGCCGCATACACGCCGCGCAGTGCTTCGCGCAGCCTGCGCGCCCACCGCTCGAAGCCCGCCCGCGCGGCGAGATCGTCGTGAAAGCGCCGGCGAGCCTCGGCATCGCGGCTGGCGAGCCAGGCATCTGCCCCGCGCCTGCCGACGAAGCTCGCAAAGCTCTCGTTCAGACGTGCGTCGCCCGGTATCCACAGCCGCGCATGAGCAAGCTCGTGGATCAACAGGTTAGCCAGGTGGCCGTCGGGATAGTGGATGAAGGTGTTCAGCAGCGGGTCGCTGAACCAGCCGAGGGTGGAGTAAGCCGCCGCTCCCGAAACGCTCACCTCGAAACCCTCGCCGGCAAGTTGCGCTGCCAGACGTTCCGCAGCCTCCTCGCGGAAGTAGCCGCGGTAAGGCACGCAGCCCACCACCGGGTAGCACCACTTGCGCGGTGTCAGCGACAGCTCCGGCGCTGCCACCACGTTGTACACCACATCGTCGCGTCCAAGATCCGCATACCGGGCGTAACGGCGCCCGACCGGCAGCGCCAGATTCGACTCGGCAAATGTGAGGATCTGCGCAGTGCGCTCTAGCCGTCCCCGCAGCTGCGCATCGGTGCTCTCTGCCTCGATCAGGCGCTGCACCGGCACCCGCGCGCTCATCACCTCGATCTGGCCGCGCACGGCCTGGCCGTAGTATGAAATCGTGCTGCAGCCGCCGAGGGTCAGGGACAGCAGCAGCATCGTCACGCGCAGCAAGTTGCCGTGCCGGTTACCCACCGTATACTGCACGCCACGAATCCGGGGGAAGCCCGTCGAGCGTATGTACTTTCTGCGCGGAGTTCTGGCCATCACGCTGATCGCCCTGTGGACGATCTGCGTGTTCGTGCCGCTCTTTCTCATGGCGCTCATCTGCTACGTGCTGCCGAAGACCTGGGTGGTGCACATGCACCGCTGGATGGAAGTGTGGCTGTACCTGTGGACCGGCTTCAACCGTCTGCTCATCCGCGCGCTCGGCATCAGCGAGATGGACGTGCGCTGGCCGGATCTCGAAAGTGTCGGCACCGATCGCTGGTATCTGGTGGTCTGCAACCACCAGACCTGGACGGACATCCTCGTGCTGCAAACTGTGCTCTGGGGACGCGTGCCGCAGGTGAAGTTCTTCACCAAGCAGGAGCTCATCTGGATTCCGGCCATTGGGCTGGGCATGTTTGCGCTGGGTTTTCCGTACGTGAAGCGCGCCACCAAAGCACAGATCAAGAAGCGCCCGGAGTTGAAAAACGCCGACAAGGAATCCATTGAGGCCGCCTGCCGGCGCTTTCAGGAGCACCCCTGCACGGTGCTCAACTTCGTGGAAGGCACCCGCTTCACACCATCGAAGCACAGCCGCCAGAACCCGCGCTTCAAGCACCTTCTGAACCCGAAAATCGGCGGCGTGAGCACCGTACTCGGCAACATGGAGTCGCACCTTCACCGATTGCTAGACATCACCATCATCTACCCGGATGGCACACCCACGTTCTGGGAGTTTCTGCAGGGCCGCTGCCGGCGCATCGTCGTGCAGGTGGACACCCTGGAGGTGCCACAGCTACGCAGCGATGACGACGACGGCAGGGCATTGCGCCGACAGGTGGCATCGCTGGTGGAAGAACGCTGGACGCACAAAGACCAGCTCCTCGATGCCCTGCGCTGACCCATGTACCTGGACCACTTCCGTCTCGCCCAGGAACCTTTCTCCATCGCCCCGGACCCGAGCTTTCTCTACCTGAGCGACAGCCACAACGAAGCACTCGCGCACCTGCTCTACGGCTTCAGCCACGGCGGTTTCGTGCTGGTAACCGGGGAAGTAGGCACCGGCAAGACGACACTGCTACGCAATCTCGTCAAGCAGACACCGGACGCCCTGGACGTGGCCTTCGTTCTCAACCCGCGGCTCACCGTCAGGGAACTGCTGGAGACCATCTGCGACGAGCTCGGCATCACCTACGATAAAGCCGCCACCGAGACCGTGAAGCAGTACATCGACGTGCTGAACGCGCACCTGTTGAAGGTGCACCGGCAGGGCCGCAGCACCGTACTCATCATCGACGAGGCGCAGAACCTGTCGCCAGCGGTGCTGGAGCAGATCCGTCTGCTCACGAATCTGGAAACCGATGAGAAAAAGTTGCTGCGCATCATCCTCATCGGTCAGCCGGAGCTGGACGACATGCTGGCCCGGCAGGAGCTGCGCCAGCTGGCCCAGCGCATCACCGCCCGCTACCACCTGCGAGCCCTGAACGCCGCCGACACCAGCGCCTATGTGGCGCACCGCATTACCCGCGCTGGCGGTCAGGCCGACATCTTTCCGGAAGCGGCGCGCAAGGCGCTGTTCAGAACATCCGGCGGCATCCCGAGACTGATCAACGTGATCGCCGACCGGGCGCTCCTGGGCGCCTACACGCAAGGCGCCTATCAGGTGACACCGGCGCTGGTACGCTCCGCAGCCCGGGAAATCGCCGGCCTCGGCCGGCAGCCCAGGTGGACCTACCCGTGGGTGGCCACCGGTGCCATTGGCATCATCCTGCTGGCCATGGCCTGGGCGCTGTGGCGGGTGGAGCCGCCGGATGCTCAGACGAGCGAGCCGAAACCCGCCCCGGCACAACAGGTGCCCGCAGAACTGCCGAAAGACGAACCGCAAAAAAGTGACGTGGTAGCTGCACGCGAGTCTCCACCCGTGCCCGCGGAGACAGCCCAAAGCAACATCGAGGATGCTCCGGAGCCGGCAGCCCCCAGCCGCAGGGCAGACGAGCGCATCAGTCGCCCGCCGGGCTCCACCTACCTGGCACAGCGTCAGGCGTACGCGGCGCTTTTCGACCGCTGGTCGCTCACCTACGATCCGGCAAGCGCTGTGGTGCCCTGCGACTTCGCCCCGCAGCACGGCCTGATCTGCACCAGCCGCCGCGGCGCCTGGACGGATCTCGCGCGCATCGACCTGCCGGTGGTGCTGGAACTGTGGGACGACCAGCCCATGCCGTTTTACGCGGCCCTGCTCGGCATGCAGGATGAACAACTCTGGCTGGGCGTGGGCGGCGAAACCTACCAGACCTCACCGCGCATGCTGCGCGAGCTGTGGTTCGGCAACTACACCATCGCCTGGCTCGCTCCGCGCCACTACCGGGGCAACCTCAGCGAAGGGGAAACCAACGCCAACGTCGGCGTGCTGCGTGAACGGCTCGCCCGCGCCTTGGATGTGAATCTGGGGGGAGCGGATCCGAACACTAGCAACACCTTCGGCCCCGAGCTTGCAGACGCGCTGGAACGCTTTCAGGTACGCGAAGGTCTTGCCACCGACCGCATCGTCGGCCCGCTCACGTGGATCGCCCTGTCAAAGCGCGAAGGAGCGGACATGCCGCGGCTATCGGAGTACCGCTGATGTCTTTCGTGCTGGAAGCACAACGCAAGCAGCAAAGCTCCGAAGATCCGGAGAAAGCAGCTCGCGCGGCCTACGCACAGGCGCAGGCCTCGCGACACCGCAGCCGACGCTTCATTGGAGTCGCGTTGGTTGCCGTACTGGCTGTGGCTGTCGCGACCTGGTACCTGTGGGGATCTTCAGCGCCTGCGAGCACCGCAACCCCGGACGTCGCGCCGCCGAACATCGCTCCAAGCGTGTCGCTGCAGACGCCAAAACCTCAACCGGCCGTCACGGCGAAGCCAGAACCGAAGCCACTTCCACCGCCGCCACTGAAAACTCTGGACCGCGCCTCTCCTGCAGCACAGGAGGCCCTTTTGGGGTTCAACTACTCTTCTCACATCTGGGGTAACGACCCGGAAACCCGCACCATCGGTGTGGATGGCCGGCGCCTGCGCACCGGCGAGACGCACAACGGATGGCTGCTGGAGGAGATCAACGAAAACGGGGTGGTGTGGCGGCGCGAACGCGAACGGGTGCAGGTACCGGTGCTGCGGATGTGGGAAAGCGGTTAAGGAGGCTTCTTAAGGCCACTCAGGCGTTGGCCACTTTGCCCAACGTCTCGTGCAGCTTTGCCGTAACAAAGACGTCCACAATCTCGGTATCGATGAGCCCCTTACGCGCTTCCTCTTCCAGCACCATCACTGCCCGGGACGGCGCCATGGCCGCTTTGTACGGCCGATCCATGGCGGTCAGCGCATCGTAGATGTCGCACACGGCCATGACCCGCGCCGCCAGCGGGATCTGTTCTCCCACCAGGCCGTCCGGGTAGCCGCTGCCGTCGAGCTTCTCGTGGTGCGCGCCGGCGATGTCCGGCACACCGGCCAGCTCCGGCGGCCAGGGCAGCGCCGACAGAAACTCCTTGGTCTGCACCACGTGGGTCTGAATTTCCCGCCGCTCGGCCGGGGTCAGCGACCCTCGGCGGATGGACAGCGCCAGCAGGTCGTCGTCGTCGATCATGCCGGCAATGGTGCCGTCCAGCGCCCGGAACGGTTCTTCCCGCACGCTGATCAGATGGGAGAACTCGCCATCGTCGAGCATATTTGGCTCGTTAGCGCGCACCACCCAGTCCCAGTATTCATCGAGCCGGCTGAGGCTGTTGTCCAGCTCCCGGTGCACGCGTCGACGCGCCACCTCCAGATCTACCGCGCCGTGATGGAAGAGCTCCAGTTCCTTTTCCACCGCCCGCCGCCGCAGGCGCTCTTTCTGCAGCTCGAAGCGATGGCGCAGAATTTCCAGGCGATCGCCCGGCAGCTTCTTCGCCTTCAGGAGCACCTCTTCGCGCACACCGACTTTGCCGAAGTCGTGTAACAGAGCGGCATAACGCACTTCGCGCAGATGCTCGGGCGTGAGGATCATGTTGCGGAACCGCGGATTAGAGGACTTCGGCAGCGACTCCATGAGGGCAAGCGTCGATTCCGCCACACGGAACGAGTGGCCGCTGGTTGTGGGATCTCTGCGCTCGATGGTCTTGACGCTGGCGAGCACGAAACCCTCGAAGAGCTGGTTGATATCACGCACCAGGGTATTGCGTTGAATGGACACCGCGGCCTGACTGGCCAGCGCACGCAACAGCTCGGTGATCTCTTCGTCAAATGGCAGAGGCTCACCGGTGCGCTCATCCATACGGTTGATGAACTGCAGCACCCCCACCACATGGTCGCGATGGTCGCGCATGGGTACCACCAGCATGGAGTGCGTGCGGTAACCAATCTTCTCGTCGAATGAGCGGTTGAAGCGAAACGGCAGATCTTCCGGCAGCTCGTAGACATCTTCGATGTTGAGCTCTTCCCCAGACACCGCCACATAGCCTGCGAGCGAGGAAGGTGTTACCGGCAGGCGTGTTTCGACGTACGGCACGTCGAATGCGTCATTCTGCGCAAGCTTGAACACGAGCACGTCATTGTCTTCGCCATCGAGAAGGTATAGCGAGCCACCTTCGCAGTTGGCGATGCGCCTGGCTTCGCAGAGGATCGTCTCCAGCAGGTCGTCCAGATCCACCTGCGAGGACAGCAAAACGCCGATGTCGGAAAGCTGCCGCAGGCGCTCGCGGCGCACCCCCACCTCCGTTGCGAGTTCGGAAATCTGCAGGCTGCGACGCCAGTAGGATTCCCCGTGGTCGAGCAGGCGTGCAAGCTCAGGTTCCGGAATACCGGCACCGAGGGTGACATCCGCTGACTTATTGGCGCCGACCATCAGCGCCTGCGGAAATAACAGGCGCTGGCCTGCCACGTCGGTGGCGGCATCCAACTCCACGACGGCTACGGCTCGCCGGTTGGACTCGGTCAGCCCTTCGTGCTGGCACAGCACCTGCCAGCCGAGGCTGCGCGCGATGGGCGCCAGCCGGCTGCTCTGTTCCGAATTGCAGCAGAGCGCTGGATGTCCGCTCATAACCTGCCCTGGTTCTCTGGTCGATGGGCAGTATGCCGGCGGTCACAGTTTCACACCGGACTCACATCACAAATCGAAAACGAGCAAACCGCTGCGCTGACCAACAGCCTGACGCCAGTCGCCGGCCGCAGCGTCAGCGCTCCGTCATCGAATCAGCCGGCCGGTGAAGGCGCCAGGCGGCGCTCCAGATCGTTCAAGCGGTTGTTGATCTGCCGTCGGTAAGCATCGATGGCGGTGATCGCCTGCTCATTTTCCGCCACCCGCCCGGCGAGGTCGGTGCGGACACCAGATACCTGCTGGTTCAATGCGTTGACCCGGTCCACGAGATCACGCTGGCTGGAGATGAGCTGCTGGAACTGCAGCTCCACAGACGCCAACTGATCGATGATGTCCTGCTGTTGCGCGAGGGACTTGTCGTGCCGGTCCACCGCACTCTTCATCGTTCGCTGAGAGGCCGCGACCTCGCCTACCTGTTTACCCAGCTTGCCGATGTTGGCCCTGTTGTCTTCGATCCACTTCTTGTTGCGCTCGTTGGACACTGCCCAGAGCTTGCGGATCTCCGACTCCCAGAAGTTGATTTTCTCTTTGGTTTCATCGCCGGTGTCAGACAGCGCCTCGTCCGTCATGCGCAGCCGATCTTCCAGCAGCTTCAGCCGGTTGTCCGCCGCATCCAAGGCTGCCTGCTGCTTGCCAATGAGCTGGTGCTGGTTGGCAATGAACCAGCCGGCGCCGGCAAGGCCTGCGATGAGTATCGCCAGCACAATGCTCGTACCCACACCACGGCCACCGCCGCCCCCGGACGACGCAGCCGGCCGCGATGGTCTGCCGCCGGCCCCTCCGCCGGAACGGTAACGGTTGTCGCCCGGATCGGCGGAAATCCCACCGCCGCTGCTGGTGGAAGGGTCGCGTCGCTGCGCCATGGCCGGAACTCCTGCGTGAAGGTTCGGGCGCTATTTACTGCACCCGCCGGGAAAAAGCAAAGAGCCCGCACGCGGCGGGCTCTTTTTCATCGGTGGAGCGGCAGGCTTACAGGAACTTCAACAGCCCCCAGAGCACCGCCGTGAGACCGAAACCGCAAGCAATGACGCCCTTGACCGTGGTCATCGGGCCCTGCTTGCCGAAGATGGCGTTAGCCTCGAGCACCGCTACGACCACGAGCGCTGCGATCAGGCCGGTGGTGCTGGTGCTGTCCGCCATGAGCGCTGCAATCGGCGCGTGCGAACTCGCCGCCATGAAATACAGCATGGGAATGGAGAACAGCGTGTTGGTGCGCGACGCAAGCGCCGCCTTCGGTGCTGCACCCGCCGCCGCAGGGTCAGCCTCGCCGCCGGCCAGCACCTGCTGGTTGGAGGCGATGACGATGCGCTGGTTCGGCCAGATGATGAGCCACACGTTGAGGAACATGAGGATGCCCATCACCGCGCCGACGGTGATCTGAATGCCGGTGCCGGCACCTTTCACGTACAGCAGGCACAGGCCCGTGAGGAAAGTGAACATGGCACCCCAGCGGAAGTACCACAGCGCCCGCGGCACGAGCTTGGCAAACGCATCGGTGCGCGCACCGGCGTCGGCCTCTTTGAAATATTCGCCCTGAACGAAGTTGAAGTAGTACAGAAGCCCGATCCAGGTGATACCGAACAGGTAGTGTCCCCACCTGGCGAGGATGTCCAATACTTCCATTTCTGCCCCCTAAATGGTTGGTGTTTGTTCTTCTAGTGGCGCTGACTATAACCAATCGGCACAGTGCTTCCAACGATAAGCCCTCGCGGGCCTGAAAATGAAAACCCCGGCCTGAGCCGGGGTTTTCGGATTGGTAAGCAAACGCTTACTTACATCATGCCGCCCATATCCGGCATGCCGCCGCCTGGCATGGCAGGTGCGTTGTCTTCCGGCAACTCGCTGACCATGGCTTCGGTGGTGATCATCAGGCCTGCAACCGAAGCGGCTGCCTGCAGCGCGGTGCGGGTGACCTTGGCCGGATCGAGAATACCCATCTCCAGCATGTCGCCGTACTCACCGGTAGCAGCGTTGAAGCCGTCGTTGCCTTTCAGGCTCATCACCTTGTCGAGCACAACCGCGCCTTCGGCACCGGCGTTGCTGGCGATCTGACGCAGCGGCGCGCTCATCGCACGGGTGGCGATGGCGATGCCGACGTTCTGGTCTTCGTTGTCGCCCTTGACCTTGGCAACGGCTTCCAGCGCGCGCACCAGCGTTACGCCGCCGCCGGGAACCACACCTTCCTCTACCGCAGCGCGGGTGGAGTGCAGCGCGTCTTCCACGCGAGCCTTCTTCTCCTTCATTTCCACTTCCGTGGGCGCGCCTACCTTGATCACCGCAACACCGCCGGCAAGCTTGGCCAGACGCTCCTGCAGCTTCTCACGATCGTAGTCAGAGCTGGTGTCTTCGATTTCCTGGCGGATCTGCTTGATGCGACCTTCGATGTCGGCCTTGGCACCGGAACCGTCCACAACCGTGGTGTTCTCTTTGCTCGAGGTGACACGCTTGGCGGTACCCAGATCGTCCAGGGTGGCGCCTTCCAGCGTCAGGCCCACTTCCTCGGAGATCACCGTGCCGCCCGTAAGGATGGCGATGTCCTGCAGCATGGCCTTGCGGCGATCGCCGAAGCCCGGTGCCTTGGCAGCAGATACCTTGACGATGCCGCGCATGTTGTTGACCACCAGGGTCGCCAGCGCTTCGCCTTCGATGTCTTCAGCGATAACCATCAGCGGCTTGCCGGACTTCGCAACGGCTTCCAGGATCGGCAGCATGTCGCGAATGTTGGAGATCTTCTTGTCGCACAGCAGAATGTACGGATCTTCGAGCTCCGCGGACATGGTGTCCTGGTTGTTGATGAAGTACGGGGAGAGATAGCCGCGGTCGAACTGCATGCCTTCGACGATGTCGAGCTCGTTCTCGAGGCCGGAGCCTTCCTCGACCGTGATCACGCCTTCTTTGCCAACCTTGTCCATGGCTTCGGCGATGATTTCACCGACGGCGGTATCGCTGTTGGCGGAGATGGTGCCTACCTGGGCGATGGACTTGGAGTCTTCGCAGGGCGTGGCCAGGCCTTTGATGTGCTCAACGGCAGCTACAACGGCCTTGTCGATGCCACGCTTGAGGTCCATGGGGTTCATGCCGGCAGCAACGGACTTGAGGCCTTCCTGCAGGATGGCCTGGGCCAGTACCGTGGCGGTGGTGGTGCCGTCGCCTGCCTCATCGGAGGTCTGGCTCGCCACTTCCTTGACCATCTGTGCGCCCATGTTCTCGAACTTGTCTTTCAGCTCGATCTCTTTGGCGACGGATACACCGTCCTTCGTAACGGTGGGGGCGCCGAACGATTTGTCCAGCACGACGTTGCGGCCTTTCGGGCCGAGGGTGACCTTGACGGCGTTAGCCAGGACGTTGACACCGTCCAGCATCAAGCTGCGGGCGTCATCCCCGAATTTCACTTCTTTCGCGCTCATTAAGCTTTTCCTCTTGTCTTACGCCTGAAACCTAACCTTCGAGTACGCCGAAGATCTCGCTCTCGCTGAGGATCAGAAGCTCCTCACCGTCGATCTTCACCGTGCTGCCGCCGTACTGGCCGAAGATCACTTTGTCACCCACGCTCACGTCGAGCGCGCGCACTTCGCCACTGTCCAGCACCTTGCCAGTGCCCACGGCGAGCACTTCGCCTTGCTGGGGCTTTTCGCCCGCAGAGTCCGGCAGAACGATGCCGCCAGCGGTGGTCTTCTCTTCCTCCACACGGCGTACGACGACGCGATCGTGCAACGGTCGAATTTTCATTACCTTTCGTCTCCCAATGTATCCGGCCGAAACCGTAGATCTGTGGTGGTTAGCACTCTCACGAACCGAGTGCTAACGCAGGGTCGCTAATAATAGGGGCGCCAAAAGCAGTTTCAAGGGCTAATTGTGACGGGCCGCACATCCCGGCTGCCTGTTCGACCCCCGCGCAAACCGCCTGCCTATACTGATTTCGATCCACTGCGACCGCGCCGCATGCCCTGCAACCTGCTTTTGGTAGACGACGAACCCAACATCCCCAAGGCGTTGCGCCGCAGCCTTCGGGGTGAGGGGTACCGTTTTCTGACGGCCTCTTCCGCGGACGAGGCCTACGACCTGCTACGGGTGACGCCAGTGGACGTGGTCATCTCTGACTACCGCATGCCGGGCGTCACCGGCAGCGAGTTTCTCGCCGAAGTAAGCAGCCGCTACCCGCGCACCGTGCGGCTGATGCTCTCAGGCGAGGCAGACATGGAAGGCGTGATCGACGCCATCAACCAAGGCAGCATCTACAAGTTTCTGAACAAGCCCTGGTCCAACGACCGGCTGCGGGACGTGGTGCGCGCAGCCGCTGCCAAAGCGCTGGCCCGTCATCGGGACCCGCAGACCGGCTGGCACACGCAGGAGCTGTTCCGCGAGCGTCTGCGTGCCACCTTAGAAGACACACCGCTGCGCATCGTCGTGGCCGAGATCCGCAACATGGCGACGGTATCTGCGCTGCTCACCGATGCCCAACAGCGCCAGCTCGCAGAACGAGTGGAAAGCCGCATGAAGGCGATCACCGGTGAGCCGCTGGTGGACCTGGCCGCGCTGGACCGGGGGCTGTTCGCCTTCGCCATGCCCACAGCCAGCGAGGACGATCTGCTGCTGGGCGTGCTGGAGCGCCTCTGTGCGCCGTTTTCCCTCGAAGGCCAGGCGGTAACGCTGCATGTGGCCATCGGCTACGTCGACAGCGACACCGTGCCGGAGGACGATCCGGCGGCGCTCATCCGCATGGCCATCATCGCGCTCGCCGGAATCACCAGCGAAACCCGGCGCCTGGCAAGCTACCACGGAGGTTCCCGCGCCAACCTCAGGCAGATGCAGGCGCTGGAACACGATCTCACCCGGGCGTTGTCGCAGCAGCAGCTGTTTCTGCAGCTGCAACCCCAGGTGGGTGCTCGCGACATGACGATCCGCGGTGCGGAAGCGCTGCTGCGCTGGCGCCACCCGGAACACGGCCTGGTATCCCCGGCTCAGTTCATCGGCATGGCTGAGCGCAACGGCATGATCAACGACATCGGTGTGTGGGTGGTGTGCACCGCTATGCAGCACCTGGAAGCATTGGACGACCTGGGCCTGGACGACGTGCGCCTGAGCATCAACGTCTCGCCGCGCCAGTTCGAAGCCGGCACCACCGCATCCTGGGTAACGGTGCTGCGCCAGTACGCTGCAGAGCAACCGGAGTTGATGCAGCGCCTGGAGCTCGAGGTTACGGAAAGCACGGTCATGGCCTGCACACAAACCGCCGCGACACTGCTCGAAGAGCTGAAGGCCCTCGGCATCCGTATCGCCATGGACGACTTCGGCACCGGCCATTCCTCACTGGCCCAGCTCAAGGGCATGCCGCTGGATGTGCTCAAGCTCGACCGCAGCCTCATCCAGGACATCGAGGAAGACCCGCGCAGCCTGACGCTGGTCACGCACCTTGCGAAGATGGCCAAAGACCTCGGCCTGGAGGTCATCGTGGAAGGCGTGGAGACACAGGGGCAGGTGATCGCCTGCCGCGACATCGGCTGCGACCTCATCCAGGGCTATGCGTTTTACAAGCCGCTCGACACCGAAGACTTCTATCGTGTGCTGAGGAGCGAGCGCCATGCAGCACACTAACGCGCAAAGTACCGGCGCTCACAAGCCCGTCATCCTCACGGTGGACGACGAGGCCAACATCCTCAAGGCGCTGAAGCGGACGCTGCGCAAAGTGGACGCGAAGATCATCTCCGCCGAATCCGGAGCCGAAGCACTCGACCTACTCGATGCAGAGCGGGTGGATGTGGTGATCTCCGACATGCGCATGCCCGGCATGAGCGGCGCCGAGCTGCTGGCCCGGGTGCGCACCGACCAGCCGCAATGCTCGCGAATCCTGCTCACCGGCTACTCCGACGTTGCCGATACCATTCAGGCGGTCAACGAAGGTGGCATCGCCCGCTATCTGTCCAAACCCTGGGACGACGACGAACTGCGCCAGGTAGTAGAGGACGCCATTCGCCTGGTACGACTCGAGCACGAAAACAAGCGATTGCACCAAGCTCTGTCGAGCCACAACGAGGCGCTGGAAAAAGAGGTGGCTGCACGCACCGAAGCCCTGGAACGCAGCAACTTCCTCCTGCAGAAGGCAGTGGATGACCTCGCCGACAGCTACGAGACCATGGTGGATCTGCTGGCCAACCTCGGCACCATGCCGAACCCCGAGCCGATCACTACCGGTAAAAAGGTAGACCTGGCGCTGGCGATGGCAGAAACGCTGGGGCTCGACGAGGAGCAGAAGCAAACGCTCAAGCACGCCATACGACTGCATCGCCTGGGTTGGAACGCGCTGCCTGAGAAGCTGAAGTCAGAGGCCTACCAGCGCATGACCAGCAGTCAGCGGCAGCAGTTCGAGCAACACCCGATCTACGCTGAAGCACTGCTGATGAGCGTGCCGAAGCTGCGCGGCGTGGGAAAGCTGCTGCGCGCGCAGCATGAACGCCACGATGGCACGGGCTACCCAGATCGCGCCAGAACATCGGGCATTGCACCCAGCGCCCAGATCATCGCCATCGCCCGCGACTACTACGACTACCAGCGCGGACGCATACGCGACGAAGAGCTGTCTGAGGGCAACGCAGCAGATGCGATCCGCGCCGATGCAGGCCATGCCTATCACCCTGATCTGGTGAAGGTATTCGAAACCGCGCTACCCAGAGTGGAGAAGGTGGCGGCGAGCCTTGCAGAAGTGCGCATCGATGCACGCAGCCTGCAGGCCGGCATGGTGCTCTCGCGGGATCTCACCACGAGCCAGGGGGCGATGCTGCTGAACAAGGGCGCGGCGCTGAACGAGGCGCTGATTGCCACCATCATCAATCTGGAACAACGGTCGGACAAAACGCTATCGGTGTATGTTCGTCTGTCAGAGGGAGCAACAAAATGAAAGGAATCGTTTTCAATCTGCTGAGCGAGATGGTCGAGGAGAAGTTCGGTCTGGAAGCCTGGGACGCCGTGCTCGACAAGGCCGGTAGCGAAGGCCTGTTCGTCGCCACGGAGACCTACCCGGACGAAGAGCTACTTGCCCTGGTGGCTGCAGGTTCAGAACTCACCAACATACCCGCCAACGATCTGGTGCGCGCGTTCGGGCAGTACATGATCCCTCGCTTCGCCGAACACTACAGCGTGTTCTTCGAAGGGCACACCAATCTGAAGGAATTCCTGCTCACCGTGGACAGTGTCATCCACGTCGAGGTGCGCAAGCTCTACCCGGAGGCTGGACTGCCGGAGTTCACGTACAACAACGGCCAACCGGACAAGCTGACGATGATGTACCGCTCGCCGCGCAAACTGTGCGCACTGGCTGAAGGTCTTATTGAGGGCTCTGCAGCGCACTTCGACGAGCCTTGCACCATCCATCACGAGGTGTGCATGCACAAGGGCGCTGATCACTGCGCGCTGGAACTCGAGTTTTCCCGGTGAGCGATGACCCGGCCGTATTGCGCCGCGCGCTGGATCGGGAACGCAAGCGGCGTGCCCACGCAGAATACCTGCTGGAAGAGAAGTCGCGCGAGCTGTTCGAATCCTACGCCGATCTGGAGAAGGCGCACGAGGCATTGAAGTGCAATCAGAAGCAACTCGTGCGCAGCGAGAAGCTGGCGTCGCTGGGTACGCTGTCCGCCGGCATGGCCCATGAGATCAACAACCCCATCGGTTTCGTGCTGAGCAACCTCAACAGCCTCAACGAGTACGTGCCCGCCATCCGCCGACTGCACGAAGAGGTGGTGGACCTTCTAAACAAAGTACCGGACGCGTCGCCTCTGGCGGAGGATCGACAACGGCTGCAGGGCTTTCTGGACGATGAAGACATGGATTTCATCATGGAAGACACCCGCGATCTGCTGCGAGAGTCGTTGCAGGGAGTCTCACGGGTACGGGACATCGTTGCAGGTCTCAAGACTTTCGCCCGTCAGGGTGATCGAACAATGACCGAGCTCGACCTCAACCACGTCGTCAAAGAGACCCTGACACTGGCCAGACGACAGCTCGAAAGCAACAGTGAGGTGGTCACCGAGTTGACCCAGATTCCGCCGGTGATGGGCACCGAAGGCCGCCTGATGCAGGTGTTGACCAACCTCGTGGTCAACGCAAGTCAGGCGGTGTGCCCGAAGAAAGGCAAAATCGTCGTGCGCACGCGTACCGACGGAAGCGACGTAGTCGTGGACGTGCAGGACAACGGCCACGGCATGTCTGAAGAGGTACAGGAAAAGCTCTTTACACCGTTTTTCACCACCAAAGGTGTAGGCAAGGGGACGGGCCTGGGCCTGTCCATCAGTTTTGGTATCGTCGAGGAGCACAACGGCCGGATCGAGGTGATAAGCGCTCCCGGCGAAGGCACGACATTCTCCGTGTTCCTGCCGACAGCCTGACCGACCGGGAGGCTACTCCAACCGCGAGTCGTTGCGAGCATCGTCGCAGCGTGAAACCACCTCGCCTTCGATGATGTCCGCTGGCGCATGCGGGCCGCGCTGCAGCACACGCCCGGCGAGCCAGCGGCGAAACGCAGGTGTGAGCAGCGCGAAACCGAAGGCGTCAGTAACGAATCCCGGCGTCAGGAGAAGCGCACCCGCCACCGCGAGCATGATGCCCTCCGCCATCTCCTGGGCCGGCAGCACACCGCGCTGCATGTTGTCCTGCGCGCGCATCAGCATGGCCAGCCCCTGTCGGCGCAGCAATGCCACGCCGATGAGCGCCGTGAGCATGACCAGGCCCACCGTCGGCAACGCGCCGAGATAGCCGCCCACCGTGATGAGCAGGTACATTTCGACGATGGGCACGACGATGAACAGAGCAAGAAGCAGCGATCCGCGGGGCAAGGAGACTTCTACCGGTCAGCGCAAAGGGGCCCCATCCTCACAGACCGGGCGCGCAAAGCAAAGCGAACGCACCGGAGAGCTACGCGAGGCGGTATGGCAACTGGTGTCGCAAATCCCGAAGGGCCGCATCGCCACCTACGGCCAGATCGCACGCCTCGCCGGCTATCCAAGCCATGCCCGCTACGTCGGTCGAACACTTGCCAACCTGCCCGACGGCAGCAAGCTGCCTTGGCATCGCGTGCTCGGCGCGGATCGCACCGTGTCCATACGCGACGGCGGCGGCCATGTGGAGCAACGGCGACGCCTGGAGCGGGAAGGGGTGGCGTTCGTCGGCCGGCGCGTGCCTAAGGGTTTTCTTTGGGAGGCGTGAGGACGAGGCCGCGCACCCTGCCAACCAGCAGCACCAGCGCGATCGCCGGCAGTCCAAGCGCGGCTGCGTACAAGAAAAACGGCGTATAGCCGAAGCCGTCCACTACCACGCCGGAATAGCCACCGACGAACTTGCCGAGCAGCGTCATCAGCGAGCTGAACAGCGCATATTGTGTGGCGGTATACGCACGGTTGGTCAGCCCCGACAGAAAGGCGATGAACACCACATTGGCAAGCCCGCCGCTGAAGTTGTCGGCGCTGATCACCACCGCCAGCGCCGGCACCCCGAGCAGGCTGGCGTCAAGGCTAGCCAGCCCGGCAAAGAGCAGGTTGGTCGCCGCCACCAGCAGGGCGCCGAGCATCAGAATGCGCAGCACACCGTAGCGCACCACGAGCACCCCGCCCACTGCCGAGCCAACGATGGTCATGGCAAAACCGAAGACTTTCACGACGCTGGCGATCTCTGCCTTGGTGAAGCCCAGGTCCAGATAGAACGGGTTCGCCATGACGCCCATGGTGATGTCGCTGAGACGATAGCAGCCGATCAGTGCCAGGAGCAGCAACGCCACACGGACGCCGTTGCGGGTAAAGAAGTCGCGAAACGGCCCAACCACCGCAGTTGCAAGCCATCCGCGCAGGCGCTCAAACGCGTCGCCCTTGAGCACCGGCAGGGGTTGGCGCTCAGGCTCGGCAGCGATGAGCGTTGCGAGCACACCAACCCCCATGCACAGCGCCATGGCGCCGTAGGCAGACGACCAGGACCAGAACTCAGCGACATAGAGCGCACCGGCGCCCGCGACCAGCAACGCCAGCCGGTAGCCGAATATATACGTCGCTGCCATCGCCGCCTGGCGTGACTCATCCACCGCTTCGATGCGATAGGCATCGATGGTGATGTCCTGGGTGGCAGAGGCAAAGGCGACGAAAAGCCCGTACCACACGAGCGCGGTCAGCGATTCGCCCGGCTGAGTAGAAGCCATGCCGAGAAGGCCCACCGCAATCGCCACCTGCGAGAGCAGCATCCAGCTCCGCCGCTGGCCGAGCCACCGGCCAAGCAACGGCAGCCGCAACCGATCCACCACCGGTGCCCAGAAGAACTTGATGGAGTAGGTGATGGCGATCCAGCTCACGAAGCCGGTTTCGGTGCGGGACACACCGGCCTCGGTCAGCCAGGCGGAGAGCGTGGAGAACACCAACAGCAGAGGCAGACCGGCAGAAAAGCCGAAGAACAGCATGCCGAGCACCCGCGGGTGACGGTACACCTCCACCGCTTCCCGCCACGTGCGGCGGGGCAGGCTCTGTGGGTCAGTCGCGGAAATTGTCGAACTGCAGCGGCAGCCCCAGCTCCGCGTCTTTGAACATGCTGATCACCTGCTGCAGCTCATCGCGCTTCTTGCCGGTGACGCGCACCTTGTCGCCGTTCACCTGTGCCTGCACTTTGAGCTTGGAGCCTTTGACCATCTTGGTCATCTTGCGGGCGGTGTCCTGGTCGATACCCTGCTTCAGACCGTACAGGCGCCGTTTGACCTTGCCGGCACCCTCGATCTCGCCAGGGTCCAGGCAGGAGGCATCCACCGAGCGGCGGGTGAGCTTCTCGCGCAGAATGTCTTCCATCTGCTGAATCTGAAACTCCTCAGGTGCCGTGACCAGAACTCCCCCTTCCTTGAGCTCGTAGCTCGCCTCGACGCCGCGAAAATCGAAGCGCTTCTCCAGCTCCCGGTTGGCCTGGTCGACGGCGTTGCTGAGCTCGTGTTCGTCCACTTCGGACACCACATCGAATGATGGCAAGGGTGGCTCCTCCCTGGGTTAAACTATCCGGTTCAAGAAGTACTGACCTGCGCGCGTAAGTTACATGTCCCAGGAAGACATTCCAATCCTCGTAGTGGACGACGCCAAGTTCTCGAGCGCCATTATTGCCAAGGCGCTGCGGGCGGGCGGGTTCAACAACGTGCGCTTCACCAACAACCCGCTGCAGGCGCTGCGGTCAGTGGAAAAGCGGCCGGCAGACATCGTCATCGCCGACTGGCTCATGCCGCACATGGACGGCGTGGAGCTGTCACGCCGCATCAAGAAGCTGGATGAGACCACCGACCACTACACCTACACCATTCTGCTGACCGCCCGCGACGACGAAGAGGCCATTCGCCAGGCGTTCAAGGCTGGCGTGGACGACTTCATCAACAAAGCGCACCTGCGCTCGCAGCTGCAGATTCGCGTGACTGCCGCGCGCCAGATGGCCAAGAGAAGCAACGATCTTCTGCGTTCGAACCGCCTGCTGCGGCGCAAGATCCGCGAGCTGCAGACCACCGACCTGGTTGACCCGGTAACCGGGCTCGGCAACGTCAAGTACACCCTGGAGCGGCTCGGTGACGCCATCCGTCAGGCGGAGACCCGCGGGGGTGCCGCCTGCCTGGTGCTGGTGGGCGTGAAGAACCTCGACGTGGTGCAATCCCAGTACGACAAAACCACGGTAGATGAGCTGATCTCGGCCATCGGCAGTCGCGTGCAGTCTCTTGTTCGGCCGCTGGATGTGGTAACGCGCCCGGAGCCGGATATCTTCGCCATCGTGACACTGCAGAACGATCTCGGCTGCTGCTCGGCAGACAGCTTCAAGCGCATCTTCGACAATCTCTACATGCGCTCATTCAAGACCAGCGAAGGCTACATACCCGTGGTGGTAGGCGTGAGCGTGTACGCCGCCGACGAACACACCGGCTTTCCCGCGCCGAAACTGCTGATGGAACAGGCCTATCGCGGCCTCACACAGTCCTTCGACAGCGGCACCATCGTTGCCAGCAACTTCGATCCTGTCGATGCAATTTAAGCTGTCCATACTCGATCTGGCCCCGGTCCCCGAGGGCAGCACGCCCGCGGATGCGTTCGCCAACTCCGCAGCGCTCGCACAACGGGCAGAGCAACTCGGCTACCACCGCTACTGGCTGGCCGAGCACCACAACATGGCCGGCATCGCCAGCGCCGCAACATCGGTGGTCATCGGCCACGTTGCCGCAGCCACCAGCCGCATCCGCGTGGGCGCCGGCGGCGTGATGCTGCCGAACCACGCACCGCTGGTGATCGCCGAGCAGTTCGGCACCCTGGAAAGCCTGTTTCCCGGCCGCATCGACCTCGGCCTCGGACGCGCGCCCGGCACCGATCAGGCAACGGCCCACGCCTTGCGGCGCACGTTGACGGGCGGCGTCGATCGATTTCCGGAGGATGTTCGCGAGCTGCAGCGATACTTCTCCGACGCCCGTGCTGCCGTCGAGGCAACCCCCGGGCACGGCCTGAATGTGCCGATCTGGATACTCGGCTCGAGCCTGTATGGTGCTTCGCTGGCAGCCGCCTTTGGCCTGCCTTACGCCTTCGCCTCGCACTTCGCACCGGCAGCGATGATGCAGGCGATCGCCGTGTACCGGGAGCGCTTTCAGCCCTCCGCGCAGCTTGATGCGCCCTACGTGATGCTCGGCTACAACATCTGCGCCGCCGACAGCGAGCAGGAAGCACACTACTGGCGTTCGTCATCGCTGCAGGCCTTCATCAACCTGCGCAACGGCCGCCCCGGCAAGTTGCCGCCGCCGGTAGAAGGCTTCGAGGCGCAACTCACACCGCAGGACCGCTACCTGCTGGAGCAGATCGGTACCTGTTCCAGCGTCGGCACCCAGGATACGGTGCGTGAGGATCTGCGACAGTTTCTGCACACCACCGGTGCCGACGAGATCATGGTGGTGGCACAGATCTTCGATCACGCCGCACGGGTGCGCTCCTGTGAGATCGGCATGGCCGCAGCACGGGAGCTCGCCGCCTGAAAGACATCTCCCACACCTTCCATATCGACATCGCGGTGGGTGAGGCCTGGCAGAAGCTTCGCGATCTGACGCTGGCCAGCCGCTATGTTCCCTCGGTGCACGATGTGACGATCGACAGCCCGTCAGCACAAGGCGTCGGCGCCAGCCGCACCGTGCATCTCGACCGCGGCATGACCATGAACGAAACCGTGCTGGAATGGCAGGAGGGCAGCGGTTTTCTGCTGCGCCTGCACCGGGGCGATAAGCCCATCGCCCCGTTGTTCCGCGCCAACACCTTCCGCTACGCCATCGCGCCCGCGCGGGACGGCGGCACGCAGGCGACACTCACCATGTCCTACGAGCCCCGGGGGCCGATATCAGGTTTGGTGTGCCGCCTTGTGGTAGAGCGGGCGTTCGCGCGTCAACTCGCGGCGATCGCCCGCAATATGAAGGACCTCTACGAAAGCAGCTAACCGCCGAACCGATACGTGAACGAGGCGTACACCGTGCGCGGCCGCGTCGGCTGGCCGAAGGTCAGCCCGAAAGTGGCGAACGGCGTGGCGGACTCGTAGTACACCTCGTCCGTGGCGTTGCGCACCCCCAGCGCGACTTCCCAACTGTCATCCGCAGCCAGATAGCGGCCGGAGAGGTTCAGGTTGCGGTAGTCGTCGATGAGGTTTTCTACCAGGTTCTCTGGGCGCGAGTAGTAGTCATCCTTCATGGCGTAATCCGCTCGCAGGGAAACGCGAGCACCGCTGGCAAGGGGCACTTCGTAGCGCGCCATCAGCGAAAGGGTCCAGTCCGGTGTGTTCGGCAAGTCGTTGCTCCTACCAATAACCACCGTATTAGAAACCAGCGTACCCTCCAAACTATCGATCTCGTCATCTAGCAGTCCGAGATTGACGCCCAGCGTGAAATTCTCTGTTAGAAGCGCGGACAACTCCAGCTCAAAGCCTCGAACGGTGGCGTCGCCCAGGTTTGCCTTGGTGGAGCTGGTTGCGACCACATCGCTTGATGCGTTCACCTGCATGTCCTCGTAATCCATGGAGAACAGCGCCGCGTTGAGACGCATACGCCCATCCCACAGAGTGGACTTCATACCAAGCTCGTAGTTGGTGACGAACTCCGGGTCGTAGCTCGGCAGCGGGTTCGGCACCACGCCGGTGAAACGCGCCGCGTAGCTGCCGTCGCGGTAACCTTCGGAGTAGGTCGCATACAGCATAATGTCGTCGTTCACATCCCACGACAAAGATACCAGCGGCGTGGTCTCTTCGGTTTCCAGATCACCGAACTGCACGCTCAACGGTCCGACACGTCGCCGGGTGATCAGGTCGAAGTGCTTGTTGCTCTCGGTGTAGCGCGCACCGACGGTGAGCGTCAGACTATCCGTGAGATCGAAGTTCACCTGCCCGAACACGGCCTGGCTGTCGTTGTCGATAAACCGGTCGATGTACTGGAAGAAGAAATCCGGCGGCCCGGACAGCGGCGGCGCAAAGGCGATCTGATTGGGAATCGCCTCCCGGCCGTCTTCCTCGAAATAGTAGAAGCCGACCACGTAGCTCAGCCGGCCGTCCATCGCATCACCGGAGAGCTGCAGCTCGTGCGAGGTCTGATCCTGTACGTACTCGTCGTGGTTGTTGGCGAAGAGGATGTACGGCGAGAAGTCGAGATCGTTGAACAGGCCGATGTCGAACTCGCGGTAGGAGGCGATGTATTTCAGCTCCACCACATCCAGATCCCAGGTGGCCGTGAGGTTGGCGCCCCAAACCTCCACGCTCTGCTCCGCATCCACCGGATTGCCCGCGCCATCGACGAACTGGGCGTTGGTCTTGTAGGGGTCGCCGGTGTTCCACACCGGGCCGTAGCAGGCGGAGTTGCTGGCCTGCCCGGCACCTGTGGTGCACGACGCAGGATTGCCGCTGTAGATCGCGTTGAAGAAATGCGCAAACGGCTGCACGGGCAGGCCGAGCTGGATGGTGCTGCCATTGAACCCACCGATACCGGCAATGGGCGTGATTGCGCCCGGCGTTTCTTCCGCCTTGGAGTAGTCGGCCGCCAGGTCGAGGCTGAAGTTGTCGGTGACATCGAAACGGAAACGCGCCCGCGCCCCCCACAGATCGTCGCTGCCGAGGTCCAGATCGTCGTGCTGCAGGGCCTCCACGTAGCCGTCGCGCTCACGCACGAAGGCGCTGATGCGCCCGGCCGCGCGATCGCCCATGGGGAAATTCAAGGTGCCGCCAATCTCCCGGTAGCCTTCATCGCCAACGGACAGCTGCACATGACCGGAGAGCGTATCGTCCGGGGTCTTCGAGACGATATTCACCGCACCACCGATGGTGTTGCGGCCGAACAGCGTGCCCTGGGGCCCGCGCAGCACTTCCACCCGTTCGATGTCCACCAGGTCGAACACGCTGCCGATGTTGCGGCCCATGTACACGCCGTCGAGGTAGATGCCGACCGCCGGGTCTTCTACCGGGATGAAGTCGTTCTGACCCATGCCGCGGATGAACACCACGGGAGATTTGACGCCGCTGGTGCCGCCGGCTGCTTCGAAGTGCACGTTGGGTACCGTTTTGCCCAGCGCATCGATCTTCAGACCACCCTGCTCCAGCAGCGCTTCACCGGTCATCACCGACACCGCCACCGGTACCGACTGCAGGCTCTCTTCTTTGCGCCGTGCCGTGACGACGATTTCTTCCAGCGCGAGCGTGCTGCCCGACTCCGCAGCCAGAACCGGCGCGCTGACGCCCACCGTACCGGCAGCAGCCCACGCGGCCAGCAGGCCAATCCGTAACTTGCCCATGCGAATTCTCCCCAATGTATGGAACGCCGCCGGATCCCTACTCCCGACGAACGGTCAATATCATAGACCGTTTAGAATTCGCCTGTAAAACCCTAACGGGCTGCTGACAAAGCAGCCTGGTATCCC
>JAUIED010000205.1 GCA_030428905.1 Gammaproteobacteria bacterium
CGTGTGGTGCGCAGCATCGTCGAAAAACCGCGCTGCATGAGCGCCGTCTGGAACCTGCGCACCCGGTTCATGCTGGGCCGCTCGAACCCCGATCCGGGGAACGGGTTGAAGGGTATCAGGTTGATCTTGCAGCGCACATCACGCAGGAGCATCGCCAGCTCCTCGGCATGCGCCAGATCGTCGTTCACGCCGCGCATCAACGTGTACTCGATGGTCAGCGAGCGCCGCTCGCCCAGGCTCACGATGTAGTCCGAGCACACCGACATCAGCTCATTGATGGAATATTTTTTGTTCAGCGGCACCAGCTGGCTGCGCAGGGGATCGTTCGGCGCGTGTAACGAGATGGCGAGCGATGCATCGGTGCGGCCGATCATGCTGCGGATGGCCGGTACCACTCCAGCGGTAGAGATCGTCACGCGCCGCTTGGAGATCCCAAAGGCGAAGTCATCCATGAGCAGATCCGCGGCGGTCATCACCGGCTCGAAATTGAGCAGCGGTTCGCCCATGCCCATGAATACGATATTGGTCACCGCCTCGCCGCGTCCAGCGAGAAAGCGATTGGCGATCACCACCTGACCGATGATGTCGGCAGTGCTCAAATTGCCGTCGAAACCCTGCTTGCCCGTGGAGCAGAAGGTGCAGTCGAGCATGCAGCCCACCTGCGAGGATACGCACAGGGTATTGCGGTCGCGGGCTTCCGAACGATCAGGTATCAGCACCGTTTCCACGCAGTTGCCGCCGCCGACTCTGACAACCCATTTCACGGTGCCGTCGGCGGACTCGGCACGGTGCACCACCTCGGGCAGATCGAAGCTGACCGACTCCGCGAGCCATGCGCGCATGGCTTTGGAAAGATCGGTCATCGCCGAAAAGTCGGAGATTTCCTGGTGGTACACCCACTTCATCAACTGCTTCGCGCGGAACGGCTTATGCCCCGCATCCACCAGAAACGCGGTCAGCTGCGCCTGATTGAGATCGAAGAAGTTGACGGCACGCATATTGGCGGGTCAGTCCCGCGGACAGAGCTCAGCGGCGTCGAAGAAGTAAGCAATCTCCCTCTCCGCCGAAGCCGGCGCGTCGGACCCGTGCACGGCGTTTGCGTCGATCGACTCCGCAAAGTCCGCACGAATGGTGCCGGGCTCTGCGTCCGCCGGGTTGGTAGCACCCATGAGCTTGCGGTTCACCGCGATGGCATCGTTACCCTCGAGCACCTGAACCACGACTGGACCAGAGCGCATGTAGTCGCACAGATCCTTGAAAAACGGCTTGCCGTCGTGCTCTGCGTAGAAGCCTTTCACCTGATCTTCGGTGAGGCGCATCATTTTGGCGGCGACGATGCGCAGGCCACCTTTTTCAAAGCGCGAATAGATCTCGCCGATGATGTTACGTCGCACTGCATCAGGCTTGACGATGGACAACGTCCGTTGAACGCTCATGACTCTTTACTCCAGATTATTCCTACCCATCCGTCCCAGCGTACCGGCTGCGAACCCGAATACCAGGCTACAACCGCACATCCAGCCGGCCATTTGGCCGCTAACCCATTGAAAATATTAGAATTTTGTTTGGGGGGACACTCTTGGGGCGCGTATTATACGCAATCATGCCGAGCGCAAGCCACCCACGACTTCTGCGACCCTGCGGGCAGCGGTTTCGACATCCTCCGCAGAGGTGTAACGGCCGAGGCTGAAGCGCAGCGAGGCGTGCGCCAGATCATTCGGAACACCCAATGCCCGCAATACGTAGCTCGGCTCAACACTGGCCGATGTACACGCCGAACCCGTGGAGAGCGCCAGGTCATCCAGCGCCAGGAGCAGCGTTTCACCATCTACCCCCTCAAAGCCCACGTTGGCCAGGGCCGGCAGACGCTCGGCGCCTTCACCATGCAGGTGCGAGCCTGGAATCTGACGAAGATGCGATACCAGGCGGTCGCGCAGGCCACGCAGACGGTTGTTTTCGTCGTCCATCTGCTCGCGCATGATCTCTGCCGCAGCGCCAAGGCCAACGATCTGATGGGTGGCCAGGGTGCCGCTGCGCAGTCCGAATTCGTGCCCGCCTCCGTGAATCTGCGGCTTCACCCGCACCGCCGGATCGCGCCGCACGAACAAGGCGCCCATGCCTTTCGGGCCGTAAATCTTGTGCGCGGATATGGACAACATGTCGATGGGCATGGCGCGCACGTCGACGGGCACTTTGCCGACGCTCTGCGCTGCGTCGGTGTGAAACAGCGTTCCATTAGCCCGACAGGCGGTGCCGATGGCGGCAATGTCATTGACCACACCGATCTCGTTATTGGCATGCATCACCGAACAGATCAGGGTGTCCGGCCGCAGCGCCTCAACCACCGCGTCAACCGAGACTGTGCCGTTTGCCGTCGGCTGCAGGTAGGTGACCTCAAAGCCCTGATTTTCCAGGTGCGCACAGGTGTCGAGCACCGCTTTGTGCTCGATCGCACTGGTAATGATGTGCCGCCGCGCCGCGCCCTCCGCTGCGCCCTTGATGGCGAGGTTGTCGGATTCCGTGGCGCCACTGGTCCAAACGATTTCCCGCGGGTCTGCGTTGAGCAGGGCTGCCATCTGCGTGCGCGCAAGCTCTACCGCTTCCTCCGCCTGCCAGCCGAAAGCGTGGGAGCGAGAGGCAGGGTTACCGAAGTTGCCATCGAATGTGAGGCACGCCGACATGGCGGCGGCGACGCGTTCGTCCACCGGCGTGGTTGCCGCGTAGTCGAGGTAGATCTGCCGGTTCACAGGTGGCGTGCGGCGATGAGATCAGGGTGCAGCGGCTCCTTGTCAGATTGGTGCCGCAGATTGCTGCGATCCACCAGGCTTGCCAGCGTGATCTCCCGCAGATAGCCGTCGATCTGATCGGACAGCTCCGCCCACAGATCATGGGTGAGGCACTGCGAGCCCTCCTGACAGTCCGCCGCACCATGGCAGCGGGTGACATCCACCCCTTCACCGACCGCGGTGATGATGTCGGAAACAGTGATCTGTTCCATGTCCCTGGTGAACAGATAACCGCCGCCCGGTCCACGCACGCTCTCGAGCAGACCAGCACGACGCATGCGGGCAAAGAGCTGCTCCAGATACGAAGCAGAGATGCCCTGACGCCCGGCAACGTCGTACACACTCACCGGCTCGCTGCAGTAGTGCAGCGCCAGGTCGAGCATGGCGGTTACCGCATAGCGGCCTTTGGTGGTGAGTCGCATGGCGGCGAGTATGCAATACCCGACTAAAACGGTCTACTAATCCGCCCGAGCGCCAGGGAGCCTCTCAATGGGGGGGTGGCCGCTCGATGTGGGTGAGGATGCCGTGCAGCACGCCCACCTCCGTCTCGTCGAGTTGTGTGCGGGCCAGCAGCCGGCGAATGCGTGTCATGGTCTGGCCCGGTTGTTCTGCATTGATGAAGCCCGTGGCCGTGAGCACCTGATCGAAGCGGGCGAGCAAAGCCTCAACGGTCGCCAGCGGCGCCGGCGGCCGGTCCCACACCAGCGGCTGCACGGGATCGCCCATGCCGCGGTACAGCGCGTAGCAGATCACCTGCACGGCCATGGCGACATTGAGCACCGGATACACCGGATTCGCCGGAATCTCGATATGCGCGTTGCAACGCTGCAGTTCCTCGTTGGTGAGGCCGGAGTCTTCCCGCCCGAAGAGCACCGCAATGCGCTGGCCCGGTCTCTCGCGCACTTCGTCTGCCAACGCCTCCGGGGTGAGCACCGGCCAGGGGATGCGCCGCTGTCGGGCGCTGGTGCCCACCACCCACTGGCAGTCGTCGATGGCCTGCGACAATGAATCACACACGCGGCAGGCTTCGAGCACGTCGTCGCCACCCGCGGCCCGCCAGAGGGCCTGGGGATCGGGATAGCGTTTGGGGTTGACCACATAGAGATGCTTGAGGGCCATCGTTTTCATCGCCCGGGCAGCAGCGCCGATGTTGCCCGGGTGGCTCGGCTCCACCAGAACCATGCGAATCTCTGTCGTCTGCTCCATGCCCTGCGCCCCCAACGCGGCTACAATACGCGGCCGCCGATTCTACAGGACTATCGATGCACGCCTACGTGAACATGGCGCTCCGCGCCGCCCGCCGCGCCGGGCAGGTCATGCTGCAAGCCATGGATCACCTGGAGGGCCTGAAGATCGAGGAGAAAGGCCGCAACGACTACGTGTCCAACATCGACAGGGAGAGCGAGCGGATCATCGCCGAGGTCATCCACAAGGCCTACCCGGACCATGCCATTCTTGGCGAGGAAGGCGGCCAGCTCGTGGAAGGCGCACAGTACACGTGGATCATCGATCCGCTGGACGGCACGCTGAACTACCTGCAGGGCATTCCCCATTACTGCATCTCCATCGGCGTGATGAAGGGCAACCAGTTCGAGCACGCGGTGGTGGTAGACCCCTTGCGCAACGAGGAGTTCAGCGCCACCCGCGGCGCCGGTGCACAGCTCAACGGCAAACGCATCCGCGTCACCCAGCGACACCACATCGACGAGGCGGTACTGGCAACCGGTATTCCACCTGGATCAATCCAGGCGCACCTGGACGCTTACATGGGCACCCTCAAAGACTTCACTGGCGCCTGCCGCGGCGTGCGCCGTATGGGCTCGGCAGCGTTGGACCTCGCCTACGTGGCCGCCGGTCGCACCGATGGATTCTGGGAGATGGGGCTCAGCCCCTGGGACATCGCCGCGGGCACACTGCTGGTGCGTGAAGCCGGAGGTTTTGTAGGTGACTGGCGCGGCGGAGATACGTTCTTCAAGACCGGTAACATCGTTGCCGCCAATCCGAAACTCTTCAAGACCATGGTGCAGACGCTGCGTCCGCACCTGAACGCAGAGATCCGTTAGCCAGCAAGGGCTGTCAGGGTGCCTGGTCCAGTGCTTCCTTTTCGGGAACCAGCAGGTCCTCGCGGCTGATGTTCATCGCCAGCAGCACCGTCGCCGCCACGTAGATCGACGAGTAGGTACCTACCACCACGCCAATGGTCAGAGCCGAGGCAAAACCGCGAATCATTTCGCCACCTAGAAACAGCAACGCCAACAGCACGAACAGGGTTGTGCCGGACGTGACCAATGTGCGGCCGAGGGTCTGGTTCAGGGATTTGTTGATGGTGTCCACAGAGTCGTCCCGGCGGCTGCGACGGAAGTTTTCCCGTATACGATCCGATACGACGATGGTGTCGTTGAGGGAATAGCCGATCACAGCAAGGAGCGCCGCAAGCACCGGCAGGTCGAACGTCCAGCCGAACACCGCAAAGAGTCCAAGTACGATCACTACGTCGTGTACCAGCGCAACCACCGCACCCACAGCAAACTGCTTGGTGAAACGGAACAGGATGTAGACCATGACCACGGCCAGTGCCGCGAGCATGGCGAGGCCGCCATCTTCCGTCAGCTCCTGTCCCACCGCCGGGCCGACGAAATTCGACTGCCGCAGCTCCACGTTGGCAAACGTGTTTCGCAGTTCGCCCACGATCTCATCACCCAGCCTGCTCTGGTCAACATCCGCCTGCGGCGGCATGCGAATGAGCAGTTCAGTATTGGTGCCAAAGTACTGCACCACCCCGTCACGATAGCCATCGGCCTCGAGCTGCTGGCGCACCGTCTCCGGATCCACTTCGTTCTCAAAACCCACTTCCAGCAGCGTGCCGCCGGTGAAGTCCAGGCCGAAGTTGAGGCCTTTCACCGACAGTGCGGCGATGGAGCCGAGCACGAGCAGAACGGAAATCGCTGCGGCGATTTTTCGGCCAGCCATGAAGTCGATGTTCATATGGTCACCTTCTTCAGTTCGCGGCCGCCATACATGAGATTCACCAGGCTACGGGTGCCGAGTATGGCAGTGAACATGGAGGTAACGATGCCCACTGCAAGGGTCACTGCAAAGCCCTTCACCGGGCCGCTACCGATGCTGAACAGAATGATTGCCACGAAAAACGTGGTCAGGTTGGCATCGAGAATGGTAACGAAGGCGCGATCGAATCCGGCCTGAATGGCCTGCTGCGGTGGGCGCTCCTTGAGCTCCTCCCGGATGCGGGAAAAGATCAGCACGTTGGCGTCCACGGCCATACCCACGGTCAGCACGATGCCGGCAATACCGGGCATCGTCAGCGTGGCACCGAGAATTGACATGATGGCGACGATCATCACGAGGTTAGCAGCCAGTGCCAGGTTGGCGGCAAAGCCAAAGCCCTTGTAGTAGACCAGCATGAACACTACGACCAGAGCGAGGCCGATCATCAGCGACAACTGACCGCGCTCGATGTTCTCATCGCCCAGGCTCGCGCCAACCGTGCGCTCCTCAACGATGTACATCGGTGCGGCCAGCGAGCCGGCACGCAACAGCAGGGCCAGGTCGCGTGCTTCCTGAAACTGCAGGCCGGTGATGCGGAAGCGGAACCCCAGCGCCGAGTTGATGTTGGCGACGTTGATCACGCGGCGGTTGGTGGTGGTGAAGTAACGGATCTCCTTCTCGCCCGCTGCGTTGGTGACTTCACGCTGCTGCGGCACCTGCTCGATGAAGATGATGGCCATGTCGTCGTTGACATGGTCTTTGGTGACATCGTTCATCTTCTCACCGCCGTCGGCGTCGAGGGTGATAGACACCTGCGGCTGGCCGGTTTCGGGGTCGTAGTCCTGCACGGCGTTGATCACATCGTCACCGGTAACGATGTTGCGCCGCTGAAGCTGTACCGACGAACCCTCGTAGTTGTAGGACTCGCACTCCGACGGTCGATCGTTCGGCAGGCATACCAGCCGGAACTCGAGGTTGGCGAACTTGTTGATGATTTCTTTGGCACGAGCCGGGTCCTGCAGACCCGGCAGGTCCAGCACGATGCGCTCACGGCCGAGGCGCTGTACCTGCGGCTCGGCCACGCCCAGTTCGTTTACCCGGTTGCGCAGGCTGGTAAGGTTCTGGGAGATGGCGAAATCCTGCAGCTCACGCAGCTTCTCTTCGCTGTAGGACA
>JAUIED010000206.1 GCA_030428905.1 Gammaproteobacteria bacterium
ATGGCGCCCTTCGACACGGCGTACGGAAACTGGCCCTTGATGGTGCGGCGGTCGGTGATGGACGACACCATGATGATGTTGCCGCCTTGGGCACCATTCGCGAGCACATGCTCGGTGTAGGCCTTGGACGCCACCCAGGCGCCTTTGAGATTGGTTTCCATGACGAAGTCCCAATCGGCCTCGTCAATCATAGTGTAGGTTTTAGCGCCGGCCTCGACGCCGGCGTTGTTGATGAATACGTCTATGGGGCCGTGGGTCTCGGCGGCCCCCGAGATGAAGCCCTGGATGCTGGCAGTGTTGCGCACATCCAGCGCAAAAGCGGTTGCCGTGCCGCCAGCAGCGACTATTTCCGCGACCCGCGACTCCAGTTTGTCCACCCGACGTGCGCCTAGCGAGACCGTGGCGCCGGCCGCAGCCAGCACGCCGGCGAAGTGATGCCCGAAGCCGCTCGAGGCACCGGTGATGGCGATGTGTTTGCCTTTTAGATCGAATGGATTCATGCATGCCCCCGAAGTTCGCAGGCATGCTAGCCCGATGCGCCACCCGCCTCAATTCATGCCGCGCGACGCTCCACCTGCGGCTGGCCGATGGACGCCTCTGCGTACAGCTCTATGATGGCCTGCTCGCTGCTGTACGGTGTGGAAGCGATGCGCGCCTCGATGCGGTTGCAGATGCGCTGCGCGACGTCGTGTTCCACGTCACCCAGTAGAATGCCGAACTCGGCATCGCCGGTTTTGCCCACAGGATCGTTCTCGCGCACGGTGGCGCAAATGACGTTGGCGACATGCCCGAGCACGGCATCTGCGACCGCGCGGCCGTAGGTGCT
Organism: Gammaproteobacteria bacterium; assembly: GCA_030428905.1. Classification (GTDB taxonomy): domain Bacteria; phylum Pseudomonadota; class Gammaproteobacteria; order Pseudomonadales; family Azotimanducaceae; genus SYFY01. The sequence continues at coordinate 827 of JAUIED010000206.1, forward strand.
GACGATGCCATTGACATCATCCAGCTGCACCGTGACAACGGTGGCGAACTCAGAGCAGTCGCGCGCGGCGCGAAACGCGGACGTGGTCAGCACGCCGGTCGGCGCGTCGGTGACGCTGGCCCTGGCCAGTTGCTCGCCCAGATCACCCAGACGGCTCCAGAGCTCGGCCACAGCAGCGCAGGCTGCCAGCAGACACGCCCCCATGATCATGGCTGTGATTGGATGCAGCCACACGGCTGCGGCGGTCGCGATGACGAGCCCCGTCGTCAGCGCACAGGCGTACGCCCGCAAGCGAGTATTGGTCGGCACAGATTCTCTCCCTCCCGTGCAGGCCTTCAGAGTCGCGCAAATGTCGCCGCGATGTTGCGAAAGGCTTCACAGACAGAGAAGTGCGCGCTTCGCTTGAGACGGGCGGAGAGTGTCCCTAGAATACGCGCCCCTGGCACGGATGCCAGGGCTGAAGCCGCGCCGCAGCGAGCTTCGTAGAAAGGACGCTTGCCAGCATCAGATTCGGAGTGTAGCTCAGCTTGGTAGAGCACTACGTTCGGGACGTAGGGGCCGGAGGTTCAAATCCTCTCACTCCGACCACTTTTTTCGCGCAGCGAAATAAGTGGTCATCCCCGACAGCACATTGCGCAGCAATGTGCGAAAGGGGCGACCACCATCCTCAGAAAAGAGACGCGCAGCGAAAAAAGTGGTCATCCCCGACAGCACATTGCGCAGCAATGTGCGAGAGGGGCGACCACAATCCCCCCCCCCACACACAGAAATACACGCAGCGAAAAGAAAATCACTCCTCCTCGCGCACGGCCTCAGTCTTCGAGAGACCCGTTTTAAGTCCCTCCCGGCCTGAACGCTCTGGATGCCCGTCCAGGCATTGCGGCCGATTGACGGATTCCCATATTCACAATATGGTTTCCCATATGAAGACGACGCTCAACATCGATGACTCTGTGATGGAGCGGCTCAAGAAGGAAGCCGCCAGGCGAAAGACAACGATGTCGAAACTTGTGGAGGCGGGGCTGCGTCGCATTCTGGATGAAGCTGAAAACGACAAGCCCATTCGGCGGCGAAAGCTGCCCTCCTGGGACGGAGGTGGTGCTGCGGTGGACATCAGCGATCGCGATGCGCTCGACGACGTGATGGAAGGTCGTTGATTGCTGGTCGTAGACACGAATGTGCTGATCTATGCGGCTGACCGTGGGTCTGAGTTTCATCGACCGTGCCGCCAGTTTGTGGAGGATCGGCTGAATGAGCCTTCGCCAACGTACCTTTCGTGGAGTATTTGCTACGAGTTTCTCAGGGTCACCACACACTCGCGGGTGTTCGCATCCCCCTGGTCCGCTGGTGAGGCATGGCGTTTCATCGAGGTGCTCTTAGAGGCCCCCGCTTTCTCGGTGTTGGAGCCTACGGAAAGGCACCCGTCGCTGCTTGCAGAGACATTGGCGTCACTACCGGATGTTCGCGGTAATCTGGTTCATGATCTGCATACAGCGATACTTATGCGCGAACACGGCGTCAATCAGATTTGCACACGCGATACGGATTTCCATCGATTTCCGTTCCTGACGGTGCTTGACCCATTGCGGCCGTAGGAAGACGAAACTTAGTGTCTGCGTGGTTAGACCGCGCCAATTCGCTCAAAGACGATTCCAAACTTCTCCAGGTAACGTTTCAGTCGATGCGAGTCGTTGATGCTCGACTTGCGCTCCCGCGACACGGAAAAGAGTTGCCTGCCGGCATCAGCCATGGAGCGTGAGGAACGGCAGACTGCGACCACGTAGGCGAGTTGTACGCGGTCGAATGGATCCAATTCTTGAAGGTGTTCCGTGCCGAGAATGTTCTGAAGTAACGTTTCACCTTCGTGCGTGCTGGGTGCGCCGGCGCGCCAACGCGCCTGTAGCAGTGCAATCTCTTCCTCAACGACTTCCCGGGAAATGCGACCGCCGTCGGCGAGCGTGGCCATCCGCGTGACGCTGGAGTTCAGGTCGCGGAAATTTGCTCGCCATTGGGCTTCACGCGTGGCGAACTGAAGGTAGCGATCTCGAGCTTCCTTGCTGAAGCGGATCATGGTCCCCAGGCGGGTTCTGGCATTTTCGATCTCAAACTCCAGGTTTGGCTCGATGTCCTCTACACGGTCGCGCAAAGGCGGTAGGTGATAAGTCCACAGGTCCAGGCGGGCGATCAGATCTTCGCGGAATTGCCCTTCGCTCACTCGTTGCCAAAGGTCCTGGTTTGTTCCTGCGATGAGCTGAAAATTGCTGCTCACTTCCTTGTCGCTGCCCATCGGAAAAAACTGCTTCGTTTCAATGGCGTTGAGAAGCATGGCCTGCTCTTCGACACCAAGCTCGCCGATTTCGTCGAGGAACAGCAGGCCGTCATCCGCTTCCCGAAGGAGCCCTGGGCGTGCCGTGGTTGCGCCCGTGAACGCACCTTTGGTGTGACCGAAGAGGGTTGAGCTGACGGCATCGCCACGAAGCGTCGCGCAGTTGACGGAGACAAACTTGCCGCCGAACTGCTGGCGTTGTTTTTTGAGTTCGTAGATCTGCTTGGCAAGTTGCGATTTGCCGGCACCGGTGGGGCCCGTGAGCAGGATGGGCTCGATGGAGCGAATCGATACCTTTTCGATCTGCTCGATCATTTCGTTGAAAAGTTTGTTTCTGGTTTGTATCCCCTGCTTCAGATACTCCGTTCCCTGGAGTTGCTCGAGCCGGAAACGTGAGGCGATCTGATCGTACTTGGAAAGGTCGAGATCAATCTCCTGGTACTGACCGATGGGCAGGTCGCCTTCTTTCGGTCGGGAGTTTGGTGGTGAGGTCTGGATCAGCGTGCCGGGAATGTAGCGTGCCTCTGTGAGCAGAAACCAGCAGATCTGTGCGACGTGGGTTCCCGTGGTCATGTGTACCAGGTAGCGCTCGTTGTCTGTGTCGAACGGGTACCCGTCCGTGAACGCGCGCAGCACGCTGTACACGTTGGCGAAGTCCCAGGGGTCTTCCTGGCGGATGATGTGATGCACCACCTTCGTTTCCGGCGAAACGGTCTGGATGTCTGCCGTAACCTGATCCGCCAGGCTCTGATAGCGCGGCTCCAGCAGTAGTTCCAGGCGGTCGACGACCAGATCCTCGTGCTGACAGAGCGATACAGTGGGCCGCCACGCCGCCCATCGCTTGGCGTTGCGACCTCTCCGGTCGAGATTGGTGCCGAGCATGCCGATGATGACAGTCTTCATATCCTAACGAATACATTGATAACCAAAACGATATGTTACGCGGATTTCGGCATCGATCGCGAGATGATGTTAAAGAGAAAAAAAGACATATAAAACAATAAGATATAAGTATTACCGGGCTGAATGACACCTGCTGGCACGGTTCTAGCATCGTCTCTCACATTGAGGCGAGCAGAGCTCGTTAGAAACAACTGAGGGTCCAGAGAATGCAATCCGAGACACATCGAGCTGAAACCACTTACGAGCTGACCCAGGGCCACTCGGTAGACATCAAGTCCTGGACCCGCGGTGTTGCCTTCGAAGCCCAGGCGCGCGAGCAACTGATGAACATCTCGACACTGCCGTTCATTCACAAATGGATCGCGGTCATGCCGGACGTCCACCTGGGCAAAGGCGCGACCATCGGCAGTGTGGTTCCAACCGTCGGCGCGGTGATTCCGGCTGCGGTGGGTGTGGATATCGGGTGCGGCATGATGGCTGTACGCACCAGCCTTGTCGCAAGCGACTTACCCGATAGTTTGAGCGGGGTGCGCACCGCTGTCGAGGCAGCGGTCCCGCACGGGCGCTCGGTGCGCGCCCGCGGCTCTCGCGATAAAGGCGCGTGGGGCGATGTACCTGAGGATGTCGCTTCGGCCTGGGCACGGGTATCCGAGCAGTTCGGGGTGTTGTGTGACAAGCACCCGGTTCTGAAGAACACCAACAACGTTATCCATCTGGGTACGTTGGGAACTGGCAACCACTTCATTGAGGTCTGTCTGGACGAGTTCGAATCCGTGTGGGTAATGCTGCACAGCGGGTCGCGTGGGGTAGGTAACCGGATCGGTACCTACTTCATCGAGCAGGCGCGCAAGGAAATGCAGCGGCATCAGATCAACCTGCCGGACCGCGATCTTGCCTACCTCGTCGAAGGGAGTGATGGCTTCGCTGACTACGTCGAGGCGGTTGGATGGGCACAGATGTTCGCCCGCATCAATCGCGAGGTGATGATGAAGCGGGTGGTCGATGCCATGCGCGCGGAACTTGATGTTGCCTTCGACGCACGATTGGAGGCAGTGAATTGCCACCACAACTATGTGAGCCGGGAGGTGCACTACGGAGAAGACGTGCTGGTTACCCGAAAAGGTGCGGTATCTGCCCGTAAAGGGGAGATGGGCATCATTCCAGGCAGCATGGGTGCACGGTCGTTCATCGTGCGCGGTTTGGGCAACGAAGAGAGCTTCTGCAGCTGCAGCCACGGGGCTGGTCGTGTGATGTCTCGCACGAAAGCTAAGAAGCTGGTGAGCGTCGACGAGCACGTCGAGGCCACCCAAGGCGTGGAATGCCGCAAGGATGCAGGCGTGATCGATGAGACGCCCGCTGCGTACAAGGACATCGACGCAGTAATGGCGGCGCAGGCTGATCTTGTGGAGGTGGTTTACACCCTCAAGCAGGTGGTCTGCGTGAAGGGGTAACCCGCCGTGTTGGCGGTTTACCGTTAAAGAAACAAAGGTCGAGTAACGGTGATGAGTACTCAGCAAATTGACGGCAGCATGGGTGAAGGTGGTGGTCAGGTTCTGCGAACGTCGCTGACCCTGTCCATGTGCCTTGGCGTGCCGGTTAAGATCACGAACATTCGGGCGGGCCGGAAGAAGCCGGGTTTGCTGCGTCAGCACCTCGCAGCCTTACGCGCAGCGGCGGAGATCTGCGATGCAGAGATCAACGGAGATGCGCTGGGATCCACGGAGGTGCGCTTTGTGCCGGGCGCATTGCGGCCTGGTAACTACGAGTTTCGCATTGGCTCGGCAGGCAGCTCGACGCTGCTCGTACAGACGGTGCTCCCGGCGCTAGCGTTGCTGGAGAGGTCTAGCACGATCATCGTGCACGGTGGCACGCACAACGGTATGGCGCCGAGTGTTGATTTCCTGGAGCTGGCTCTGTTTCCGTTGCTGGCGCGAATGGGAGTGCAGGTTGACTCGACGTTGCATCGGCACGGCTTCTACCCGATCGGCGGCGGGCGCTGGGAGGTCACTGTGCACCCCTGGCGGCAGCCGGCACCGCTGCAACTTTTCCGGCGCGGGTCGTGGATTGAGAACCGGGCGACGGTCACCTCCAGTCAGCTGCAGGGGCACATCGCCGAGCGGGAGCTTGCCAGGGTGGCTCGAAAGCTCGGGTGGCCTGAAAAAGCGCTGATATCGAGCGATGTGGCATCGCTGGGTCCGGGAAACATCGTCTCGTTGAGAAGCAGATTCGAGCACGTCACGGAGGTGTTCGAAGCTGTCGGTGGGTTGGGGATCAGTGCGGAGCGGGTTGCGGGTAGAGCGATTCGTGATGCCCGGCGATACCTGGCGGCTGACTATGCGGTGGGTGAGTACCTGGCAGATCAACTGTTGCTGCCGATGGTGATCGGCGCCGGTGGTGAGTTCACGACCGGTGCGCTCAGCAGTCATAGCCGAACGAATATGGCGTTGATCAGTGGGTGGTTAGGAGCTTCGAGCATTGCGGCCAGTGAAGGCAACCCTGACGGTGCTCCGTCATCGGTTGTAAGCATTCCGAGCGGATTGGCATTGGCCTGCTGATCTGCGCGGGAGCCAGGCAGTCAACTTAAAGGTGCTGGCTCGTGAGTCCAGCCTGGCGAGCGGCGGCGAGAGCGTTCTCGGCAGTTGCTCGTACCGGATGGCGCCTGGCCAAAAACCTGTTAGCTCAGGAGGTAGAGCAGTTCGCCAATGGTGAATGGGTCCCGGGTTCGAATCCCGGGCAGGTGCAATGGTAAAGCCCGGTTGGGCTGGGGTTCGACTCCCCCTCTGGGCGTAAGCCCT
>JAUIED010000207.1 GCA_030428905.1 Gammaproteobacteria bacterium
CGAGCCGACTTGACATGGCCGTAGCCACGAATGCGATCCGGTAACGCCAGAAGGTCATGCGCCACAGCGACGTTGGCCTGTGTAACGTGCTCGGCGACGAAGGCCATCGTTTCGCGATACTCCGCGATGAGCGCACGCTCCTCGCGGCGCTCCGGCAGATAACCGAATACGTCCAGCGGCGTACCGCGAAGCCGTTTCATCGGCGCGAGCAGACGATAGCCCCAACGCATCCATGATCCGAACCGGCGTTTCTTCTTGCCGAGCAGTGGCGGCGCGAGGAGATACTGCACACGCGCGTCGCGCCCGAATCGCTGCCGTAAGGATTCGGCAAACTCCGGCGACAGATGCAGCCGGGCAACCTCGTATTCGTCCTTGTAGGCGAGCAGGTGGGCGTAGGAAGCGGCCACCACCCGGGCGAGCGTATCGGCACTGTCCGGCACCGTCTTGTGCAACTGCTGCGCAAAGGCTTCGACGTCGTTGCGATACCGTGTGGCCAGCGCATCATCCTGAAAGCTGCTCAACAGCGCGCAGCGCTTAGAGACGAGCGCCTCGAACGAATCCGCAACCTGCGCCTCCGCAACCTGCGCCTCCGCAACCTGCGCCTCCGCAACCTGCGCCTCCGCAACCTGCGCCTCCGCCACCTGCGCAGGCTCTGCATCGCTGCCACCTTCCAACAACTCCGGCCGAGCAACACGCGCACGGCCGAGATGAAAGGCTGTGAGGTTGCTTTGCACCGCCACACCGTTGACCGTAATGGCGCGCTCGATTGCCTGCAGGCTCAACGGCAACGCGCCGTGCTGCCAGGCCATGCCGAGCAACATCACGTTCACACCGAGCCTGTCACCAAGCAGCGCGTCACAGGCACCACCCGCAGCAAAACCATGCAAAGTGCCGCACCGCTCGGTAAGTCGGGCCAGCCGCTGCTCGACCCGGCTGTCGCTCTCACCGTGCAGCACGAACTCCGCGGTGGGTTGTACGTCGGTGTTGACCAGTGCCAGCGTGTCGGCGCCGAGAAACTCCAGCGACTCGCGCGTGCTGGCGGTGACCAGATCCGCGCCGATCAGCACATGGGTGGATGCTTTGGGTATGCGCGGGCTGCGCGCCACCTCTGCACCGGTGTGCAGGCGTACGTGCGAGAACACCGCACCGCCCTTCTGTGCCAGACCCGTCATATCGAGGGTAGAAGCCGACAGGCCATCGATGTGCGCGGCGGTGGCGATCAACGCGCTGAGCGTAACGATGCCGGTGCCGCCGACACCCGCCAGCAGCAAATTGACCTCTTCACGCTCGGTCGGCGTCGGCAGCGGAAGTTCTGCCTTCAACGCTTCAAGCTCCCACACCGGTGCAGGCGTGGCTTCGCGCTCACCCGCAGGCTCCACCAGCACAAAGGAAGGGCAAAAGCCGTCCGTGCAGCTCAGATCCTGATTGCAGGCGGTCTGGTTGATGGCACGTTTGACACCTAACGGGCCGGGTACGGGCTCGATGGCGGCGCAACTCGATACCGCCGTGCAGTCGCCGCAGCCTTCGCACACCTCGGGGTTGATGAGCACCTGCTGCGTTGCCTGCGCAGCAAGACCTTTCTTCCGTTGACGACGCAGCTCCGTGGCGCAGGCCTGCTGGTAAACAATGACCGTCACGCCGGGCTGCTGCCTGAGGCGCTGCTGAATGGCATCCATCTCCGCCCGCGGGCGCGCATGCAGACCAAGCCCCCTAAGCTGCGCATCGCTCGCTTGTGGATCGTCGCTGACGACAACAATTTCACGCACGTTCTCGGCCTGCACCTGCCGCACGACGTCTGCCAGGCGCAGCTCGCCGTCGTAGGACTGCCCCCCAGTCATCGCCACCACGCCGTTCAGCAGAATCTTGTAGGTTGCGTTGACGCCTGCGGCGACAGCCTGACGAATGGCCAGCGAGCCGGAGTGGAAATAGGTGCCGTCGCCGAGATTGACGAAGATGTGCTGTTCATCCGTAAACGGGCTCAGGCCCACCCAGGTAACGCCCTCGCCGCCCATGTGCGTGTAGGTCTGCGTTTGCCGGTCCATCCACTGTGCCATGTAGTGGCAGCCGATGCCGGCGGTGGCGCGGCTGCCCTGCGGAACCCGGGTGGAAGTATTGTGCGGGCAGCCTGGACAGAAGAGCGGCTTGCGATCCTCCGAGGTCGATCCCGCCCCTTCCACCGCAGATGGCTGGTGCTCGAGCCAGGCACGCCCGGGCATGTCGGGCACCAGGCGCACGAGCGCGCGGCCCACATCCCAGGCGTCGATCTCACCGTGCTCATCGAGCAGCGTTGCGCCGTTCTGGTCCTGCTTGCCCGACACCGGTACCGAATGGGCCGAGCCGTACAGCACCGCCTTGAACTCCCGCTCGACGAACGCGCGCTTGTTTTCCACCACGAGCACCTGGTCGCACCGCGCCGCAAAGTCCCGCAACGCGTCGCGATCCAGCGGCCACACCATGCCAAGCTTCCACAGGGCGATGCCCGCTGCCTCCATCGCAGCGCCAGAACCAAGGCCGAATCGCGCCAGAGCCTCCCGCACTTCGAGGTAGGCAAGCCCCGTGGTGACAATGCCGATGCGGGCCCGCGGCGGGCGGCTGATGTGCACGTTGATCGGGTTGGCGCGTTGAAACTCGATAGCCGCGGGAATCTTCAGCTCCACCAGGCGACGCTCCAGCACCTGCGGGGTGTCACCCAGACGGATGTGCACGTCGAGCCTGCCGCCGGGCGTTTTCCAAACCTGGCGTTCGGACGGCACGTGCACCGTCTGCAGGCTGTCCATGGTGTCTGCCACGGCCAGCATGCCGGTCCAGAGCCCGGTGTAGCGCGACATCTCCCAGCCGAAGAGGCCGAACTGCAGTTGATCCTGCACGTTCGATGGGTTGAGGATCGGCACCGCCAGATCCTTGAGCGCATATTCCGAGTGGCTTGGCAGGGTGGAACTCTTGCAGGCATGGTCGTCGCCAACCACCAGCAGCACACCACCGCATGGCGAGGTACCCGCTACGTTGGCGTGGCGTATGGCGTCCCCGGAGCGATCCAGGCCCGGCGCCTTGCCGTACCACAGGCCATACACCCCGTCGTAGCGCGCGCCTGGAAAGAGCCCCACCTGCTGGCTGCCCCATACGGCAGTGGCTGCGAGATCTTCGTTGATGCCGGGCTGAAAGCGAATGTCCGCCTCATGCAGCTTGTCCGCCTGACGCCAGAGCTCCTGATCCAGAACGCCCAGCGGCGAGCCCCGGTAGCCGGACACGAAACCAGCGGTGTGCAGGCCGCGCGCACGGTCGGATGCTGCCTGTTCGAGCAGCAGCCGTGTCCACATCTGGATGCCACTGATGAGGATCGGCTCGCCTTCCCGAACGTACCGCTCATCCAGCGAAAAAGACTCCGCTACATTGCTCGACATGAACATCACCGTTGCTCTCAATCGTCCAAGTATTGCGATTCCCAGGCGCCAGCAGGTCACCTTTCTATCTAGAAAACTGCTCTATACGATGATATACATCCTACTTATCTAGGATATTCGAGATTATTTTTGCAATCCGAGAAAGAGGCAAGGCTCGACCGGTTCGACCTGAAGATCCTCAATGCGCTTCAAGCCGACGCGACGATATCTCTGCAGGAGCTCGGAGAACGGGTGGGCCTGTCGCATACCCCCTGCTGGCGGCGGGTCAAACGTCTCGAAGAGCGCGGCATCATCCGCAAACGGGTAACCCTGCTCAGCGCAGAAAAACTCGGGCTCGGCGTGAACGTCTTCGTCAGCTTGTCGCTGCAGGCGCACGGCGAGCGCGTGCTCGACGAATTGGAACAGGCCGTGGAGCGGATTCCGGAGGTGGTCGAGGCGTATTCCGTATCCGGCGACCGCGATTATCTTCTGAGAATCGTCGTTGCCGATGTAGCCGCCTACGAACGCCTGATGAAGCACACGCTGGTCAATCTGCCGCACGTGCACAACATGAGCTCGACCTTCGCTCTGCGGCAGACGAAGTACTCCACGGAGCTGCCGCTCGGGGATGGGCGCGGCTGAGGCATCGCGGAGTTGTCGGCATGCCCTGGACGGCCCTGGACGGCCTGCAAGGAGCAGCACCAATGCCGGGAAGCGCAGCTAGTGTTTTTAGCGTCCGTCTAGGCCATTCTTGTCGCAGCCAACAAAGGAGGCGACATGTCGTTCAAGCAACTTACCTGGGGAGTGAAAGCCAGCTTCTGCGGCTACGTCGAGGGCGTCGGTGGTTCCATCTCGCTGAGCGATGGCGCCAGCCGCACCGCGGACGGCGCTTTCGTTTTCACAGCAGTACCCGGCGGCGATCTGAGCATTGCAGCGGATGGTAGCGCATCGGGCGCGATGCACTTTCAGGGCACCGTCTCGTTCGACGCCCACGGCGGGATGCTGAAGTCCACCCTCACAGAGTTAGGCATCGAAGTGACTGACGACGGGCTGGTTCTGACAGCGCTCGACACACAGATGAACCGGGGTCGATGCACGATTGCGAAGCTGGAGCCGGTCAAGGATGCGGATAGCGAGGCCACTCTACTGCGCTCGGAGATCACGCTCGACGGAATGCTGCAGATCGCCGACAACTACCCACCAGGTACCGAACTGGACCGAGTGTTGCTGGACTGAGCTGCGTTTTTATTCGGCCGCCGGCTCCCACAGCTCGATGGGGTTACCTTCCGGGTCCTCAAGGCGTGCGAAGCGACCGTTGGGATAGGTCTGCGGCTCTGAAACGGTGAGCCCCGCTGTGCGCAGCCGCCTCACCAGCGTATCGAGATCCCGCACCCGCAGGTTGACCATCCAGGCCTGCGCCGCATCGCCGAAGTAGTCGGAGGCGCGGGGAAAGGGGCTGAACACGGTAAAACCTGCCTCCTGGCGCCAGGGTAGAGCATCGTAGGAGGTGGGCACGCGGTCGATCGCAAAGTGCTGTTCGTACCAGCCGGCAAGTGCCGCCGGCTTGTCACTGCGGAAAAACAAGCCGCCGATGCCGGTAACCAACCGCTGCGTGCCTTCGTCCTCAGGCGCGCGCTGGAATGTCATGGCGTTGAACACCTGCCAGCTATCGTCCGCGTAGCGGTAATCCTCGACACGCAACGTGTTCTCATCGATTCGCGTGTAACGAGTCTGTCCTTTGCCCGCGGCGTTTTGCCAAGTGGATGTCAGGGTCTGCGCCTGCATCTGCGCTGAGATGTCCATGAGCGCGCCATTGCTGTCGACCCATTGGCCGCGCAGGATCTCACCCTGCGCGCGCCGGTAGTGCGCTACGCCGCCGAACACGCGCGCCGGCGCATCCCCATCCGCGCGCTGCACATCGTAGGTGAACCGATGCATGGCGCCGTCGTAGATCTGCTCGATCATGAGGCTCGACCGGGCGGTTACCCCGTATGCAGGGTCTTGTGAAACCCATCGGCCTTCCAACCCGTCGATGGCAAACACTTCTGCGGCAACTGCCACCGGCGAGCCGAGGAACAGACAAGCGACAATCACAAACCTACGCAAGCCAGGGCACCTCGCAGTACAAATCCGACTCCACCTTGACGCTCACCGCGCGGTTGCGGTGCGCACCGGCGCACCAGGTGGGCATCACCATGGAGTAAAGCCCGGTCCCGCCGGCGACCATCACGATGATGTCGGAGGCGTCGTGAAAGGCCGGCACGTCGCCGCCCTTCTCCGCGCGGGCGGCAAAGCCGCCGGCATGCGCGGAAAACGCGCCGTTCGGCGTCGTGCAGGCGGCATGCAACGCCTGCTGCACCGCCGCGCGATCCATGTTCGCACCGCGGTAAACGGCAGCGTGTTCCGGATTGAGAATGACCACCGCGGCACCGTTGGTGAGGATGGCGTTGTTCGTCGCCAGATTGGCAAGGCCGATGCTGAGCACATGCGTGAGGCTGGCGGCATCACGGGCCGGGTCGCCGACGGGGCTGTAGAGCACCGAGTGCGGTGCCTCCGCACCGATGACGGTGACCACGCTGTCATCCGGCGCGAAACCGAGGCTCACGTGCAGCGGCTCGAACGGTGACGACGCCTCGTCTTCCGCCAGGCAATAGGTGAACTTTCCCGGATGGCCCAGCAGCGCCATGTCGGATTCGCCGGGGCGGGCGCCGCCGATATTCAGCATGGCCAGGCGCAACGCACGACCAACGCTTGCGTTGGTGCGATGTCCCGGGCCGAGGGCACCGAACCCCCAGGCAACGTGCAGATTTTCCCGTACCGGACCGTTGACGATGATCAGCGGCGCGGTGCAGTGCGTGGTGGCCTGCATTTCGGTGAGGTCGAAGCGTTCGTCGATGACCGCCTTCACGGCGGCCATCACCAGTGGCATGTGATCGGTGAGGCAGCCGGCCATGACCGCCGCCGTGGCCACCATCTGCACCGTGGCGATGCCGCCGGCCGGGCCCATGGAGCCGAGCACCATGTCGCCATCCTGACCCGAAGCCAGCACCATGCGCGCTACCCGTTCCGGCGTGGGAACCACCACCGGTAACCCATCGGTGCAGCCCATTGCATGCAACTGCTCCACCGCCTGCGCTTCATCGTTGGCCGACAGCAGGGTCGCGTTCATGCAGCGCGGCCCTGCGTGAGCGCCTCGACGATGCGGGGTGCCACCTCTGCGGCAATGCGCTCGATGGAAGCAGCGCCTGTACCCGCCACCGGGTGCGGCAGGCGCACGCGCGGCACATCGGGCATGCCCAGAGAGTTCGCCACGAAGTCACCCTGCGGCCAGAATTCGTCGGTGACCAGCGCTACCGCCGGTACCCCAACTTTTGCAATTGCGATGCCGTCACGCACGGTGCCGGTGGTGCAACTGCCTCAGTGGCCGTAGGCAGC
>JAUIED010000208.1 GCA_030428905.1 Gammaproteobacteria bacterium
CATTCTCTGGACGGCGGTATGCCTGGTGCGCCGCGGTGAGGCGGCGTCACACGACGCAGACTTCGTGCCCGTGGTGCGTTCGAGCACTGCGGCATTCGAGCTGGACCCGCGCTCTACCCCGGAATCCACAGATTGGCAGGATGGTTAGCCTGGCTTATTATCAGGGGCGCTGAAATTAAGCCATAGGCAGGCGGTGTGGGTGTCAGACAACCGGGAATTTGGCTTCCTCCTATCGGAAGTCGCGCGGCTGTTGCGCGACCGCTTCAACGATGTTGCTCAGCAGGTTGGGCTCACCCTTGCGCAGGCGCGGGTACTGGCGCACCTGGAGCGCCACCAGGGCATTGGCCAGAGCGCGCTGGCGCAAATTCTCGAAGTACAGCCGATCACGTTGCTGCGGCAGATCGACCGCCTGGTGGATGCAGGGCTCGTGGTTCGCCAACCCAACCCATCCGATCGTCGGGCTCAGTGCCTGTATCTCACAGAGGCCGCAGGGCCGATGCTCGAGCGCGTGTGGGCCATCGGCACGTCTGTGAGCGGGGATGCTTTCGCGGGTGTCGAGGGGTCGGAACGCGCTGCGGTTGTCGCCGCGCTCGAGCGTATACGCGACAACCTGTCCTCGCGCTCTGGCGCAACGGAAAAACGGGGTACCTGAGTATGGCGGAAGCTGCACGCGGAACGCCTCCCAGTGCCCCCCTCGAGGTGGTTGCTGAGACTGAGGCGGCAGTAAGGCGCCGCAGGCCGTTGCTACGCTTCGTTGCGCTGTGGGTCGTGCCGATACTGGTGGTGGTGGCCGGTTGTGCCCTGTATCTGGCTGGTGGTCGATTCGTGGACACAGACAATGCCTACATCAAGGCAGACCGGGTGCTCATCAGCCCGGAGGTGGGCGGCACCGTAGTTGCCGTGACGGTGCGCGACAACGATCGAGTGGAAGCTGGCACTGAGTTGTTTCGCCTGGATGATGCGGCCTATGCGATCGCTGTGACCGAGGCCGAGGCGCGCCTCAGGCAGGCTGCGATTGATGTTGAGAGCGACAAGCTGGCGTATACGCAGGCGCTGAAGGAGATCGAGCTCTTCGAGGCCGACATCGAGTTCACCCACGCTCAATACCGGCGCCAACAGGAGCTTAAGGAGAAGAATCTCGGCACGGTGGAAGATCTCGACCGCACGCGTCACGCGCTCGATGCCGCGCAAAAGCGTGTGGAAGTCTCCCGTGAGCACGCTTCGCATCTGCTGACGCGGTTGGCGGGCGATCCCACGTTGAACGCTGCCAACCACCCGAACGTGCAACGCGCGCAGGCGGCACTGGACAGGGCTCGCCTGGACCTCGGCCACACGGTGCTGCATGCGCCATTCGACGGCGTGGTGACCAACGTGCCACGGCGCGGCGACTTCATCGAGCGGGGCAGCCCTTCACTGGGTCTGGTGGCCGATCGCAACATGTGGGTGGAAGCCAACTTCAAGGAAACGCAGCTCACCCACGTGTTGCCAGGACAGGCAGTAGTGGTGCGCGTGGATACCTATCCTGATCGCAGTTTTCGGGGGCGGGTGCAGAGCATCGCTCGTGCCACGGGCGCGGAGTTCGCGCTGCTGCCGCCACAGAACGCCACCGGCAACTGGGTAAAGATCGTGCAGCGCATCCCCGTGAAGGTGGAACTCGAGGAGCCGGCAGAGGACCTGCGTATGGGCATGAGCGCGGTCGTGGAAATCGACACACACCACACGCGCACCTGGCGCGACCTGCTGCCGGACTGGTGAGCAACGCACCGCATCCGCTGATGATGCCGAGCCTGGTGCTCGGCACGTTTATTTACACACTCGACTCCACCATCGCCGCGGTAGCCCTGCCGCACATGCAGGGCACCTTCTCGGCCAACCAGGAGCAGGTGGCCTGGGTGCTCACTTCCTACATCGTCATGTCGGCGATCATGACGCCGATGGCTGGGTATCTGGCAGACCGGCTTGGGCGGCGGCGCTTGTATCTCATCAGCATCGCCGGGTTCATCGTCACCTCGGTGCTCTGCGGGCTCAGTGTCAATCTTGAAGAGATGGTGCTGTTTCGCATCCTGCAGGGGGCGTTTGGCGCGGCGATGATTCCGCTGGCGCAGGCCACCGTGCTCGATGTCTACCCGCCGGATCAATATGGCCCCGCTATGGCGATGTTTGGCGTGGGCGTCATGTTCGGGCCGATCATCGGGCCGACGCTGGGCGCGTGGCTGATCGAACTCTACGACTGGCGCTGGGTGTTTTTCATCAATCTGCCGGTGGGCATCATTGCCTACCTCGGGGCAAGCGCCACCATACCGGCGAGCCGGCACGAGGATCGCGCACGGCCGTTCGATGTGGCTGGCTTTGCCTACCTGAGCATCGCCATCGGCAGCTTCCAGTTGATGATGGATCGCGGCAACGGGTTGTCCTGGTTTCAGTCCACCGAAGTCATCGTCGAAGCAACGGTGAGCGCTGTGTGTCTGTACCTGTTCATCGTGCACATTTTCACCCACGCCAGGCCGTTCGTGACGCCGGCCATGTTTCGCGATCGCAACTTCACATCCGCGAGCATCATCGGCTTTGCCGTGGGCTTCAACATGATGGCAACCATGGCGCTCCTGCCGCCTATGCTGCAGCACGTGCTCGGCTACCCGGTGCTGCTCATCGGCTGGGTACTGGCGCCGCGTGGTATCGGCACCATGCTTTCCATGCTGCTCGTCGGACGCCTTGTGAACCGCGTGGACGCACGGCTTCTGATATTCATTGGCCTGCTGATCAGCGCTGCATCTCTTGCGGTGATGACCACTTTCGACCGCTATGTGTCGGTGGAGCTTCTGGTGTACAGCGGTCTGTTACAGGGTATCGGTGTTGGCTTCATGTTTGTGCCTCTGAGTTCGATTGCCTTTGTGACCCTGGCGCCGCAGTATCGCAACGAAGCGGCAGGCATCTACAGCCTTGCACGTAATATCGGCAGCAGCATCGGTATCTCGGTGCTCATGGGGAGCCTGGCGGTGTTTCACCGTACTAACCGTGAGCAGCTCGTGCCGCATGTTTCTCCTTTCACCGATGTCCTGCGTTACGACGAATATGCCTACCTCACGGAGTTGGGCGGCGAGCGAGGCTATGCAGTGCTCGATATGATCGTCCAGCAGGAAGCGCTGATGCTTGCCTACATCGGTGACTTCCGCACGATGACGCTCATTACGCTCGCCTGCATACCGTTGCTTGCGCTACTCAAGTCGAACGTGGCACGTCCGGTGCCTGCTTAGGGAGGACATGGCATGGAGGTGGATTGTCTGGTGGTAGGCAGCGGTGCCGCGGCGATGACAGCGGCGCTCAGTGCTCACGCCGGCGGCATGCGCACGCTGGTGGTCGAGAAAACCGATCGCTACGGAGGCACCACGGCACTGTCGGGCGGTGTGGTCTGGGTACCGAACAACCATCTGCTGGCGACACAGGCTGACAGCGACAGCGCTGAGGATGCGCTGACCTATCTGCGCGCTTGCGTGGGTAATCGGGTATCGGAGGAGCGTTTGCGTGCCTTTGTGGAAGCGGCACCGCGCATGCTGCGATTCCTCAGCGACAACGGACATGTGTCGTTCGATACGTTTGTGGGCTTTCCCGACTACTTCGCCGAGCGTCCGGGGGGAAAGGCCGCCAACCGGTCGGTGGAGCCTCAGGTGCTGGACGGCAGCCGCCTGGGTGCACTGCTTCAAACCCAGCGCAGCCGCGCCCGGCCGGTAGCGCCGGGTGGTTTGGTCGGCACGATGGCGGAGATGCGCGCGTTGGCAGAGGTGCGATCACGGCCTTTGACTGCACTGAAAGCGTGGCGGGTGGTGCCGCGCAGCCTCTGGGCAAGATTGCGCGGCAGGCCGCTGCTGTCCAGCGGTCAGGCGCTTGTAGGCTGGTTGCGCCTCGCTCTCGAGCGCTGCGGAGTAGAGGTATTGCTGAACACCGAGCTGGTGGAGTTGCAGGTAGCTGAAGGGCAGGTGACCGGCGCCCTGCTGCGCGAAAGGGGCGTGGAGCGGGAGGTGCGTGCCTCAGCGGTGATCATCGGCAGTGGCGGGTTTGAGCACAACGAAGCCATGCGCCGGCGTTTTCAGGGAGAGGACGCCACATCGGATTGGACTTCGGGCTCAGTGGGCAATACCGGCGGCGGCATCGAAGCGGGTATGAGGGCCGGTGCGCACACCGACCTGATGGAGGATGCCTGGTGGGCGCCCACCGTGCTGATGCCGGACGGCACGCCGCAGATCGTCATCTTCGAGCGCGGCAAGCCCGGCTTCGTGATCGTCAATCGCGCAGGCGAGCGTTACGTCAACGAGGCAGCACCGTACAACGAAGTGGTGAAAGCCATGCAGGACAATCACGCCAGCGGCGGTGCTGCCGTGCCGTCCTTCATGATCATGGATGCGACGTATCGCAGTCGCTACCCGTTCGCCAACCTGTTACCCGGCGTCACGCCGCAGAGTGTCATTGATTCCGGCATGCTGATACGCGCGAACTCCGTTGCGGAGCTTGCCCGCACGTTGGGTGTGGACGAGAGCGGGCTCGAGCGCACACTGACGCGTTTCAACCAGATGGCGCGGGACGGGCGTGACGAAGACTTTCAGCGGGGAGAGCACGCCTTCGATCGCTTTTCGGGTGATCCGTCGGTGCTGCCGAATGGATGTCTTGCGCCCGTGGAAACGCCGCCGTTCTACGCTGCGAGACTTTACCCGGGCGATCTCGGCACGAAAGGTGGGCTGGCTACTGATGCACACGCACGCGTGCTGGGCGCCGGCGGCAATCCCATCGACGGGCTCTACGCTGCGGGTAATGCGTCAGCATCGGTGATGGGGGAGACCTATCCTGGCGCCGGCGGCACCATCGGCCCGGCCATGACCTTCGGCTACGTCGCCGGGCAGCACGCCGCGGAGCGTTTCAGAAGCGGTTCCAGGTAAGTACCTCTTCCACCGCTTTGCGACGCACGGGCTTGAACGGCCGGGCGGGATAACCCACCGCGATGTACACGAACATGTGCAGATCGTCCGGCACGTTGCAAAGCGTCCGAATCTCCGGCTCGGCATGTCCGGGAAACGTGGTGAAGCAGGTGCCGATGCCGAGCGAGCGGGCGGCGACGATGAGGTTCTGCGCTGCCGGGTAGATGGTGGAGTGCATGAACGATTCCTGCGGATCGTGTGGCGGGTAGACGTTGCGCGCCATGCCTACTATCCACGCAGGTACCTGGGCGAAATTCACTGCCAGGTGTTCTGCGCCCTTCAACATGCGCTCTTCCACGCCGTCGCGGCCCGGTGGTCGCGCTGCGAAGAACGGTTGCATGCCCTGCAGCACCTTCTCGCCGATGGGCCCTTTGATGGCGGGCTCGTCTATGACCAGAAACGCCCAACCCTGGCTGTTGCCTGGGTTCGAGGCGCGGGTGGCGGCATGCACCAGCTGCTGCAGAACCTCCCTCGGCACGGGCTCCTCGGTGAAGTAGCGCATGGCCGTGCAGGTGTTCATTGCCTTTATGACATCCATGGTTTGCTCCGCGATGAAAAATCCAGTGTACGCAATTAGCCGGCCGCGCGGCGCCTGCGCAACCACCAGATCAACACGAGCACGGCAAACGGCAACGACGCCCAATAGAGCAGGTCTGAGTACCAGGGCGCTTGCTCAACCGGCGTGATGGGACTGGCGCACACATCCGTCCGGTCGGAAGGAGGGCGGTCTTCCCTGAACGTCCACGCAGGGCCTACTGGTTCGATCAGCGGTCTAAGGTTTGCATCGGCCCCTTTCAACAAGCAGTAGATGTCGGAGAGCATCGAGTCGTTGTTGGCGTGGTAGCTGTGCGCGAGGAAGTCCCGCGTGAGACTGGAGGCGTTGATGGCATTGAACCCTGCGACCTCCACATCGAGGAGGCCACCGGCCACCTGACCTGCGCGGGGGTCTTTATCACGTAGTGCTCGTGATACGTACAACGCCACGTCGTCATCCGCTACGTACAGCGTCACGCGCTTCGCCAGTTGCGGGAGGGTCTCCAGGAAGCGGCTCTGAAAGCGGCGCGCAGGCACATCTGGTGCTGCCATGATCAGTTCATCGAACAGCCGCCCGTCGTTGCCTGCGCTCAGCCGCTCGCCCAATGCCTCGGTGACGACCCGGTTACCCATGCTGTGGGCGATCAGGTGAACTCGCTGCACCGCGGTGCGGCTGCGCACAATATCGATGAAAGCATTGAGAGCGTCCGTCGCATCGTCGGCGGAGTCGAGGTCGGCAACGTAGCCCTGGGTGGTGCCTCGGGACGGCCAGCTGAACAGCATGGGAATACCACCCAGGGCCACGTCCAGATCCAGATCGAGCGCTACCTGGGCCGTGCGTCTTGCAGCGTCATCGAACGGTGTGGCGTACCCGTGTACGTAGATGAAGGCCTGGTTCACGGTGTCGCTTGTTGCGGCGTTCACCGACGCCGCCCAGCGGTCGAAGTCGAAAGGCGCGCCGCGTGCCGCGATGGTCGCGTTGACCATCGAGGTGCCACCGGTCAGCCGGCCGCGCGGCAGGCGGACGGTGCGCCCGCCGAGGGTGCCGGCGCGGTCGGTGTTGAGGAGGTTCCAGTCGAACTCGGGCAGGCCCATCTGGGTCATCCGCGTCCCTCCAGGCTGCAGGACGCTGTTCAGCACTCGGTAGACGACGGGTTCGCAGTCCTGGCCGCGCCGGGTCTGCTGTGGCTGGGCGGGAACCGCTGCCGGTTGATCAACGACCGCGGCACCGGCGGCCGGGGGTGCCTGACCGGCGCCCGGTTGGGTTGCGGTGAGGTCGGGCGCCGCTCCCGCGACGTCGGGCGGTACCT
>JAUIED010000019.1 GCA_030428905.1 Gammaproteobacteria bacterium
AGATTGCCTTCGAAGCGGTGTCCACGGTGCGGGTCACCGTCGACCTCACGCTACCGGATGGCAGCGTGCGCCACCGCGTGGTTTCCCTGCATCAGATTGGAGAGCAGCGTTACCGGTTTCACGGCGGTCACGGCAGCCTCGTGCGCCCGGGAACCTACGAAATCCGCTCAGATGACCCGGCACTGCCGCTGCAGGCGCAATCCATTCAGATCCAACAGGCAGACACACACCTGGCGCTGCCGCTCGATGCAGGTTTTGTGCGTTTGACCTACAGCGGTGCCGAGGAAGACTTCACAGGCCGGGCAGACCGCGCGAACCTGGTGGCGCTGGACCGCAACGCCAGCATCTATCTCGGCGTGGACAAACCGCAGGCAGTGCTGCCCGGCCGTTACCGCGTTGAGCCGCACAAGGCGGCGGGATACTTCCAACCCATCGAGATCGAGGTAACCGCAGCGCAAACCACGGACGCCGAGATCGTCGCACGAGCCACAGGTGCGCTCGTCGTGCACTACGCAGATAGTGGAAACTACGCGCGGCCGCCGGATAGAGCGTTCGTCTACGCCGCCGAAGGCCAGGAGCTGCGGCGGTCTTATCTGACGCCAGGCACGCCGGTACGGCTGCTGCCAGGCGCCTACCGGGTGGAAGGCTGGAAACAGGCGGGCGACATCGCACCGCAAACGATCACCATCGCAGCAGGCCAAACCAGCGAGGTCGTCCTGGAACCGCGATAGCGCATCGGCCGACTACGTCCGGCTTCTGACAAGCCGTTGCAGACGCCGCACACGCTCGTCATCCGCTCCCAGATATTCCACCAGCACGCCGGTAACATGCCGTGCGTCCAGCGTGCCGGCATCGCGCATGGCTTCGAGATCTGCCCAGTCTTTTGTGCGATTGAAGAACGCTTTGAACACGGCGAGATCCGGGCAGCTGAGAAACGGCAGGCGCGACCCGGCGAAAGCCTCCCAGCGCACGCGGGTCTGCACTTCGTTGTGGTAAGGCGTGCTGTTGAGAAAGAGATCGACGGGCGTGGCATCCCACCACAGACGTATCTGCGTGTCGCGTTCGAGCTTCTCCAAGTCCGTCGCATCGTGCCGGACTTCGCCGGGGAGCGCAGCAAGAACCTCACCTGCCCGGGCCGCATCGACGAACAGGTTGATGTCGATATCGATGGTGCCGCGGGCTTGTGCGGTACACCATGCCAGCGCCAATGCGCCGCCGAAGGCATACGGAACCTCAACGGCCTGCAGATGCTCGTGACAGGAAACGATCTTCTGGACGAGGCTGGTCATCTACCGAAGCGCGGAAACTCGAGTTCCGCGCTTGCCTGAACCGGAAACTGCTCGGCAAGCTCCAGCACCTGGGCCAACTCTTCCCCGCGGGGCATACCGCGCCGCTCGCGGATGCGCTTGCGCAGCAAGAGATCCACAGAGTATCCGGCGGCCTCCAGCACCCGCAAAAACACCTCCACCGAAGGCGTCTTGTGGCCTTGCTCGTACTGACTCAGGGTGGCGTGCGATGTGCCTGCGAGCCGTGCGAGTTCACGCAGGCTGAGCCCGGCAGCTCTGCGGGTAGTCTGGAGGTGCTCGGAGGAACGATTCATGGACACAATGGTATCCATTTGGATACCATTGTCAACATCAGGGGCAACATCAGGGGCAACATCAGGGTCAGTACGAGGGTCAATACCATCCTCCAGGACCCAACCTTCGTCCGAGGCTGAGGGACCTCGCTACTGCGTACCGTTCGCGCACCCAACCCGTTGTAGTACACGTGCCCTATTTCTTACTGAAGAGCGCTGCCTAGAATGAGAGCATCCAGAATAACCAGCTTCACACGTCATGCGGCCAGTATCAGCGTCAGTACTCATCGTCCTTCTTTGCTCGACTTTCAGCATGCAAGCCAGCGCCGATGGGAGACCGCCGCCGCCTGGGTATTCAACATACAAGCTGCTCAAGGACTACGGGTGTGCGCTGGCAGAGTGGATTGGCTGGAGCGATGAGCAGGGGGAGGCTGACGAGAGCGAGTTAGGCGAGCGGGAAATCAACAACGTTCTGGACGTTGTCGAGGCGCCTGTCGCAAACGCGTCGGACATCGAATCGGCAGCGGCTTTACAGACGGTGCAACTGGACTTGAGTCAATTCACAGAGCAGCAGATGCGCGACGCCTACACGCGGTTTTCACAGTGCAAGCGCCAACAACGCACCGCAGAGGATCGCTTTCTCGAACGTGCCAAGTCATCAAAGGCAGCGCAGAGCAACTCCCGGTTGATGACGAGGATTAGAAGCCGCCAGCTTCACTAGGCAACACCGCACAGCCAGGGACATGTGCCGCTCTACCGCACCGTCGCATGCGCTATCTGCCCATGGAACGCAGCACCGCGGCCCGGGTTTCCTCAATGACTGCACCGCAGAGCGGATCGAGCTGTATCGCTTGCCAGTAAGCGTTCAGCCGGGGCCGCTCTGCCATCAGGTCCGCCCCTCTGAAAATCGGCATCCACTCGGCAACGAGCTGCAGGATGGGTGCCAGGGTGCCGTCCGCATGCGTTAGCTTGTTGCCGTACGCATAGCCGTGCTCACCGATCACCGGCTCGAGCAGATCGAGCGCTTGACCGACCGACCGTACATGCCGCGCTACCGCTGCCTGATCCCACTGGGCAGGGGGTGCCGCGACGATGTTGAACAGCGGCAGCATGGCCATGACGACGTAAATGTCACTGATACGCGAAAGCATGCGCACCTGCGCCCTACCCCACGCATCGGCGGGCAGCATCGCCGGCTCTGGATAGCGATCCTCCAGGTACTCGCAGATGACCTCGCTCTCCGGCAAGGCCCTGCCGTCTTCCAGAACCAATGCTGGAACCCGGCCAATGGGGTTGATCCGCAGATACTCACCCTTAGCTGCGCCATCGTGGATTCCCGGCGGTTCGACAACTTCGAAATCGAGACCCTTGTACATCAGCACAAGCCGCACCCGCGGCGGGAACGGCGAAAGGTAAGTCTGGTACAGCGTCAGCATGCATTTCTCCTGGCGAGCCGACAGAATACTGCGCGGTGCTTCTGAACACATCCGGTCCCTGTCCGGTCGAGCTTCGCGTGAATTCGATCGAAGGCGGGTGGTTGCTCAGCTTCTATTCCTGATCATCGGACCGAAACGCCCGGATCGGCTTCCAGAGATACCCGATGGCGGCCGTCGCCGCAGCGGCCAGCACTGCGCCCAACAGCATGGAATTCGCCGCGCCAAGGACGCCCGCCCAGAACCCCACCCAGATGGTGCCGAGATTGTTGGCCGAGTTGGCCGCCAGATACATCAGCGACAGCGCCCGGCCGCGCATGTGATCCGGCGTGGTCAATATCACGGTGGTGTGTCGGACCGCCACCGTCACCGCGTCGGCAGCACCCAGCAGGGCGATCATCGCCAGGCCAAACCACAGCGTCGTTGCGGCGCCGAAGCCGAACAGAAAAAGCGCGTATGCGAGCGATGCGTACAGCACCAGCATGCCCTTGGCGCGGTAGCCGACGAACAGCAGCGCTGCGAATGACCCCACCACGGCGCCCATGGAGTTGGCGGCGCCGAGATAGCCTGACACAGCAGCACCGCCGGCAAACAGTCCGAGAGCAAGCACCGGCAGGATATCACGGTAGAAGGAAACTACCGTGATGCCGATGTCGAGCAGGAATAGACCCGGGAGAATCTTGTGGCGCGCTACGTAGCTCAGGCCGTTTTTCGTTTGCTGCCAGGTCGATTCATGGCCGTCTTCGGAATGCCCATCCGCTACGCCGGCGACCCGCAGCAGGCCCGGCACAATGGCAGCACACAGGAATAGAACGCCCGCAGCGGCAAGTACCGCGCCGAGGCCTGCCGTTGCGGCAATAACGGCGAACACCAGCGGACCGATAATCGCGGCAATGTTCTGCGACGCCGTTTCTATGGAGGCGGCGGGTAGCAGGAGGCGCCTTGGCACCACCGCCGGCACGAGGGCGCTGCGCGCCGGTGATGCCAGAACGTGGGACATCGCGGTCAGCGCCACTCCGGCGTACACCCAGAAAGGCGTCAGCGCTCCCATGTAGAAGAGCGCGCCGAGCGCCATCAGCGCCAGCGCCGTAACCGTGTTGCTGAGCTGAAGCAGCTTCTTGCGATCGATTCGGTCGGCCAGCGTGCCGCCCCACAGAAGCGATGGAAACTGCACGATCAGCTGCACGAAGCCGATGGCGCCGACCTGCCAGGCAGAATTGGTGTGGTCGAGCAACCACTGCGCCGTGCCGAGAATTCGCAGCCACGAGCCGATGCTGGTGGTCATCAGCACGATCCACAGCAGCGCGTAGTCGCGGTAACGAAACACGGAAATCGCGCTGCGACTTCCCTCGGGTGTTGAGTTGGTATTGTCGGCCACGACGCACGTTATCACGACTGCCGGGCAGGCAGGCATGGCCGCGCTGACATGCGCGCTGCGCGTCAGGGTATAGGCGGATCGGAGCAAAGCACCCTACGATCCTCCGAGACTGGCCTTCAACCCAAGGCTGTATGACACCCCGGCATCGTAGCGCTCGTACAGGCGGCCACCCTGGCGCCATACCACCTCATCGTCGAGGAGATTCTTCACCTTCACCTCGGCCTCCAGATCCTGACCGAACAGGCGGAAGCTGTAGCGCAGCAACAGATCGAGCTGACCGCGTGCTTCTTCAATGATGTCCGGTGCGTTCTCTGCTCCGCTCAGCACGATGCGCTCACCGGTGTAGTTGTAGGCGAGTGACCCTTCGAGGCCGAGATCGTAGTTGGCGTAGCGCAGCACCAGGTTGCCGAGAATGTCGGACTGGCCTGTCATTTCCCGCTTGTTGCGAAAGAGCTGGGCGATCTGTCGGTTGCCAGTGACCGGCACGTTCACCGCCGTCTCGCCGGCACCCAGCAGCGTTACCTCGGAGTCGATAAACGACACGTTGGCGTTCAACGTGAGATAGTCCCAGTGCTCGCCCCAGCCGAACCACTGGTGGAACGTGAGGTCTTTGGTCACTTCGATCTCCACCCCTTCGAGCTCGGCTTCCTCGCCGTTGAACCAGGTGAAGATGTCGTTCTGTGCTTGCACCTTGCCAATCTCGATGGGGTCGTCGAATTCCTTCCTGAACACCCCCACCGAGACGCTGTCGGCAGCGCCGAAGTACCACTCCCAGCGCAGGTCCAGGTTATCCAGCGTCGCCGGCTTCAGGAAGACGTTGCCGCGATAGAGGTTGGAGTCCTCCGGGTTGCGGATGGTGGTACCGGTGATCTCCAGCAGGCTCGGTCGGTTGACGGTTTCCGAGTACGCAAGGCGGAGCTGCATGTCGTTGACGAATTCGAACGTGAGCGAAGCGCTCGGCAGCGTGTCCGAGTAATCCTGCTCAACACTGTTCACCGTGCCCTGCAACGTATTGCCGCCCCAGGCATCGGCAGATAGCGTCGTATCTTCCTCCCGCACACCCAAAGCAACGCGTATGCGCGGCGTGATCTGCGCATCCACGCCCACGTAGTAGGAAGTCGTGTCCTCACCAGACTCCGCAAACGGAAAGATGCCCGACGCGTTGGCCGCACGAGCAGAGAAGTCACGCACATCCAGGTAGCCCAATCCCCAGTTGGTGTTGCCGAAGAGCTGTTGCGGTGTCATCAGCGCCACATAGCTCGGCGCCGACGAGGTGAGGTCGAAACGGAACAGGCGCTCATCGCTCTCGCGCAGGCGCTCATACTCTGACCAACCGAACTTCACGTTGATGTCCGCGTCGCTGATGAGCAAAGGCAGCTCCGCATCGAAGCCATACTCCTCGATCTCATCGCGGAGCTTGGCAAAGCTGCGGTCCGGCGCCTGGAAAACCTCACGCAGGTCACCTGCCGCCTGGCGGTTGGGTGTGACGATCTCCTCGAGGCCCTGGTTGTTGCGTGCATAGGTATAGGTACGGGTATCCGGCGCGTCCCGCGACGCCGAGCCGTCGGCATAGCGCCAGGCCAGCCGTGCGCCGTTTATGCTGCCGAAATTGAAGAAGTGCTCGCCCTTCAGCTGCGTGGAGCGAATCTCGTTCTCCGTCCACTGAAAGCGGTAGCTCACCACTTCGGTTCCGGAGGTCACGTCGTCTTCACTCGACAGGCCGCGAAACTGCTGCGTCTCATCATCCGACTGACGGAGCAGGATATGCGACAGCGACACGGAGTGGTCGTTGTTGAAATCCACACCAAGGTTGAAGAACGTGCTCGTGTTCACCGTCTGGCGGGTTGTGAACTGTCGGTAGTCCACCGTCTGCGTGCTGGCGCCACCCACACCGGTGAATTCGTAGCGGCGGAAATCCTTGTCACGATTCTGCCAGTCGTTGCCGTACTTGCCTGCAGCAAGAAAGCCGATGGACATACCGTTGTCGAGGTCGTAGCGCAGACCAAGTTCGGCATCACCGGTGTAGTTCGGTTTCACATCCTTCTCATACAGATGCCAGAAATTGTAGAAGCTGGCGCCCAGCGCTCGATCATCCGGAAAGCCGGTGCTCTCGAACTGCTCGCTTGTGAGGGCACGGATGTTGTCGGGGATGTTCCTCGTGCCGTCGTCGTAGCCCCAATTGTCGTCACGGCCGCCGTGGTAGAACAGACCATCACCACCCGTGGACTCTGAATTGCCGCCCACCTGGGCTTTGACAGACAGATAGTTTTCTTCAGGGGTGGACTTCGTGCGGATCATGACCACACCACCGCTGAAATCTCCCGGATAGTCGGGCGAGAATGTCTTTTGCACCAGGAGATTGCGCACGATGCTGTTCGGCACGATGTCGAGCGGCACCGTTTTCTGAAACGGCACCGGCGACGAGATACGCACACCATCGAGCAGCGTCGATGAGTAGCGCTCGCCCAGGCCGCGCACATAGACGTACTTGCCACCCACCAGGCTCAAGCCCGTTACCCGCTGCAGCGCGTCGCCTACGCTCGTATCCGCGAGCAATGACAGCGCCTCCTGATCGAGCACGTTGGAAACCTCGGACGTCGTGCGTTTCTCATCCGGCACGAACTGCCCGAGCACCACCACTTCTTCCATGACGTTGGGCGGCGCGATGGCGATCTGATTGCCACCGGATGCCTCTTCCGCCATCACCATTGCTCCGCCGCTTCCCCAGGCTGCGGCCAGCAGAACACTCATTGTCTTTATACGTTTCATGCAGTCACCTGTTAGCACTGAAAACACGGCGTCCGCCAGGAAGTTACTGCTTTCCTGGCGGAGCCGTGCGTAGCGATCGACCCTGACTTGCCTGTTACTGCAGGCCGACCGTCCAACCATCACCCCAGTTCGCCACGTCCGAACCCACGACGGTGTCGCCGGCGGCGTCGAACACCGACGGCAGGGCCACCGGGGTCGGCGTCGAGCCGTCCTGTGTGACGTTGGTGGAACCATCGAGGAATGCCTGAACAGCAGGCACGTCATCCCCAAGATTGACCGTCGGGCAACCGAGTCCTACGCCTGAGAACACGATGCGGGTGTCGAGCAGGTTGAGTGACTCTCCCTGAATCCGCACGCAGCTGTCCGAACCCGTCACGTTCGAATTGAACAGGTGCAGACCGGTGCCACGACGCAGGCGCATGGCGTTCTCCGTCGCGCTGCCGACGATCGACATGTTGGCGATGAACGGCTCGGAAATCGGCGTCGCCTGCTCGTCACCTTCGCGGTTGTCCGCTTCGATGGCGTTGTCGCCCACGGAGGCAGACTGAACGATGTGCAGCCACTGGATGGTGCCCACCCAGCCGTCCGTCCAGTCGAGGCTGTCGTCAGCATTGCCCACGAGCACTACGTGCGAGGCGTTCACCGTACCGCCGAAGAACTCGATACCGTCATCGAGGTTGTTGTAGACCTGTACGTAATCCACCTCGGTACCGGAACCCACGCCCTGGAATGCAATGCCGTTGAGCTGGTTCTCCGGGTCGACGTTGGAGCCTGCGAACTTCACGACCACATAGTTGAGACGGCCGCTGGAATCCGCCGGATCCGCGCCACCAAAGAGGCCGGAGTTGGCTTCGCCTTCCTTTGTGCAAGCCACCGTGCCGCCGGTAGCACCCGCCGGACAGTCGTTGATCGGCGCGTTGCCATTGATCACGAGGCCACCCCACAGGCCCTGCGTGTTTGCAGGGTCCGCGATAGCGCCGTTCACGTCATCCACGGCCGTGAGGGTGATCGGCGCGTTCGCCGTGCCGTTGGCAAGAATCTGCGAACCACGGGAGATGACCAGAAAGTCTTCCGGATCGTCGCCGATGATCGTGGTGCCCGACTCGATGGTCAGCGTCGCGGTGTCGACGTTGTCGCCACCCACCGTCACGCGGCCATCCAGGATGTAGAAGTTGCTG
The DNA here is from genome assembly GCA_030428905.1 of Gammaproteobacteria bacterium. Taxonomy (GTDB): domain Bacteria; phylum Pseudomonadota; class Gammaproteobacteria; order Pseudomonadales; family Azotimanducaceae; genus SYFY01. The sequence goes on from JAUIED010000019.1 coordinate 8,338, forward strand.
CGCGTCAGCGTCAGGTCATCGGTAATCGTTCCTGATAGCTCACAGGTACGACGCCCGCCAACGGAGGTGATCTCCGTGGTGCCTACAGGGCAGGCGAAATCCGTATCCGAGTTCGGCATACCGACGGTCCAGCCAAGCGTCCAGTCGTTGGCGGTGTTCTCTACCGCGCCGATGAACGTGGTGTTCTCGAAGAACGCATCCGCAGCTGCCGCATCGACAGGATCAACCACCTGTCCGGTGGTGGATACATTGGTACTTGCATCGATCTGCGCCTGAACGGCAGCCACATCGTCGCCCTCAATCACGGTGGCGCAGTCGAAGCTGACACCGCCGAATTGAATGCCCGTGCCGAGCTGATTCAAAGAGTCGCCCTGCACGCGCAGGCAGTTGGCACTGTCCTGCACCACCGAGTTGTAAAGCTCAAGCCCCGTGCCGCGGCGCAGACGTACGGCCCGCTCACCGGGGTTGCCGGAGATGGTCATGTTGGCGATCTTCGGCAGGGAACGGGGTTGCGCCGTTTCGTCGCCTTCGCGGTTGTCCGCTTCGATGGCGCTGTCGCCAGTGTCATCCGCCTGATCAATCACCAGGAACTGGATGTTGCCCTGCCAACCATCGGTCCAGTCCAGGCTGTCGTCCGCGTTACCCGTGAGCACCACGTACTTCGCACTCACCGTGCCACCGAAGAATTCGATGCCGTCGTCCAGGTTGTTGTGCACCTGCACGTACTCCACCGTGGTGCCGGAACCTACGCCCTGAAAGGCTATGCCGTTGAGCTGGTTCTCCGGATCGACATTAGAGCCTGCGAACTTGACCACCACGTAGCGCAGCGTGCCAGAGCTGTCAGCAGCATCGGCACCGCCGAAGAGTCCGGAATTTGCCTCGCCTTCCTTGGTGCAATCCACAGTACCGCCGGTGGCGCCTTCAGGGCAGTCGTTGATCGGCGCGTTGCCGTTGATAACCACACCGCCCCACTCACCGCGGGTTGTGTCGATATTCGCGGTGCCTTCCAGATCAGACTGACTGGTGAACGTGACCGGCGCCGTGCGGGTGCCATTCGCGACGATCTGCGAACCACGGGAAATCACCAGGAAGTCCACGTCCGTACCGCCGAAAATCGTCGTGCCGGCCTGCACGGTGAGCGTGGCGCTGTCGGCGTTGTCACCGCCGATGGTCACCCGCCCTACCAGCTCATACAGGTTGTTACTGGTGAGCAGCAGATCCTGCGTGATGGTACCGGTGAGCTGACACACCCGCGTGTTGTTGATGGTGCGCGAAGACACAGACGTGCCATCCGGGCAGCCGAAGTCCGGCTGCGTGGGTTGGGATACAGAACCGGCCAGAGTCCATCCAGCCGCCCAGTTTTCCGAGCCGAACGCACCGATGAAGTCTGTAGCATCGAAGAAGCTGTCCGTGAGCGTCACCGGATCAACACTGTCGCCGTTCTGAGAAACGTTGGTGGCCCCTCCCAGATAGGTCTCCACAGCGCCATCTGTATCGTTGCTGTGCGTTTCCGCGCAGGCAAAGCTGACACCCTCAATGGTCAGATCGCTGCCCAGAAGCGCGCGGCTGGTGCCGTCCACACGGATACAGGTGGCGGAGCCGTCCACGAAGCTGTTGCGCAGCGCAAGCCCCGTGCCGCGGCGGATGCGCAGGCCGTTTTCGTCAGACTTGCCAAGGACCGTCATGTTGGCGATGGACGGGTTGGAGCGGGGCGTCGCAGCCTCGTCGCCTTCGCGGTTGTCCGCTTCGATGGCGTTGTCGGCGGCGTCCGTCTGCTCGATGTAGAGGTATTGGAGGTTGCCCACCCAGCCGTCGGTCCAGTCGAGGCTGTCGTCCGCATTACCGGTGAGCACCACATACTTCGCACTCACCGTGCCGCCGAAGAACTCGATACCGTCGTCCAGGTTGTTGTGCACCTGCACATATTCGACGGTGGTGCCCGAGCCCACACCCTGGAAGGCGATGCCGTTGAGCTGGTTTTCCGGATCGACGTTGGAACCCGCGTAGCGCACGCTCACATAGCGCAGGGTTCCAGAGTTATCCGCGGCATCTGCGCCACCAAAGGTTCCGGAGTTGGCTTCCCCTTCCTTGGTGCAATCCGCTGTGCCGCCTTCAACACCTTGTGGGCAATCGTTGATCGGCGCCAGACCATTGATCACGAGGCCGCCCCAAAGGCCACGGTCACCGCTTTCGACATCGCCCGTAACTTCGGCTCTAGCGGTGAACACTATAGGCTGCGTCGCCGTACCATCCGCGTCGATCTGACAGCCCTGCTCGATCACCAGGAAGTCGCTGGAAGAGCTGCCTGTGACGATCGCACCCGGAGCAAGCTCGAGCACACACGCCCCACCGCCGGGGGCTGTGACGCGAAGCGCACCGCCGGAAATTTCATAGATGTTGTCGTTGCCGAGCAGGAGCCCCGTGGGATCGAGTTGACCACTGGTAAGCGCGGAAACATCGACCGTGAATATGGGCTTGCTGGCAAACGCCACGCCTGCCGTGACACCGGAATCGGTGATCACACTTTCCAGCGCCGTCGGAATCACCGACGCGACGGTTGTACCGCCACCACCACCGCCGCCAGTTGTACCGCCACCCGTCGTTCCACCGCCGGTAGTACCACCACCTGTTGTGCCGCCGCCGGTACCACCTGGCACTTCAACCACCACCGAACCGGGCGATGAATTGCTGGATCCGCCACCGCAAGCGGCGAGGCCCAGGGCGCTGAACGCTAGAAGCGCCGCGCGAAACGCAATCGTTAGATCCATGAACTTCCCCTGAGGATGCTTGTTATCGTTCGCCGCGCACCTTAGAGGGTGGATGTTTACGTTCTGTGTCGATTTCGTGACGATTGCATGACAACCGAATAAACAAGATGACATACGTTTTGTGACAACTGTCATATTCTCAAGGAGGTAGATACAGAGCCGTTTAACCGCTACGCTTCACACAAATGTCATATATCTGTGATAGGAGACGGTCATGTTGCATTCTGTTGTGCGTCTGATACCGGCGCTCATGGTTGCCGCGCTTGCGGGTTGCTCGGCCGCCAAGCCATCCACGCATTACTGGGAAGGCGCAAAAGCACAGTCTTCCGGCGACTACCGCCGGGATAATGCGCAGTGCGCCGACACCACGCCTGAAGAACCGATGCTCGAGGACAGCCTCTCCTTTCAGGCCTATCGCGATTGCATGACCAGCAAGGGCTACGTTCTCAGAACCTACTGATGTTTTCCCGATCGTCATGAGATCGTCACATTGGCCGTGCACAGTGACTGCCATCGGTAGTCACCTGGATGAATGGACATGCGGTTTCTGGCTCTGGCGATCTTCATTGCAACGGTGCCACTGACGCAGCTCGAGAGTCGCTCTGACGCGTTTCAGGAAACACTCGCTGTGCACTACCACGATCGCACGGGCAACTATTGCGTCGGCGGCGAGCAGGACCGCAAGATCATCCCCCATGATCAGATCCGCCGACCGTGGAAAGAAACCTCTCTGCTCGGCTGCGAAGCCGAGGGCGGACGCGCCGTATTCATGCCGGACCTCGTGCCCGCGGTGAAGGACGGTGTCCTGGTCTGACCGTGGGTTACCGCCAGCTCCTCAAGAAGTTCATGCAGGAGGTCGAGCTACTGCTCGGCAGCAGTCTGGTGGAGGAACTCGCACACTGTCATGGCCTGTCGCAGCGCGAGCTGAATGAGCTGCGTGTGATTGCCATGGAAGCAAGCAAAGAAGCAAGCAAAGAAGGCACACGAGCTGTTGAGATATCTGCGGATGCCAACTACCACGCCATCGCACTGTCCCTGTTCGATGCATTCCAGATCTCCATCCCTGACTTCCTCGATTCGTACAGCCGCGAGCTCGATGAGACCAGAGCAGCGCTCAGCACGACACCCCTTCAGCGCGTTGATCTTGCATCGTTGCGGGTGGTAATCGCGAGCATCGGTCGACATTCGCACCCTCTTCGCACAGAGCCTGTCACACGCCCCTGATCACCGCTCACTGGCCGGCCAGCAGAGCCCGGAATTTCTTCTAGGATTAGGGGAGTTCAGCGCAACGGTTATCATGGTGCAGCTCCGAAAGTGCGCAGCGGTCGCAGCCTGCCTGTTCAGCATCGCAAACGGGGTGGGCGCTGCGCCGAGCAACCCTCTCCGGATTTACGTGGATGCTGATCGAACCCGGCACTACGCATCCGCTCGATCCATCGAGATGGGTATCAAAACCGCCTTCGACCAGGCAGGTAACACCGTGCAGGGTCGGCCGGTGGAGATCGTCTTGCTCGATCACCGCGGCAACGTTGCGTTGAGCCGGCTGAACGTGGAGAAAGCGGTCGACGATCCGCAGACGTTGTTTCTGCTAGGCGGCATGCACTCCCCGCCGCTCATTCACAATCGAGGTTTCATCAACGAACAACGTCTGCTCACGCTCGTGCCGTGGGCGGCGGGCGGCCCCATTACACGCCACCCGGAAGCGGAAAACTGGATATTCCGCCTGTCCGTGGACGATGAAAAAGCAGGTGTGTACCTCTCCCGGCACGCCACCACCGCCGGGACCTGCAAAGTGCCGCATCTTCTTCTGGAACATACAGCCTGGGGCGAATCCAACAGACGTACCATGTCCGAAGCACTGCGCGGCAGTACGGGCAACACGCCCGACGTTACGTGGTTCAACTGGGGAGCATCGCTGGAAAGCGCCAGAATCATGCTGCGCCACATAGCCGAGCACGGCTCCGACTGCCTGATCTTCGTAGGCAACGCGACGGATGGGCCGACGTTCATTGAGGCCATGCTGTCTCTCGAAACGGATCAGCGGCGACCGATCTACAGCCATTGGGGCATCACCGGCGGGAACTTCTTTGCCAGCTTGCCGCCAGGTGCATTAGAAGAAGTGCATCTGCGCTTCATTCAATCCTGCTTCTCCTTGCTTTCCGAAGATCGATCCACCCTGTCCCGCGAGGTGTTCGCACACGCGCAATCGCTGTTTCCCGAGCTGAAGAGCGAGCGCGACCTGCGAGCCCCTGCAGGTTTCGCTCATGCCTATGACATCGGCAGTATCGTACTGAGCGCGCTTAGCCAGTTCACGCTCGTGGAAGACATGGACGTCAACCGCGATCGCCTGAGAACGGCACTGGAACATCTACAGAAACCGGTAGCCGGCCTTGTTAAGACCTACCGCAGCCCATTCGGTCCAAGCGACGGCAAAGACGGCCACGAAGCGCTGGGCTATGATGATCTTTGCATGGCCGCTTTCGGCGCGGATGGAGAGATCGTTCTCACCACCGACCGACCCAACGAACAGGATGATTCATGAGTTGGCGGGGGATGAGCGTCGCATGGATCTTTGCCGCTCTCGTGCTGGGGACGTTCGCCGTGTTCCTTGGTCTCATGCAGTTCATCGTGGTTCCCGAAACGCGCAATATCCTGCGCGATTCGCAAACCGCCAGCGGCGCCCGGGAAGTCGATATCACAAAGCGCTATCTCGAAGAGTTCGTGAACAGCCGGGTACAAGTGCTGCAGGACATTGCCTCATACCCGATCGTCATCAACGGTGTCATGGGTAGCGGCCTGTCGAATCCCGATCTGCATGACTTTCTCCGAAACCCTCGCGTTCACGGTAGAACCGAACGCCTGTCGCTGATCAACGTCGCAGGCGAGCTCATCTATGCACGCGGGGGCAGCCAGCAATCCTCCTACGCGCTATCGCAGGTGTGGCTGCAGAACCTGTTGAACGGCAGCTCGACCTTCGAGGTCAACCTGTTGATGGAGGACAGCGGTTACCTGCAGATTGGCGTGCCGGTAACCTACCAGGGTTACCCGGAAGGCGCGCTGGTGAGCGAGATTCCGATTGATCTCGACATGGTGCTGGCGCCATTTCAGGGAGATCAGCCGCGCGGCGTGGTTCTGACGAAAAACGGAGTCGCCCTCTCCACTTCAAGGCTGCCGCATGACACGACTGAGACCGTCAGCCATATCGACGCTCTCGGCATAATGCTTCTCTACCGCTTCGACGCCAGAGCACAGGAGGTGGCCCTCAGCAAGTCTCTACAGAAGATGACTCTGCTGGTGCTCGCCACGCTTTGCGGCGCGCTTATGCTACTCGCCGGCGCAGGCAGCGTCGCTCTCGTCCGGCCCTACCAGGATCTCATGACCGCCAAAGAGCAAGCTGAAGCAGCCAACCGAGCCAAGAGCGAGTTTCTCGCCAATATGAGCCATGAGCTGCGCACGCCACTCAACGGCATCATCGGTACAACAGAGCTGCTGCGGACGAAGGCGCTTGATGCAGATCAGACGGAGAACGTCGAAGCACTCAGGCGTTCGGGAGAAACCTTGCTGTCCATCGTCAACGATGTTCTCGACGTATCGAAGATTGAGGCCGGCGAGCTGATTCTCGAACACGTTCCTTTCCAGCTGTCTCAAGTGCTTCGTGATGTGGCCAGGATTCACCTGAGCGTGGCGCACCGCAAAGGCATCGATCTGACACTCGAGTTGGACGACCCCGCCAGTACCAGTGTCGTGCTCGGAGATCCGACACGCACCGCGCAACTTGTGGGTAACCTCGTCAGCAACGCCCTGAAGTTTACCCGCGAGGGAGAGGTGTGCTTACGCTGCCGCGCGACGGATGAAGGATTCGCCATAGATGTAGAAGACACCGGCGTCGGTATACCAGAAGACAAACTCAGATCGGTATTCGAGAAGTTTACCCAAGCAGATGCTTCGGTGACGCGCGAGTTCGGCGGTACCGGTCTCGGCCTCGCCATCACCCGTCAGCTCGTGCAGCGCATGGGCGGCAACATCACCGTGCAGAGCACGCAAAATGTAGGCACCACGTTTTCTGTAACGCTTCCTCTTGGGCAAGCACCGCCGGGCTCAACGGCGGTCAACATCAACCGAGGCGCTGACCGAACCTCGCGTCGGGATGCCATGCACGCGGCCCGGGTACTTCTGGTGGAGGACAATCCGGTCAATCAGATGGTGGCGACCAAAGCCCTGAAGCGGTCGGGTGCACTTCAGGTCGACATCGCGGAGAACGGCCGCGACGCGGTTCAGGCGCATGGCCAGGCCGATTACGACCTGATTCTCATGGACTGCAATATGCCCGTCATGGATGGCTACCAGGCAACGGCAAACATCAGGGACAAGGAACGCTTCTCCGGCAGGAGAACACCCATCGTGGCGCTGACAGCAAACGCATTCAGCGAAGAACGGGCGCAATGCCTGCAGGCAGGCATGGACGACTACCTGAGCAAGCCACTGAAGCTCGACGACCTGGCGCAAATTCTCGACAAGTATCTACCGGCCACCCAGGCAGGGCCCTGAGCACGTTCGTCCCTACGTTGTGATAGCCTTCCGGGCCTTCACCAGCTCAGAGATCAGCCGTGCCCACACAGACGACGTTTTGCCGCATCTGCGAGTCCCTTTGCGGCCTCGAAGTGGACGTCGACGCTGGCCGGGTGACGGACATCCGGCCTGACCGAACGCACGTCGCCACCGGGGGCTTTGCCTGCAAGAAAGGTTTGAGGCAGCACGCCCTGTATGGCTCTCCAGACCGCCTGACACGGCCCATGCGCCGCACCGGCGCGCAATGGGAACCCGTTGAGTGGGATCACGCCTACACCGATATCGGCGCCAGGCTCAACGCCATCATCGACAAACACGGTTCGGACGCCGTGGCGATGTACATCGGTACGGCCGCCGGGTTCAGCGTGCTGCACCCGGTTTTCGCGCAGGCTTTCATGGGAGCCATTGGCTCACGCAACAACTACGCCTCAGCGACCCAGGATTGCGCAAACAAGTTCGCCGTGGCGGAGCACATGTATGGGTTCCCCTTCATTCAGCCGTTCCCCGACCTGCCGCGCACGCAGTGCCTGATCATCGTTGGTGCCAATCCGATGGTGTCGAAGTGGAGCTTCCTGCAGGTACCGAACCCCAGAAAACATATCAACGCCATCAAAGCGCAAGGCGGGCGTGTCATCGTCGTCGACCCACGTCATACGGAAACCGCCAAAGCCGCAGGGGAACACCTGTTCATCCGTCCGGGTAGCGACGTGTACTTCTACCTTTCCTTCCTGCACGAACTGATACGCCAGAACGGTACGGATGATGCCGTAATCGCGCAGCATGGCGCCGGCTGGGAGGCCATCAAGCGCATAGCAGACGAATGGCCAGCGCACAGCACAGAAGCGCTGACCGGCGTCACCGCTGCGGACCTGAAAGATCTGGTCGCCACATACATCGCCGCCGAGGGTGCGGCACTGTACTGCTCAACCGGTGTAAACATGGGCGCGCACGGAACCTTGGCGTTCTGGTTGCAGGAAGTCATCAATTTCGTCAGCGGCAACCTCGACCGCGCCGGCGGCACACTGGTGGGCAGGGGCCTCATCGACTTTGCCGCATTCGGCAAGAAGAACGGGCTGTTGGTCAGCAATGATCGGTCGCGTATTGGAGGCTTTCGCAAAACCAACGACGCCTTCCCCGGAGGCATCCTCGCGGATGAGATCCTCACACCCGGCAAAGGCAGAATTCGTGCGCTCATCGTCACTGGCGGAAACCCGCTCCTGACCATGGCAGACGGAGACAAGCTGGCGCGCGCCTTCGCAGACCTCGATCTGCTCGTGACACTCGACATCCTGCCCACCGAGACTGCCAGCGCAGGACACTACATGCTGCCCTGCACCACCCCTCTGGAGCGTCCTGACCTGCCGTTCATCTTTCCGCTGATGCTCGGCATGCAGACCCAGCCTTATCTGCAGGCCACTGATGCGATCCTGTCACCACCTGGCCAGGCCAGGGACGAAGCCACCATTTATACCGAACTCGCCCGAGCTTGCGGAAGGCCCCTGTTCGGCTCACGCCTGTTTCAGGGTCTGGTCAACCTGAGCCAGCGCCTGAACCGTATCATTCGCGGTGAACGCGGTGTGCCGCAACGGTTCTGGCTGTCGCTGCTGCTGCGCTTGTGCGGGCAGAGGGGATTCGCACACCATCTCGGACACGGCCGGCTCCGCGCACCAAATACCGGCGGCGACTTCCTCGGCAACAGAATCCACACCACATCCGGCAAGGTGGAGCTTGCCCCACCCGCGTTGCTGGAAGCTGTCAAAGGGCTCAACCCCACGGCCGACCTGCAGAACGCCTCCCTTCGCTTGATCACAAAGCGGGAAGTCGCCACCCACAATTCCTTCGGCCACAACGAACCGCAATTTTTGCGCAACGACTTCGATCGCAACTACGTCTACATGCATCCTGAGGATGCCGAACAGCGGCAACTCGTCGAAGATGCACTGGCTGATGTCTGCACCGAACACGCGAGCATACGACTGCCGGTGCGGTTTTCGAACGACCTGTTGCCAGGTGTGGTCGCCGTACCCCACGGCTGGGGCCACCAGGCCAGCGGCCAGAAAGTTGCACGTGCATCGGCCGGCGTGAACGTGAACCTGCTGGCCCGCTCTGGTGCGGCGCATGTGGACCCGTTGAGCGGCATGTCGACGCTCACCGGCCTGCCGGTCACCGTAAAACCGGCCCCCGATGGGCGTGTGGCAGCCAACTGGTCAGGCATCCCATGAGCTGGGCTGACGTAACCACCACTGCGGTCGTCCTCTTTTTCATCATGGACCCGCTGGGCAACCTGCCCATCTTCAACGCTGTGCTCGCCAAACTCGATACCCGACGCAAGGTACTGGTAGCCGGCCGGGAGCTCGTATTTGCGCTCATCATTCTGCTGGCTTTTCTCTACAGCGGCGAGACCATCCTGAATTTTCTCGGCCTCGAACAGTCATCGCTGAGCATTGCCGGCGGCGTGCTGCTGTTCGTCATTTCTCTGCGCATGATATTCCCGCGCAGAAGTAGCGCCGATGAGCTGGATGGCGCGGAGGATCCGTTCATCGTGCCGCTCGCCGTGCCGCTGGTGGCAGGCCCTTCCACCATCGCCATGCTGCTGTTGCTGAGCTCTCAGTCGCCTTCACAGATGCTGGACTGGACGGTCGCCCTGTTGCTCGCCTGGGGCGCAAGCACGCTCATCCTGCTGGCCGGCCCCCTGCTGCTGCGCGTGCTCGGCAATCGCGGCGCACGCGCCCTGGAACGGCTCATGGGTATGATCCTGATCATCATGGCCACGCAGATGTTGCTCAACGGCGTGCGTGAATTCGCCCAATCGCTGACCTGATCATGCGCCTGCACACCAGCACACACAGCATCGACTGTCCCTACTGCGGTGAGGCGTTTGACATCATCATCGATGAAAGCGAGCCATGGCAGGAGTACATCGAGGATTGCTGGGTGTGCTGTCGGCCGATCGTCATCGGCGCCGCCGTGGAGGATGGCGAGGTGCGGGTGATGGTGCGATCGGAGAATGAGTGAGAGAGAGCGTTTAGCGCACATCAACGCCCGACCCATTGCCTGGTGCTGTCAGTAAAGAAGCAGCTCCTTGGCAACCGTCACAGTCACACCCTCGAGCGAACGAATCGGCAACCGAAATCCAGCGAACTCCGTTTCGTGGGTCTCGCCTTCGCCGGCAAGCATGCGCTGGATGACTGCCAGGTGCCTGCCTTGCTGCATGGCGGCAACCAACTGACCACCGTGCGAGGAGAAGTGCCAGCGAATCGGCAGGTCTCTGATGCGCCGAAGATCGTCAGCCAGCAACGACGTGTCTGTTACCAGGTAGTCGGCACCGTAAAACGTGTCACCGCCGAAGAACCTGCCCGACTCCACATCGAACAGCGCCAGCCCATCCGGCGAGTGGCTGAAGGTGCGGATCACTTCGAACCGCTGATCGCCGAGGTCGATGGAATCGCCCTGGGCAACGAAGCGCACCTGCGACAAGGGGTACGGGGGAATGGCATGGGTCCGCGGAGAAAATGTGTCCGGCACCTCAATTCCCGGGTGCGGTGTGAGCTGATCCCAATAACCGACGAAACCTCCCGCTTCCCCGGCAGGAACGCCTGCCGCCAATCGCTTCCGCGCCCAAGGATCATCTACCGTCCAGATTTCGGCAAACTCCCGGTTGCCGCCGTTGTGATCGAGATGACTGTGGCTGTTGACGACAATGATCGGCTTGTCAGGCAGACCTTCCGCTTCGCGTACTTCGTCGATCGCCCGGCGGATACTGGCGATTCCCATGCCGGTGTCGTAGAGCATGTCCTTGTCTCGGCCAAGCACGAGAAACGAGTTCACTTTCTCGATATGGCCCGGCTCCCAGAATGCGTAGACGCCGCCCGGCAGGTGCAGCACTTCGAACCAGCGGCTGGAGGTTGGGATGCGCCTGGCGGAGGTCAGGACCCGCTCAATCTGCTTGGCCCCCTCATCTACCGCGGGCTGTGAATGCGGCTGCGCCAGCACGTTGCCGGCAAACAACAACAGGAAAATCCACCTGATCATCGCACGGCAGCCGGTTGTGGCTTTCTCTGCAGAAGTACCAAGCTTCGCAGAATCATGCCCAGAAACGTCAATGCCGCCCAAAGCAGATGGGAGTATGGATGACCCAGCAGTATCGGTTCGATGATGAAGTCGAATACATAGATGAACATGAATACATGAAAACCGGCCCTGTGCACCAACCGCCAGGCCTTCGGACCAATGGCACGCGTGGGCGCCGGGAATGAGGTAACCAGCATCGCCAGCGACAGGGCCAGCCCAAGCGCACCCACCAGCACCATGATCGTCTCTGTCGGCGGATTCGGCAGGGCGACGAACATGGTGATGACGATAACCAGATGCACGGACTGCACCGCGCCATAACAGATACCGGCAGTACGCCGCCAGCGCATCAGCATCGCCGTCACCGGAGAATTGAACAACGCCCGCGCAGGACGGGCGAACAGCGGTACGAGGAAGATCAGAAACGCCAATCGACCAGTCCAGATCAAGGCGCCAATGATCGGCTCGCGCGCACCAGGCGCTATGTAGCCGATGTACCCGAATGCGACCGCCACGGCAGCCGCTGCGGCCATCCACACAAGACCTGATCGCGTTCTGTTGTCTGTACCAGACATGCACAGAATGGAAGCACATACTTCCATACTTCGTCAAAGCCGATCTGCGACCATATGACGCTGCAGGAGGTCCACATGCATCTGTTTGAGGAGTTCCAACTGCAGCCTGGCGACGCGCTGGGAGGCGTCGAGCGTTGCATCGATGACCGCCACTGTGGTGTTGAGCAGCAAGGAGGCAATCTGTCTGCTCACGAGCCTGTCGGCATCTGGGGCCGCACGCCGCAAAGCGTTGTATATCTCCTGCACGTAGCGTGCATTCATCTCATCATCTACGGATTTCAGTTCCGGATAGCTTCGCATCGCGCGCAGTACCGCAACGCCGCCGCGGGTGGCGTGCACAGTTGCTACATACCGATCCAGATATTTCGGCCAGATGTCAGGCCACGTCGTGTCCTGCGCTTCGCGCGAAACCACCGCCATCGCATTGTGCCAGCTCTGCTCCATCCGCCTGGCAAGCTCAAGCACCAGGGCGAATTTGTTGGGGAAGTAGCGGTAAATCGCGCGCACCGCGACCCCTGATCGCTCGGCCAGCAGGTTGGTGTTGAACGCATCGAAGCCGACTTCCTCCAGAAGCACTCCGGTGTCCTCAAGAATGCGTTCGAACGTTTGTCTGGAACGTGCCTGTGTGGGCAGTGTTCTCACCGACAAAGGCGTGCGGGCGCCTACGGAAGGTTCTATGGCCATTCGCGCATGGAAGCATAGCGGGTACGGCCAGACAACACGCAACATCGGCCAGACACCGCAGACGCCAGGCAGGCCACAGTGCACCCCGAATCCATCAACCGTTCGACTGCGGAGTGTTCGACTGCGGAGCAGGCATCTTCCTTCCAGCCCAGGCAATGGTCACGGACTGCGACCGCTCGCGCAGAGCGCGCAATGCAGGCGCCACCTGGCTCCATCCATACATGATGTTGTCCGGGTTCGTACAGTAGGCTTCGTCGAAAGGCAGGTTCGATTCGGCATCGATACGCAGCTGCGCCGCAGGCTCAAACAGCCCCGGAGCAAAGGCGGATCGGTAGCAGGCGATCCGCCCGCGATTGTAGGCTGCACGATCCGGGCTCAGATACATATCTACCAGGTGCACCATGCGACCACCAGGGCGCAGGATGCGATGACAATCATCAATGAAGTCGCCCATTGCGTCGTTCGTCACATGCTCAACCACAGAAACGGAAAAGAGCACATCGTATGCGCCGGCTTCCAGATCCGGGCTGTGCTCACCGATAAAAGCACGCACGTTCCGAACGCCGCGAAGTCGCACTTCACGAACAGGGCCGCCATCCTGCCCTTCGAATTTTTCGATGTTCACGCAACGATTGGCGCCGACCAGCAACGGCAACACGCGGCTGTGGCCGCCGCCGATCTCGGCAATGTCCTGGTCGCGCGGATCGTCCAGGTAGTGAAGCGCCATGACATCCTGCACAGACTTCAGATGCCAGGGGGCATCACCGCGACGTAAAAGGCGCCGCCAGGAAGGCTGCGCAGCGACCAAGCGCATGTCCAGGCCGGCATCCAGGCACTTCCAGTATTCATGTTTGGTAACGAACTCAAGCACCGGACGAACGTATCATGATGGTCGATCCGATGGTGATTTCAAACACAGAATCCTCTCAGTCGCTACGCGTGCACAATCCACCTAGATACCAACGGGACTCGCAGTCATAGGTGAGTCGCCCACGCTCACCATGCTGCATGTCCAGGATACGCTCGATGCTGGGGGTTGGCGCCATACCCGGCGCCGCCGCTTCCTGCAGCGCCTCCAGCGGCTGCGGATAGGTGCTCCAGTCTTTCGGCGCCCGCCAGCCCGGCGGGGGTACGAGCTGCGAACGCGTTCCGTGAATGGGATGCAGTGCCCGCCAGTAGCGGATGCGATCCGCCAGCTTCTGCACCACATCCGGGTGCGCTTGCGCGAGGTTGTTGTACTCGTTCGGGTCATCCTGAATGCGAAACAGATGATTGGTGACCGTGGTGGTGACCTGGTCCTGCTCGATCTCCTGCACCAGCTTCCACTCCTCGTCGAACACGGTGAGATTGAAGTGCCCGTAGATCGGCGTTTCAGATGCGAAGAACACATCATTTTCCAGCCGCATGGCCGTACCCGTGTTGATCGCTGGCCACATGCTGCGCCCGTCCCAGGGAAAGTGCTCGCCTGGTGAGATACCGAGTGCGTCCATCAGCGTGGGGAATACATCCATCACGGTCATGATCTGCCTCATCTTGACGCCGCCTTCCAGCTTTGCAGGCCATCGCAGCAGGGAAACGACCCGGATGCCGCCTTCGAACACCTCACCCTTGCCCCCTCTCAGCGGCGCGTTGTTGGCCCCGCCGACGGAGTAGGCAGCACCGCCGTTGTCGCTGAAGAAGAGCACGATGGTGTTGTCGGCGATGCCCTCCGAGTCCAGAGTTTCGAGCACCTGGCCGATGGCCTGATCCATGGCATCGGTCACCGCGGCGTACATCGGCCGCGCGCTGGGCCGCAACATGAGCTTTGCCATGCGCCGTGTGCCGTCGGTCTGCTGGCTTCTCGCCGGCGGCAGATCGGTGTCGATATCGGCGTACTTGTCCTGCAGCTCCTGCGGCGCATCCAGCGGTGTGTGCGGCGCAAGAAAAGGCATATACAGGAAGAACGGCTTCGACCGGTCGCGTTCACGTATGTAGCGGTTGGTCTCGTCGGCAAGCAGAAACGTCTCGTAGCCTTGATCGTCGATGGTCACCCCGTTGCGCTGAAAGTCCGTGCCGCCCTGATTGGCGAACGGTGGGTAGTAGCCCACTTCGGTGTGCAGATGGCCGTAGAAGTGTGCAAAGCCGCGCTCATTCGGGTGGTAGGTCTGCTGCGCATGTCCCAGGTGCCACTTGCCGACCATGGCCGTCTGGTAGCCGGCATCGGCGAAGGCCCCCGGCAGAAAGCGCTCATCCGGGTGCACGCCGTTGTTGTGCCAGGGCAGAATCACGCCGTACGCCAGCCCAAGACGAATGGGGTTGCGGCCCGTCATCAGGGCCGCGCGGGTCGGCGAGCAGATGGGTGTGGTGTAGAAGCGACGCAGCTCCACGCCTTCTGCCGCAAGGCGATCGAGCGAGGGTGTGTCGATGTCGCCGCCGTGGAAGCCCACATCCGCCCAGCCGAGATCATCGGCGACCATGATGACGACGTTGGGCCGCTCGTCAGCCTGCACTGGGGAGAAGCTCGCCAACCACGCAGCCAGCAGAGCAGCCGCAAGAACGCAGAACCTCATATCGCCTCCTCAGGCGTCTTTGATCAGCGAAGGCACCAGAAACAGCCGCAGCGTATCGCGCAGTGCAAAGTCATTGCGGGCAAAGGGCGCATCGACGATCTCCAGCGATGTCACCACAAATGTTACCCAATCGATGTAGGTGGCAAGCGTCACGCCTTGCCGCAGCCGCCCTTCCCGCACCGCCCGCTCGAACGTTGGCCGCGCGCAGATCATGCCGGCATGGCGAAACTCATCGAGGGTGTCGTGAATGCGCGCGAACAGCCTGCTTTTCTGATCGCCGAACAGCAGCGACAACGCCGGCCGCGTGGACAACTGCCGCACGAACCAGACCATGTCTTCAATAATCTGCGCTTCGAGAGCTGCATGCTCAAAGCGCTGCGCCTCGAATTCGCCGAGCAGGCGCTCGAAGTCGCGCCGCAGGGCGCTTGCGAGCACGTCATCCTGATCATCGAAGTGCCTGTAGAACGTGGTGCGTCCCACGCCCGACGCCGCTATCACCGCACTGACCGTGGTCTGTTCGACACCATGACTGTGGTAGAGCGTTACCGCCGCGTCGAGGATCGCGTGCCGAGTGGCTTCGGATCGCTGTTGGTGCCCGGAGAGGGTTGCCCGCATCATCATGGGAACACTATCAACCAAATTGTTCCAAAATTCTAGACTTTCGGAACATATATACGTAATCTGTTCCCATACTTGAGAGGGAAGATGCATCTATGACCAACGCAGCGCCGCCACAAGGCAATCCGGGCGACATCCTCAACTGGCCCATGCTGAAGGTGCGCTACCGCACCGACAAAGACGCTGTGGCGGCTCTGCTGCCGCCTGGCATCGAACCGGGGGACGACGCCACGGTGTATCTCACCTTCTACAACTTCCCGGTGATGAACGAACCCGAATACGGATTCGTGATGACCGCCTCGGCCAACTTCGATGGCATGGACGGTGAGTACGCGCTCGGCTACGTCATCGATCAGGAAGACGCGATCTACACCAGCCGCGAGCACTGGGGCCAGCCGAAGTACCTCGGCGCCACCACCTACTTCCGCATGTTGGACCACGTAGAGGCCAAGGTCGTGCACGCCGGTTACACGTTTGCCCAGTTCTCCGGCAACGTCGCCAGCACCGACAAAGCAGGTGAGGTGTTCGAAACCAACGAATGGTGGATCAAGGTAGCGCGAGCCGTGACCATGATGCCCGGCGAGTACGACTATCCGCCGCACGTGGTGCGGGTGCGTGCCAAGTACCGAACGGCGTTCCGTCAGACATTGGCCGGCGAGCTGGTGCTGCGCGAGTCGCCGCACGATCCGTTGGCACAACGCCTGCCCATGCGCGAGCAGCTCGATGCCTATCTGTGGACCCCGGAATTCCTCGAGCGGGAGATCACCGTTGCGGGGCCGCTGGACGCGCAGGGCTTTACGCCGTTCGCCAACACCATCGGCGGCAGCCGCTTTCCTCTGGGGTAACTGATGCAGAATTTCACCAACAAACTCGCTGTGATCACTGGCGGCGCCAGCGGCGTCGGCCGGTCCCTTGCATTCGCCCTGGGTGCGGAAGGCGCCCGCATACTCATCGCCGATGTGGATCAGGACGGTCTCGAAACCACGCAAAAAGCGCTCATAGAACGTAACATAGACGCGCACGCGCAGTTCTGCGACGTATCCAAACCCGAAAGCGTCGAGGCACTTGCCGCGAAGGCGTTCGATGAGCTCGGCGGCGCGCACCTGGTGTTTGCCAATGCCGGCATCTCAGCCGGAGAGGCCGGCCAGATCTGGGAGTACACACAGGCCGACTGGCAATGGACGTTTAACGTCAATTTCTGGGGCGCAGTGAACAGCATCAATGCCTTCATGCCACGGCTGGCAGCGCAGGCAGAGGAAGCCCACTTCGTCGTCACCAGCTCCGGCAACGGTGCGTTCATCGTCTACCCGGACCAACCCATGTATTCGTCCACCAAGGCAGCGGTCACTGCTCTCACCGAAGCGCTGCACATCCAGATGATCAACCAGCAAAGCCCCGTGTGCGTGCAGACGCTCTACCCAGGCCCGTACATCGTCGACACCGGCATCTTCGACTCCGATCGCGTGCGGCCAGAAGAGTTTGCCAAGGCCGCAGATGCGCCCGATACCGGCATTCACTCTGCAGACGACATGCGTAAGATCATGGAGTCGTTTGGTCTCGAGCTGAAGACCACCCACCCGGACGAGGTGGCGCAGATCGCCATTCGCGGTGTGCGGGAGGGTCACTTCTGGATCACCGCCATGAACCCCGATACTGAACAGAAGGTGCGCGCCCGCTTCGACTCGATTCTCACCGGCAGCGCGCTGCCCATCCCGACGCTCTGACCCGCGCGAACAACAGGAGAACACACATGACTGACTTCATCGACACCGGCCTGCCCATTCCCCTCGGCTGGTTCGCCGTGGGCTACAGCAACGAACTCGCGCCCGGCGATGTGCAGCCTCTGTACGTGTTCGATCAGCACCTGGTGCTGTTTCGCACGGAAAGCGGCGAAGCGAAATTGCTGGAAGCGCATTGCCCGCACCTGGGCGCTCACCTCGGCCACGGCGGCAAGGTCGTAGGCGAGCACATCGCCTGCCCGTTCCACGCCTGGGAGATGGACGGCGCCGGCGAGATCAAACACATCCCCTACGCCAACGCGATGCCGAAACGGGCACAGCAGGGGGCATGCATGCGCAGCTTCCCCATCCAGGAACGTAATCAGATGATCTGGGCGTGGTACCACCCACGCGGCCTCGCGCCCACCTGGGACATCGAGGACATTCCGGAGTTTTCCGACCCGGACTGGAGCGAGCTGAAGACCTGGGAGTGGGAGTTCAACAGCTGCATCCAGGAAACCGGCGAAAACGCCGTGGACATCGCGCACTTTGTGTACGTGCACAATGCCCAGACCATGCCGAAGGCCAACGTCGAGCTCGACGGCCACAAGCGCTCCACAGACATGATTACTCTCGGTCCGGTGATCGATGATGAGGGAAACATGGACATGTCCCGCACGGAAGAGATGCACCTTCTCAGCCGCAACATCGGCCCGGGCATGAGCTGCCAGGTATTCTCCCGCGCGTTCAAGACCGTACTGATGGGCACCATCACGCCGATCACCGCCGGCCGGGTGAAGCTGCGTTTCGCCTTCACCAAGCCGAAGAACATCTCCGAGATCTTCAACGTGTACACCGATGGCCTGATCCAGGAAATCGTCAACCAGGTGCAGCACGACATGCCGATCTGGGAACACAAGATCTACCGCGAAGACCCGATTCTCTGCGACGGCGACGGGCCGATTGCCAAGTATCGCCGCTGGTTCGCGCAGTTCTATGACGACGGCGCGGATGAAACACCCGTGCGCCTGGTGAAGTAGACAGGGAGGTTACCGTGGATCGATTCACCATTATTTCTTCCGACTGTCACGCCGGATTACCGGCGGCACAGTACCGCGAGTACCTCGACCCGCAGTTTCGCGAGGTGTTCGACATGGCACTGCCGATACAGAAAGAAATGACGGACAAGTCCGAACAGGTATTTCTGCTGAAGGAAATCAACGACCAGTGGCGCGCCGGGGTGGAAGAACATCTCACCGGCGCCTGGGACTACGACAAGCGCATCGAAGTGCTCAATGGTGACGGCATCGCCGGCGAGATCATCTTCCCGGACGGCATCACCGAGCAGAACGCACCGCCATTCGGGGCAGGGCTTGCGCTGCCCACCAAAGACATCGTGCCCGAGCTGCAGTGGGCAGGCGCACGCGCTCACAACCGCTGGCTGGCCGAGCTGTGCTCACGCAACCCCATACGCCACTTTGGCGTGGCCGTGTGTCCGCTGCTGTGGGACGTTGAGGAAGGCGTGAAGGAAGCGCGTTGGGCCAGCGAGAACGGCTTGCGCGGCATGATGATCCCGGCGATGACCAACGACTTCGAAGGCTACCATCACGGCCGTTACGACCCGTTCTGGCAAGCCTGCGAAGATCTCCGCCTGACGGTCTGTTTCCACTCGGGCCCCGGCCCGATGCAGCAGTTCTTCGGTAACGACTTCCCCATGGGAGACGTTACCGAGTATCCCGGCGCTGTGGGAATCTACATCTCGGAAGTGTTCTTCTGGACCTACCGGCCGCTGATCTTCATGTTGTGGGGCGGCGTGTTCGAGCGTTTCCCCAAGCTCAAGTGCAGCGTCACCGAAACCGGCCAGGGCTGGCTGTTGCCGCCGCTGCTGCGCATGCTGGACCATCACTACCACGACACGCACTTCAGTGCGAAGCTCGGCGACTATCGCAGCCATCTGTCCATGTCGCCCACCGACTACTTCCGTCGCAACTGCGCCATCGGCGCGTCGTGCATGCCGCGGGAGGACGCCGAAGGGCGCCACGCCATCGGTATGCAGCAGATCATGTGGGGCAGCGACTATCCGCATCCGGAAGGCACCTGGCCCAACACGTCGGCGGACGTGTTAGCCACCTTCAGAGGCCTGCCGGAAGCGGATGTGGCCGCCATGCTCGGCGGCAACGCCATCGATTTCTACGGGTTTGATCGGGCAGCGATCGACGGCATTGGCGCCGAGGTCGGGCCGCTGCGTGCGGAGTTTGCCGGCTGAGCCTGAGAGGCGTTCAACCCGGATCGTTGACACATCCAGGGGCAAGGTGCGTCTTCAGAAATGTGGACGCTGCCCGCACGTCGCTGCCGCCGAAGAGAAACCGGTAGAAGTGGCCAAACCTGCCAACGTGCAACGCCACCGGCACGCCCGCACGACGCAGGTCGCCGGCCAGCAACTCGGCATGCTCGAAGCCCACTACCGCATCAGACCTGCCGTGATACAGGAACACCGGCGGGTCTTCCGGCGAAACGTATTGCACCGGTGACGCCTTGCGGTAGCGCTGCGGGTGTTCTGCTTTCGGACCGCCAAGGAAGGCATTGGTGCTGCGGTTGTCGGAGAACAGCGTGAGGTCGGTTGGCGAACCGCCGCCCACTGCAGCCTGTACGGTACTCGAAACCCCAGGAAAGGCACCCTCTCCGTCCAGCCCGTCATCCGGCCCGGTGAGCGCCGCCAGCAACGCAAGGTGCGCGCCGGCGGAGTAACCGAAGGTGACGATCTGGTCGTCCCGCACACCGTAGCGCTGCGCATTGGCGCGCAGCCAGCGCACGGCATTCTTCACATCGTGGAGCGCCGCCGGAAACTGGTGCTCCGGCGCAAGCCGGTAGCTGACACTGAACGCCACGAACCCCTCGCGGGCGAGCTGCTTGGCGATCGACTTCATCTGCCCGCGATTGCCTTTCGTCCAACCACCACCGTGGATCAGAACCACGCCGGGGCGCGCACAGGCAGAAGGCATTCGGTACAGGTCTCCCTGCAGACGCGTGTCGCCGTTTTCGTGATAGGTCAGGTCGTTATCCACCTGAAGCGCAGCAGCGGCAGGCAGTGCGAAGCCCAGCAACACGATCAGCACTGCAATGCTCCGCACCAACCACCTCCAGCACCCATGCGTGTGGCAGAACAGTCGCACTACGAAGCCGCCTTCGCCGCCCGATCTGCGCGGCGTTTTTCTCCAGCCGCCAGCAGCTTCTCCCGGTCTTCGGGGCGCACCTCAGCATAGCGCGGCCGCCAGCCATCGCCGTGCGGCCAGATTTCGGCGGATCGCACCACGGTCATAGGCGCGGTAGCCGCGTCGAACAGATCGATGGCACTGCGAACAATGCGATCCTGCATGGCGCCGTCACCCGGTGCGCCACAAGGGTTACCCAGCGGAAAGTCTGTGAACAGATAGCGCGGCACGGCGCAGTGGGTGACGATATCCAGTGCCGAGCCGAGAATAACTGTGGGGATTCCGTGCGCTTCCAGGTAGCGGGCAACCAGACTCACGGTCTGGTGACATACGGGTCACAGCGGCACCAACAGGGCGATGTCGGCACCATCCTCGCGCAGTCGGCGCAGAATCTCCGGCGCATCGTTCTCCAACGTGTTGCGCTGGCTGTACTCCGTGGGCACGCAGTGCATGCGCGAAGCGACGGCGCCGATACGCTCTTCCTCGACCAGGCGCTTCAGTACCGGCAGCGGCAGATACGACCCCGGGTCGTCCATGTGTGTGGACTCTTTCGCCCAGGCGAGATCGTTGGCATAGAGGCGCTCGGGCCCCGGCTCGGTGGCAGCGGAATCTACATGCCGCGGCTCCAGTGGCTTGCGGTCATACAGTGCCGCAGTGGTCACGAGTCCTACAGTGCATTGCGCCAGCGGCTTGCTCAGAGAGGCGAACGGCGCCTCGTCGTAGTGCGCCCACACGTACGCGCGTTCATAGCCTTGTGCGGCGTAGAAATCACGCGTGCGCTGCATATAGTTGACGGTACTCATGGTGCCTCCACGGTGCCGGTAATGTGTTTCGCTGCCTGGTAGGCAAACGTCATAGCCGGCCCCAGGGTAGCACCCGGGCCGGGATAGGTGGGCAGCACCGCAGCACTGCAGTTGCCAATGGCGTAGAGGCCCGGGATGGCCGATCCGTCCTCGCGCAGCACCTGCGCATCCGTGCTGGTGGCAAGCCCGCCGTGGGTACCAAAGTCACCGGCATCCATGCGGATGGCATAGAACGGTGCTTCATCGATGGGTGCAAGGCACGGATTGGGGGTGACCGTCGGATCACCGTAGTAGCGATCGTAGGCTACGTCGCCGCGGCGAAACTCGAGATCCTTGCCGGTGTGCGCATACTCGTTCATCCGCGTGACCGTTGCCTGGAGATTGTCCGCATCGATGCCCATGGCGCGAGCCAGCGCATCGAGGCTGTCGGCCTTGGCAACAAACTTCTGCTCGAACCAGGATTTCGGAATGCTCCAGTCAGGCTTCATGTCCGGTGTCATCAACGGACCGGCGATGTAGCTCTTGCGGAAGCGTGCATCGAAAATGAAAAAAGCGGGCGAACACGGGTTGGCCTCGCTGTGCCGTTCAAACAGCCCGAGCTGGTAGGCCATGTAGTTCTGCGACTCGTTACCAATGCGCTCGCCTGCAGCGTTCACCACGCAGGAGCCCGGCAACGATTTCTCCATGATGGCCAGGCGCGGTGTGGGCTCACCTGGGGTGACGAAGGTGGTACACCACCAGGCGCCGTGCATCAGGCGCGTGGCCGCTCCCAGGCGCATGCCCTCCCGGATGGCATCACCGGTGTTCGAACGCACCCCGGCGCTCCACTCGGTGTTGGTAGGTTTCGGCAGATAGGTATCGCGCATCTCCTGGTTGTGCTCGAAGCCGCCGGCGGCCAGCACAACGCCCTTACGCGCGCGTACACGGGTCGCAGCACCACCGCGCAGCACCACCGCGCCGATGACGGCACCGCTGTCATCGGTGAGCAGTTCCTGCATGGGGGACTCAAGCCACAAGGGAATGCCGCGCTTCTTCATGGACAGGTACAGCCGCGCAACGCCGGCGGAGCCGGTACACAACCGACGCGCCACCCCGCCCCACTTCACGAGCCAGGGCACGTCCAGCAGCCACTGGCCTACCAGCTTCGCAGACAGGCCGAGCCAGCCTTTGGTGCGGGCGGTGAGCATGGCGGCCTCCACCTGAGTGAAATGGATGTGGCCGAACATGCGCATCATGTGGTGGGTGAGGGTCAGATTGCCGAAGTCATCGCCCAGCTCCGAGCCGTTGATGGGCTCGGGTTCCATGGAACGATGTCCGGCGCGCGCCCCCGGCAGGTCCGTGTAGTAGTCGGGATAGTGTTCGAGCGTGCGGTAGCGCACGTCGGTGTGCTCGTGCAGAAAATCGATCATCTTCGGGCCATTGCGCAGGTATGCATCCAGCATCTCCCCCGGCACGTCGTTGCCGGGGATGGTCTGCCGGAGGTACTCGCGTGCATCCTCAAACGAGTCTTCTGCACCGGCCTCCCGCGCGTAGCGGTTGCAGGGAATCCACACGCCGCCGCCAGATACCGCACTCGTACCGCCGAACTTGTCGGCCTTTTCAACCACAAGCACGTCGCCTGCGCCCATCTGGTGTGCGCAAAGCGCCGCGGTCATGGCGCCGTTGCCGCTGCCCACCACAAGCACATCCACTTCGTGATCGAACTGCTCAGTCCCCATACTGCACTACCCCCGCTACCGATCGCCCTGCAAAAACCGAGGCGATCGTATCATCCGTGTAGTTCAGATGGACGGCCGAGTTGTAGGTAACCCGGCTGGCGCGCATGCACCAGGCGCCATTGAGTTTTACGTAGACATC
This sequence comes from Gammaproteobacteria bacterium, assembly GCA_030428905.1. Taxonomy (GTDB): domain Bacteria; phylum Pseudomonadota; class Gammaproteobacteria; order Pseudomonadales; family Azotimanducaceae; genus SYFY01. The sequence continues at coordinate 31,762 of JAUIED010000019.1, forward strand.
GTCATAGAGGCCGCTGGCAAGCGTGATGGTGCGCGCCTCGGTGTTGACGTTGCGGTAGTCGAAGCTCCACCGCCCTTGCGCCGCACTCGGGTTCTGCCAGCGAATCTCGGCATTGGCGCCGTGATGCAGGTCGAGCACGAAGGCGAAGCTCGCCGCCTGCACGAACAAATCCACGAACGCCTCACGCGTGTCGAACGTGCCCACGTGGCCGTAGTCGATCTCCACCGGCCCCGGAGCAAAACAGCCGAGGATGGTTTGGGCGTCCTTCAGGTCGCAGGCGTTCAGATAGCGCGCCTTGAGCTGGCGAATGGCCTCGATGTCTTCGAGGCGTTGCAGGCGTTCGTCCACGCCCCCTCCCGTGTCTGTGGAAACGCGGCATTATACCGGCCGGACGGCGGAGGGGCGTCAGCGATCCAGCGACAGCGCAAAAAGCTGGTCGTAGGCAAGCGGCAACGGCGGCCGCAGAAATCCCAGCGCCTTGACGTCTTCTATCCACTGCGCGAGCGGCATTGCCTTGGAGTAGCTCGCTCCGCCCACCGCCCGCGCCATGGAAGCAAGCGCGCTTTCAACCAACTCGGCGCAGGTGATCTTGCAGCGCAGCACGGTCTCGATCGCGTGCACGTCCTCCCGTTCCACCGCCGCCAGCGCGCCAGCAAAGGCCTGCTCCGCCAGCCATAGCTGATTCTGGCTGCGCAGCCACTCGACCCGCTCGTAGCTGCGCAATCCCTCGGCGCGCTTTGCAATCCTGGGTGTGGCAAACGCTTTTGCGTTGTCCGCCACGCCCAGCACGACAGCAGTGAACAGCAGGCTGCTCATCTGCCCGGTGACGTGTGAAGATTTTTCCAGCACCTGTGATGAGGCCGTCTTCACCACCGGAAAATCGGCGAAACGAAAGGCGTGCGACTGGGTCGCCGACATGCCGATACCATCCCACTCAGACAGCAGGGTGCAGCCGGTGGAGCCGTCCCAGGGCTCGTCGCGGTAGCGCAGGCAGAACAGCTCCGGCCCCTCTGCGCCTTCGCACACAGCGGTGGTGATCATCCACTGCGAGAATCCGGAGCCGCTGCCGAAGTGCTTGTCACCGCTCAGACGGTAGTCATCACCTACCCTGGTTGCCTGTGCGGTGGTCTTGAGCAGATCACCTCCCGAACCGGGCTCCGACATGATCGTGCCCCACCACTGCGTGCGAAACGACTCGATCAGTTCAGCGCGCTGTTGGCGCCAGGCTTGCGGTGCATCATCCACCTCGGGCACCGCCAGGAAGAACGCGGTGACCGCTGGGTGCATGGCCGCCACCAGCGCTACGCCTGGATCACCGTGCGCCAGGGTTCTGAGCATGGTCGTGAAGTCACGCGCACACCCCGCCGGCGCACGCCACAAACCGCCCGCCTCCACCGGCACGCCAGTGAGCAGAAAGCCCGCGTCCGCCAGGCGCTCGAAGTCCGCCGGGTCCAGCGACCGGCGCCGCTGCCGCTCTGTTGTCTGATCTGCAAAATCCGCCGCAACCCAGCCGAGGTTGTCGATTACTTCCGACACATGCAACGTTTCCCCCTCCTCAACCGCCCAATCAATCGAACTGCCGTTTACCGCTGGCAAACAGAAGAAAAAACACCATCCCGAACAGCGTCACACCAGCAGTAAGCTGAAACACCAGCGCCCAGGAGCCGGTCATCTCCAGGATCAGTCCGCTGACATACACACCCACGATCCCCGGGATAGTCGCTGCGGTATTGGTGATACCCATCAATGTGCCGGCATGCCGCGGGCCGATATCCATGTGGTTCACTTGAAAGCCGCCTGTACCGGCAGCCGAGAACACCTTGCCCAGGCACAGGATGCCGATGGCCGCCCATGCGGACTCTACCTCCGCTACCAGCAGCAGGCAGACGGCCAGCCCGCCGAAGGCGATGCTCTGCATGAGCTTGCGCACAACCGTGGTATCCATGCCCGAGCGAATCATGCGGTCGGCGATGGTGCCGGCGATGTTCAGGCACAGGAACGAGGTGACGTGCGGCAGCATTGCCAGGAGCCCCACCGCCGCAAACGAGATACCGAGCCCCTCGTTCACGAACTTGGGCAGCCAGGAAAGAATGACGTAGAGCGTCCAGTTGTTGCAGAAGTGCGCGACGATCAGCGCCCACATGGCCCGATTGCGCAGGAACAGACCAAATGGCGGCGCCTCCTGCACTTTGCCACTGGCTGAGGCATGTTCACGGATATGCGCAAGCTCCCCCGCACCGATGGTCGGGTGATCCTCCGGCAGATCAGACACGAGCTTCTGCCAGGCAAAAAACCAGACCACGCCAACCATGCCGAAAAGATAAAACGCCCACTCCCAGCCCAGGTGGATGACGATGAGCGGCGTGGTCAGCAGCGCAAACACCGTGCCTACGGGGATGGCACTGTTCGTGAACGCCACGGCTCTGGAGCGGTCTCCGGCCGGTATCCAGCGGCTGTACATGCTGTAGATCGACGGGAACGTGACCGCCTCGCCGAGCCCCATGCCGACACGGGCGAGTATCAGCACGCTCAAACCAAACAAGGCCGCGACCGGTGTGATCACCGTAAACAACGACCAGACCAGCACGCCAACACCGAGCACCAGTTTGCCGCCCAGACGATCAGCCAGCCAGCCGCCCCCCAACTGCATGAGCAGGTAGCCGAAGAAAAACGACGACAACACCGCACCCTGGGTGCTGGCGCTCCAGCCGAAGTCGCGGGCCATGGGGATGATGGCGACGCTGATGTTCACCCGGTCGATGTAGCAGACGAACACCGCGGCAAAACTGAGCGCGATCACCGTATAGCGCGATTGCCAGAATCCCACCGCCGCCGGATGCGTATCCATGTCTCTCCCCCAAACTGCGTTGCGCAGACCCCGACGCATTAGGTCATAGAAGCGCTGCCGATTCAAAACTCCGGCCACGCGGACGACCGTCTGTTGTACAGTGACATATGTCCCGCCCGCACGACCCGCAAGCCGTTTTCAATCGCTACGCAGACGATCGGCGGCACACATCAATCGACGGCTTTCGTTGCGAAGTGCTTCCCCACCTGACCAGGTACACACCGCTGGTAGAGGGCATGGAGGGTTTCGTCGTGTTTGCCCGGCTGCCGGAACGCGAAGCGCTGGACCTTATCCGCCGCGAGATCGAGCACTTCGAATCGCTCAAGTGCGATTTCGAATGGAAGGTGTACGAATTCGACCAGCCCAACGATCTGATGTCGCGACTGGAGACGGAAGGATTCAGCCGCGGTGAAGGTGAAACGTTCATGGTCTACCCGAGCAGCGAAGCGCGGAGTGAATTCACGCCCAGGTCAGGCGCTGATATCTGTCGCGTACAGGACGTTGCACGCCTGGAAGACATTGCCAGCGTGCAGCAACGTGTCTGGAGTCAGGACTTCGGCTGGCTCGTAGCGCAGCTTTCGGAGGTTCTGACAGAAAAACCAACCGAGCTGTCTCTGTACTGCGCGTACATCGGCGACGAACCGGTTGGCTGCGGCTGGACATCCTTTACCAGCGGGTCTGCATTCGCAGAACTGCATGGCGGTTCGGTGCTCGACTCACACAGGGGCCGGGGTATCTACGGTGACCTCTACCGAACCCGTTGTGCAGAGATTGCCCAGAGGGGCTATGCCTGGACGGCAGTGGATGCCACAGACATGAGCCGGCCAATCCTCGAGAGGCTGGGTTTCGAGCGCGTGTGCCTGACCTATCCGATGCGATTTCACGCCTCGCACAGTTAGCCGTGCACTACGCGGAGCGACTCGATGCGCCGTCGCCGCGTTCGAGCGGCGTCGTTCTACGTGCCAGCTTGTCGGCCAGATTCAAACCCACACCAGGTCTCGTCCAGGGACAGGCGGCAATGCAGATCGCACACCCCGAGGTTTCCGCAAAGTACGGTATGCACTTGTCGAAATCCACGTACCACTTCTGCGTGCCGCGCACGGTCTGCTTGTCAGGCCCGATGGCAAGCGGCGGGCAGGCGTTTTCACACACCCGGCAGCGGCTGCAGAAATCGTCGATACCGAAGGAACGTTTCGCCGTCGGCGCAAATGGCGCATCCGTGAGCACGGCACCCAGACGAAATCCGGAACCAAACTCCGGGTTGATGATGGAGCCGTGCTTGCCGAGTTCGCCAAAGCCGCACTCGATGGCGGGCGGTATCAGCAGTATCTTGCCGGTCATCGGCCCGGTCACCGCGTCCGCCCGATAGCCTTCCCCGCGCAACCACGCAGCGACTTTCTTTGCGGCCTCGGCGGCGCGGACATACTGGCGTGTAACATCTTTTCCGCCGCGCAGGTCAGGCACGTGACGCAGCTCCTCATACTCGTGCGCCAACCCGAGCACCACGACCGTCGGCAGATCTGTTGCCTGCGATTCGTAGAGCCACTCCGGCTGCATACCTGCGACCCCTGTCATTTCGCAGTCGCCGGCATCGACGAAGCGTTGCAGCTGCGCAGTCCAGTCTTCGGCCGAGCGTTCTACCTGCTCTGCCGCCACGGGCGGCAACGGGCTCTGCACGGCCTGCAGACGACGTGCCCGCAGCTCGCGCATTTCCTCATCCGGTTGTTCGTGGGTGTAGAACCACTGCTGCGCGTTGCCGAAGGTTACGGCATCCATATCCGGCGCCCACCACACCATGCGGGCCTGCCTGGGATGGGGCTCGCCGAGGCCGTTGACGGCGTTACCGCTGTAGCCGTCGAGCAGCTCGATGAATTCTGCATCGGGTTCAAATGGACGGTAGGGATTGCCGGCCACGATATTCTCCAGCGCAGGGGATGCGCGGAAGCATATCGCCACGGCGGTATTCGAGCCAGTTGTGAGCCCGCGGGCTCACACCCCATCAGCGTTGGTCGGGCACGCGACCCTTCTGTGCCGCGATGATGTACTGGTTCATCGCATCATTGGCCGTCTCCTGGCAGGGGAACGGACCAACCAGCTCCTTCTCCCGCGTTCTGAAGAACCAGCCATCATCCTGCTCTACCAGGCGCCGGGCCGTGCGCTCGGAGTTCAAGCCGTCGAGCGACAGGTGGGTGTAGGCGGAAAGTTTGGCGCTGACGTCTGCCAGCGGCATCTCGATCAGCTTGCGCTGACAGCTCACGCGCGCCATGTTGGTTTCCTGATCGATACCGACGACCATGCAAAGGAAGCCATCGTCTGCGAACAGCCTTCCTTCCAGTCGGCTTGCGGGTGCCTGGTGTGTCATCCTTGACCACTCTCGTGATTGGGCTCTTGGCTAGTTTAGTAACCCGCTCTCTGAAGAAAAGTGATCTACATCACACTTTCCAGGCGGGCCTCCACGGCATCCAGGAAACCGCCCATGTCCACCACCTGCTCAGACCCTGGATCTGCCGTCTTGCCGCGGAGATCGCCGGTGATGACGCCGGCATCCACCGTGGCGATGAGCGCTTCCTTCAAGCGGCCGGCATACGTCGCCAGTGCCGCATTCGCTTCCCGCTCGGCCAGCGTGTGCAGCGCGTTTGCGAGCGCATAGAGCAGCGCTGAGGAGTTGAAGTGCGCAACCTTGCCGTCGGAGGCCAGGTACTGCTCGTAGAGGTCATGCGCCGTGCCATGCGGCGCTTCGAAGAGCATGGTGCCGTCCTTGCTCTCAATCACTGAGCTGGCCGTCGCCAGACTGCCGCCGAGGGCGGCGGAAATGTCCGAGAAGATGTCGCCATCCAGGTTCTGCGCCGGGTACAGCGCATTGCGTGGCGGGTCGCTGATCATCTTCTTCAGCTGGCTGGAGGGCCGCATGATCATGTACGAAGGCGGCGGTGTATCCGCTTCCGCCAGCGAGCGCCGGGTTTCGCCGATCACCCGGCTGAACACCTCGTCGTACTCCATGTATTCACGCTTGAGGCCGAAATACACCTCCTTGTCGTTGCGCGAGGCGTCGCGAAACACCTGCGTCACCCAATCCTGGATGGCCAGCCGGTCGTTGGACATGAGCAGCAGCGGATCGCCCTGCTTCACGTCCCGTGCGTGCTTCTCAACGCCGTCCACCACGACTTTGATGATGCCGTCCTCCGGCATCGGCGCGTTGTAGCTGCCGTACTGGTCGCCGCCACCGGCGCTCATGCGCGAGATGGACACGTGCGACTTGCGGTTGGCGATGCCGTAGGTTTTGAGCTCGCCCACCAGCTTCTGCAGCTTGCGGCCGGTGGTGTTGTCCGGCACGCCCCACAGGCAGCGAGCTGGCGGGTTGGCGACGATTCTGGCGGCCTGGGCGTCGATGAGTTCGTAGTGGTAGGCAAGCCCCGCTGCTTCGATACGCGCCTGAAATTCCTCCGCGTACACCGTCTCGATGGCCGCTCGCATCACGCCGTCGTAGCCTGGGATGACGGTGTCCTTGAGACCAAGATACACATCACGGGATTCATCCAGCGCCCGCTGGAAGAAGCGCCGCGCCCAATCCCGCACGGACTCCAGGTCGTTGGTGGCCACCAGCCAAGGATCGCCGCGGTTCAATCGCCGTCGATGCAGCTCCACCGGCTCGCCGCTGGCGCCTACGAACAGCACCTTGAGGATGCCGGTTGCACCGGTCAGCTCGTTGTAGCTATCGATGATGCCGCCATCGTCCATGGTATCAACGACGATATCGCGGCCGATCCACTCCGGTGGGTTGAACACCAGGTTATGGAAAGGAATGTCTTCCCGGGTGATGTTGCCGCCGATGCCCTTGCGTATGGCGCCATTGGGAGACTTGGTGGCGAGCGGGTGCAGCGTTTTACCGTCGAGCTCCGGGTGGCTGGCGAGCAACCCATCGAGCTGCTGCTGATTGACCGTCATACCCGCGTTCTTGATGCCGACGCCGTAGGTTCTGAGCGCTTCTATGGCCTCAAGCACCGCAGCACCGTTGGTGCGCAGCCGGTTCTCAGCCGTCAGGTCGATCTCCACCAGCGTGATCGCCAGGCGCTTGCGCACGAAACGCTCCAGAATCTGCACAAACGCCACCTGGGCCATCTCGTCGCCATGCAGCACCACGAGGGGCTTGTCGACGGGAATTGATTTGCCGCTCACCTCAAGTCCTTTTCCAGCAAAACCCTATTGTCACCGTGGACAACGCGGCTTTCCAACAGAACCTCCCCGCGATAGCCTATGCGCCGAGGAAATTCTGGGAACTACGATATGGCAGAGCCAATTACACAGCTCGATCCGGACGACATGCCGCGATCACCAGGGCTGACCTACCAGCAGCTGCTGGACACCGACACCCACGACGTGCCGCCGGTGCTGCGCGAACAGTCGCCCAAGTTTCTCGGTAACGCCGATGTCGACGCATCGCGCTACACGAGCCGTGAATGGCATGAGAAAGAGGTGGAGCATCTCTGGAAGAAGGTGTGGCAGTTCGCCTGCCGCGAGGAAGAGATCCCGCATCCCGGCGATCACATGCGCTACGACATTGCGCACCTGTCGTTCGTCATCGTTCGCCAGAACGACGGCAGCATCAAGACCTATCCCAACGCCTGCCTGCACCGCGGCCGCATGCTCAAGGAGTACGACGGACGTGCCACCGAACTGCGCTGCGCTTTCCACGGCTTCGCCTGGGAGTTGTCCGGCGAGCTGAAGGACATTCCCGCAGACTGGGACTTCTGCCACGTGGACCGCGACAACTTCGGCCTGCCGGAGATTCCTACGGCCACCTGGAACGGCTTTGTGTTCATCAATCCCGACCAGAACTGCGAGCCGCTGGAGCCGTTCATCGCCGATCTGGCGCGGCAGTTCGAGCGCTGGGATCTGTCCAAGCTCTACATCTTCCAGCACGGCGCGCGCATCATGCCGTGCAACTGGAAAATCGCTCAGGAAGCCTTCTGCGAGGCCTACCACGTGAACGGCACGCACCCGCAGATCCTCAAAGGGCTCGGCGACTGCAACAGCCAGGTGGATGTGTGGGAGAACTGCGCGCGCGTGATCACGCCCGGCATGACACCGAGCCCGCTGGTAGGCGACATACCGGCCAGCGAAGTCATTCGCTCCATGCTCGACATCCGCGAGGATGAGCAGATGCCGCCGATTCCGGAAGGCATGTCACCGCGCGAGTTCAGCGCCACCATGTCCAGGGAAACGCTGCGCGAAGCGGCAGGCGACCTGGTGGACGTGTACTGCGACGCCGAGCTGGTGGACAGCATCGACTACACCCAGTTTCCAAACTTCCACCCGTGGGGTGCGTTCAACCGCATCGTCTACCGCTTCCGACCGAACGGCGACGATCACCGCACCTGCATCATGGAGTGCTTCCTGTTGATGCCGTTCTCCGGTGAGCGGCCGCCGCCAGCCAAGATCCACTGGCTGGGTGAAGATGAGCCCTGGGGCTCGCTGCTCGGTTTCCTCGGGCAGGTGTTCGACCAGGACGTGTTCAACATGCCGAAGGTGCAGGCGGGGCTTGAGACCACCTACAAGCCCGGCGTAACGCTCGCCACCTATCAGGAGTCGAAGGTGCGTTGGCTGCACCACAAACTCGGCGAGTGGGTGGAGGGCCAGGCATGAAGAAGGGCATCATCCGGCACGCCTTTGGCGACGTTGCATACAGCCTCACCGACGAAGGCCTGGTGCTGGTGGACGACGGCACCCAGAACGGCTTGTTCGACAGCAGAGGTGTGTGGGTCTCCGGCGAGCTGCGTCAGGCAGACCCGCAGATGTGCGTGTGGGTGACCAACCAGCACCAGCCCAGCGGCGTGATAGACCCGAAGCGCCAGGGCACGGTACCGCACCTGGCCGACTGACCCGCGGTCAGTCCACCAGATCCCACACGCTCCTGAACCCGTCGTCGGCGCCGAGCAGCGCCTGCGACGGGCTTTTCTTGTCCACATGCCCGATGAGGTGCTTGTAGGTGCCGTAACCCACCAGCGCCTGCAGCCTCGGTGAGAACTTGCGCACCAGATTTTGCGGTATGCCGAGCTGCTGATTTTCCTGCTGGCGCAGAAAGCCCGCGCAGTAGTTCATGGCGATGCCCACGCGCCGCTCGCCGGTTTGGTTGGCGCCGCCGCCGTGCCACAGGCTACCGTTCCAGATCAGCACGCTGCCCGCCGGCATCTCTGCGGCGATGCTGGGCGGCTGACTGCCGTACTCCGGTTTGTGATCGAAGCGGTGGCTGCCCGGCACGATGCGAGTGGCGCCATTGGCCTCGGTGAAATCCGTGAGCGCCCACATGGAGTTGCAGACCACCGCACGGTGCGGTCGCGGCAGATCATAGAGCGTGTCGTCGGCGTGCATCGGCTGTGCCTGCTCGCCGGGGTCGATGGAGATGGACGAGAGCGACGACACCAGACAGCCCGCATCCAGCACCCCCTCCACCACCGGCAGCACCATCGGATGCACGGGCACCTGCGCAAACACCGCGTGCTTTGCCAGCAGGTTGTAGATGCGGATCGTCGCGCTGCCTTCGAACCGGTTGCCGCCGGGCCGAGTCTGCTCCCGTGCTTCAATCTCCCTAAGCGCGTCATTCAACGCGGCGACCAACGAGGAGTCGATCACTCCTTCCAGGAGCGTGTAGCCCTGCTCGGCGATCTCCTCGAGCGCCCGGGAGCGCAGCGCCTCAGCCGAGACCGACACGGGTAAAGGCCACACGCAGCCGCCCACCGCCCGCGGTGATCAGCTCAAACGGAACCGACTCGGGAAGCGCCTGCACGCCGAATACCATCAGGTGGTGACCGCCCGGCGCGAAGTGCACGGTTTCGCCGGGTGCGATGGTCATCTTGTCGAGCCGGCGCATGCGCACCATGTCGCCGTCGCGCACATTGGTGTGCAGTTCCACGGCCCGCGCCAGCGGCGACTCCGCGGCAACCAGTTCCACCGCAGCATCGCCCGTGTTGGTGGCGCTGAAGTACGCCACCGTCTTGTCCTGGCCGGGTATGGGCTCACGCACACGTGCGTTGTCGATACTCAGACTCGGCGCGGGTACAGCGCGGTCGAATACCAGCACAAAGGACACGGGCACGGCGTTGCTGATGCTGGGCAGGCCGGCAACTTCGCGCAGCTTTTCGATGCCCGCTACCAGACCAACGCTGGCCGCGTTCACCACGACCGGCTGGGCACTGCTCACCATCACACGATCCGCTGAGAGGCGCGCCACGGAAAGCTGCATCGTCACCGCCAACTCGCTGGTTTTCAGCCGCAGCACGCCTTCGTTTGCAGTCGGCACGACGCTGCCGATCGGCGCGCCGAGCACATCTTCCACGGAAACCTGCGCGGTCACGCTTGCGCTGGGAAACTGAGCGACCTCGAAGAGCAACTCACGCATGCGTTCGTCGCGGATTGGAATCAACGTATCAACACTCGCCAGACCGATCTCAACCGATACCACGCCGTCGTCAGTGACCGACCCGGACAGAGAGCGGAACCGGTGCACCTCACCCACGTTGCCGGCCTTCACGGATACGAAGCTCAGGCTCGACAGCTCGCCATTCAGATCCCAGGCGGCAGTGGCGAGCGGCGCCAGCGCCAGCAGAAACAGGCCGAACAGCGTGCGCATCACGAGCCCACCACGCTTGCGAGAAACTCGATGGTGCGCGCGTAGTCTTCAGCATCGCCGCCAGCGACCGCTGCGTTGAGGTCAGTCACGCCCATGTCCGCCAGGCGCTTGATCTCACCGCGCAGCAGGTTCTCATCGCCAAGAATGGCCACGTCTTCCGGGTTGGCGAGCCCTTCTCGATCCAGCATGGCGCGATAGCTCGGCAGCTGGCCGTAGATGGTGAGCGCCTGGCCGAGCTGCGCACGCGCCTCATCCGGTTTGTTGGTGAGCAGCATGGGAAAACCGCCCACCACGCGCGGGGTGTCGAGGCCGCCGGCACGCAGGCTCTTGATGATGTGATCTTCCATGGTACGCGGGCCCACCATCCAGGTATTGGCACCTTGCGACATCTCCGCCGCGAGCTTGAGCATCACCGGCCCAAGCGCCGCCACCACCACTTCCACACCATCACCGCCGGGGATGTCCATGGCGATGCCATGCACGCGGTACTGCTCGCCGTCGAAGTTGGCAGGCTCGCCGCGCAGCAACGGCATGAGCACGCTGAGGTACTCGCGCATGTGCCTGGCCGGCTTGTCGTAGGAAAAGCCCAGCATGTCCTCGATGACGATCTTGTGCGACAGGCCAATGCCGAGGGTGAAACGGCCGGAGCTCGCGGCCTGCGTGGTCATGGCCTGCTGAGCGATAGCCGTGGGATGGCGCGGATAGGTGGGTGTAACTGCCGTGCCGAGACCAATGCGCTCGGTCTCGCGGCCGATGAAGCCGAGGGTGGATATGGCGTCGAAGGAAAAGATGTTGGCCAGCCATACGTTGTCGAGGCCCGCCGCCTCGGCCTGCTTGGCGCGCCCGATGACATCATCGAGGGTCATCTTCGAGCCGTCAGCGCCAATCATGATTCCGATTCTCATGGATACTCCGTTGCAGTAGCGTTTGCGGGCAGTCTAAAGGAAGCACGGGGTAGGCGTGTAGCCGCTCGCCATCGGCGGGGCAGTTCCGCATAATCGGCCGTTTTTCCATCATCAGGGGCAAACCATGGCACAGGAAACCATCGCAATACTCGGCGGCACGGGCGATCTCGGCACGGGGCTGGCGATCCGCTGGTCCAAGGCGGGACACAAGATCGTCATCGGCTCACGCACCCTGGAGAAAGCCCAGACCGCCGTGGAAAACCTGCAGAAGATCAGCCCGGACACGCCCGCTGAGGCCATGGAGAACAAGGACGCAGCGGCCGCCGGCGACATCGTCGTGCTCACGGTGCCCGCAGACCACCAGCTCAGCACCCTGGACTACGTTCGCGAGCACCTGACCGGCAAAATTCTCATCGATGTGACGGTGCCCCTGGTGCCGCCGAAGGTTGGCACTGTGCAACTGCCGCCCGAGGGCAGCGCCGGCAAGCGCGCCCAGGACCTGCTCGGCGACGACGTAATGGTGGTAACCGCGTTCCAGAACATCGCCGCCCACCTGCTGCAGGAAGACGTGGTGATCGAGTGCGACGTGCTGGTGGCGGGTAATAAAAAAGCGGCTCGCGACAAAGTGGTGGAACTCGTGGAACAGGCCGGCATGACCGGCTGGCACGCCGGCCCCATCGAGAACTCCGCCGCCGCCGAAGCGCTCACGTCGATCCTCATCCAGATCAACCGCAAGCACGACATCTCCCACTCCGGGATCAAGATCGTCGGCCAAGCGGACCACTGATGAAGCTCGAGATCATCCCGCTCACCGGCCTGCCCATGGTGCGCAGCGGTGATGATCTGTGCGCACTCATCCTCGCCGCCTGTGAGGCCAACGGTGTCGCGCTCGCGAATGGTGATGTTCTCTGCGTCGCGCAGAAGATCGTTTCCAAAGCGGAGGGCCAGCTCGTGCCTTTGGCCGGTGTAACACCCAGCGCCGAGGCCCAAGTGCTAGCGAAGGAAACGGACAAGGATCCGCGTCTCGCGCAGCTCATCCTCGACGAAAGCACCGAGATCATGCGCAAGCGACCCGGTGTGACCATCGTGCGCCACCGGCTGGGCATCGTTGGCGCCAACGCCGGCATCGATCAGTCCAACGTGGAGCACGACGACGGCGAGGCCGCGCTGCTGCTGCCGCGGGACCCTGACGCCTCGGCGGAAGCACTGCGCGCAGCGCTGCAAGCTGCCGCCGGATGTCGACTGGGGGTGATCGTCACCGATTCGCACAACCGCCCCTGGCGGCTCGGCACCATTGGTGCGGCCATCGGCGCCGCCGGTGTCCAGGTGCTCG
>JAUIED010000209.1 GCA_030428905.1 Gammaproteobacteria bacterium
TTCACGAATCTTCTTCGGCAGCGTCTCGTTGGATGACGCAAGCTCCGCGCGTACGAACTGATTGCGTAGCCGATCCACCAGCACGTTGGCGTAGTCGTCAAACTGCTCCCCAACCGTCAGCACCTGCACCTGCAGCGGCGCGAGCCAGGTGGGAAACGCACCCGCAAAGTGCTCGATCAGGTAGGCGACGAAGCGCTCGTGCGTGCTGAACGGCGCGCGATGGATGCAGTACGGCGTGTGCTCCTCGCCATCTGAGCCAACGTACTTCAGGCCGAACCGCTCCGGCACCGAAAAATCGAGCTGTACAGTGGATACCGACTCCTCGCGGCCGGTGACCGTTTCGAACTGGATGTCGATCTTGGGCCCGTAGAACGCCGCCTCGCCGGGGCCGTCCACATAGTCAATGGCCATCTCTTCGAGCACCTCGCGCAGGATCTGCTCCGAAAACGCCCAGGCTTCCGGATTGTCCACGTACTTCTCCTTGCCCTTGGGATCTTCCGGATCCCAGCGCGACAGGCGTATGGAGTAGTTGTCGAGGCCGAGCACCGCGTAGGCGTCGCGGTACAGCGCCATGACGCGTTTGAACTCGTCCTTGATCTGATCCTCGGTGCAGTAGATGTGCGCATCGTTCATGCACATTCCGCGCACCCGCAGCAGGCCGCTGACAGCGCCGGATTCTTCGAAGCGATACACCTGGCCGTACTCCGCCAGCCGCAGCGGCAGATCGCGGTAGCTGCGCGGCTCGGCGGCGTACACCTTGTGATGGTGCGGGCAGTTCATCGGCCGCAACCGGTAGGCTTCCTTGACGCGACCTTCGCCCGCTTCGTCCAGCTCCATGAGCTCCATGGGCGGGTACATATCTTCTGCGTAGTAGGGCAGATGACCAGACGTGTAGTAGAGCGACTCCTTGGCCAGGTGCGGCGTGGCCACCCGCTGATAACCACCCTTGAACTCCAGCTCGCGAGCAAGCTTCTCAAGCTCGTCGCGCACGATGGTGCCGTTAGGCAGCCACAAAGGCAGCCCTTTACCGATGTCGTTGTCGATCTTATAGATGCCGAGCTCGCGACCGAGCTTCTTGTGATCGCGTGCTTGCGCCTCCTCGTAACGCTGTACGTGCGCATCGAGTGTTTCCTTGTCGAGAAACGCCCACGCATATATGCGCGTCATCATCACGTTGTCGGAGTTGCCCCGCCAGTAGGCGCCGGCAAGGTTGCGCAGCTTGAAGCCTTCCCGCGGGATCTGTTTGGTGGTCTCCACATGCGGGCCTTCGCACATGTCCAGAAACGGACCATTCCGATAGAACGACAGCCCTTCGAGGCCGTGTTGGGAAATCAGCTCCTGCGCGTACTCTTTCTTGTACGGCTCCTGCATCTCCTCGATGCGGGAAAGCGCTTCAGCCGCGTCGAGATCTTCGCGAAAGAACTTCTGCCCCTTCTTGATGATCTTCTTCATGCGCCGCTCGATCTCCGGGAAGTCCTCCTCGGACAGCGGCGATGAAAGTATGAAGTCGTAGTAGAAGCCGTCGCGTATGGGCGGACCGAATCCGAGGGTGGAACCGGGCCTCAGCTCCAGCACCGCCTGCGCCAGCACGTGCGCCAGGCTGTGACGCACGAGGTACAGCTCATCGTGCTCGACAGCATCTCCGCTGTGTTCAAACTCCGCCATGATCTTTCTCCAACAGGAAGCTCAAAAACCAAAAACCCCGGAAGGCGTGGCCACCCGGGGTCTCTGATCGATCGCCGCGGCGGCCCGTGTCGGCCGCCGTGCGCGCTGTCAATTCAGCAAACGCAAGCACGACGGCCCGCTGGTAGTCGTACCAGTGGTGTGGGTCATCGTGTGGGAATACGCGTTCATCACCCGCAATCATAGTGAGCAGCGGTTGGATTGCAAGGCAGGTCAATGAGTAAACTCCGGATATGGACCAATTCACGCAGATTCTCTTGAACTGGGGGCTGCCGATCTTCGTGATCGTGCTGCTCGCCTCAGCCGTTGCCTGGGCACTGCTGCGCGTGCGCCACGATGATGAGGAGCACAACCTGCCACGGCAGATCGGCTTCGTGGTGCTTGGGCTCCTGCTGCCCGTAGCGCTGATCCTGTCCCTGCCGTTCGACATCGAAACCCGCGGCCAGCTCCTGAGCCTCTATGGCCTGGTGATCACCGCTGTGATCGCCCTGGCCTCTACCAGCACCGTGAGCAACATCATGGCCGGGCTCACCCTGCGCGGCATGAACAACTTCCACCTGGGTGACTTCATTCACGTGCACGACTACTTCGGCCGTGTCACCGAACGCGGTCTGCTGCACACCGAGATTCAGAGCGAAGACCGCGATCTGATCACCCTGCCAAACACGTTTCTCGCACAGAACCCGGTGAAGGTCGTGCGCAGCTCCGGCACGCTGATATCCACCAACCTGTCCATCGGCTACGACGTGCATCGCCTCGCGGTCAGCGAAGCCCTGCAGCGGGCGGCGGAAAGCGCCGGTCTGGAAGACGGCTTCGTACAGATCACCGAGCTTGGCAACTTCGCCGTGCACTACCGCGTGAGCGGCTTTCTGAAGGACATCACCAACCTGGTAAGCAAGCGCACGGAACTGCGAGCACGCACACTGGATGCACTGCACAGCGCCGGCATAGAGATCATGTCGCCGACGGTGATGGCACAGCGCCCCTTGCCTCCAGATACCGTGCTGGTCCCCCCGGAACACCAGGGCCCGGAACCGGAAACCGGTCGCGTGGAAACCGTGATGTTCGACAAAGCGGAGGTCGCCGCGCGCATCGCTCAGTTCGAGGCTGACAAAGCCCGTCTGCTCGCGGAAATCGTCGAGCTTCAGCAGGATGCAGAAGCGAATGCCCACCGCATCCGTTGGCGACAGCGTCAGGTGGATTCTCTGGAGCAGATGCTGGCCACCCTCAATACCGGCCACGAAGCCGATTGAAGCCGCTTGAAAGCAGCGGGCGCTGCCCCTAAATAACACCCATGGACATCGAGCAAGACGGAACCCCGGCGCCGGACGACGGCAAGCAGATCATTCTTCCCGGCGACGGCCTTCCGGGGCTGCTGCACATCCTGCCGCAGGAACAACGGCCCTTCTTCCCTGGCCAGGCGATACCGCTGCTGATGAGCGCAGATGCCTGGCTGCCCACGCTGGAGGCCATGCGTGACCGCGGCAACCAGGTGGTGGGCCTGCTCGCCACCCGCACGACACCTCAGGACGTGCCGAGCGGTGCGGATCTCTACGACGTGGGCACTGTCTGCCGGGTGCACCGGGTGCATCGCGACGGTGATGTGCTGCAGGTTCTTCTGGAAGGCCTGCAACGGTTCCGCGTGCGCCAGTGGAGCCACGACCGCCCGCCGCTTCTGGCGAGCGTGCAGTACCTTCCCGATCGCGGCGATTCCCAGAGCCTGGAGCAGAAGGCTTACGCGGTTGCGATCATCAACACTATCAAAGAGCTGATTCCGCTCAACCCGCTATATGGCGAAGAGCTCAAGGTGTTCCTGTCGCGGTCGAGCCCCAACCAGCCGGCAATTCTGGCCGACTTTGCCGCAAGCCTCACCACCGCCTCCAAAGCAGACCTGCAGGAAGTCCTGGAGACCATCGACCTGCAGCAACGCCTGCAGAAAGTCGTAGAACTACTGCACCGCGAAGTGAAGATCGCCGAAGCGCAGATGGAGATCCGCGAGCACGTAGAGCGCGAAATCCAGGGCCATCAGCGCGAGCAGATCCTGCGCCAGCAGCTTAAGTACATACAGAAAGAACTCGGCATCTCCAAAGACGACAAAACCGCCGAAGTCGAGCGCCTGAAGGAACGGGCGGCAGAGCTATCACTCTCGGACGCCGCCCAGGAGCGGTTCGACGAGGAGATCAACAAGCTCTCCATGCTCGAACCCGGCTCGCCGGAGTGGAGCGTCACCCGCAACCATCTCGACTGGCTCACCGCACTGCCCTGGGGTGTGCACACCCACGACGCCAACGATCTCGCCAAGGCCGCCAAGGTGCTGGACGCCCATCACGAAGGTCTTGCCGACGTGAAGGAGCGCATCCTCGAGTTTCTGGCACTGGGCATCAGCCGCGGCGATGCGGCTGGGACCATCATCTGCCTGGCGGGCCCGCCTGGGGTCGGCAAGACATCCCTTGGCCGGGCAGTTGCCGAGGCGTTGAACCGGAAATTTTTCCGCTTCTCCGTTGGCGGCATGCGCGATGAGGCGGAGATCAAGGGCCACCGTCGCACTTATATCGGCGCTATGCCAGGCAAGCTGCTGCAGGCGCTGAAAGACACCGGCTCCGACAATCCGGTGATCATGCTCGATGAGATCGACAAGATCGGCGCTTCCTATCAGGGTGACCCCGCATCAGCGCTGCTGGAGGTACTGGACCCTGAGCAGAATACGAACTTTCGAGACCACTACCTGGATCTGGATTTCGACCTGTCGAAGGTGCTGTTCATCTGCACCGCCAACCAGCTCGACACCATCCCCGCACCGCTGCTGGACCGCATGGAAGTGGTGCGCCTGTCGGGCTACCTGGATAAAGAGAAGCTCGACATCGCAAAGCGCCACCTCTGGCCACGGCAACTGAAGCGCGCGGGCGTCGGCAAAGGCGACATTCGCATCGACGTCGCCGCGCTACGATCGGTGATCGAGCTCTATTCCCGTGAAGCCGGCGTACGCCAGCTCGACAAGCACCTCGCGAGCCTGGTACGCAAAGCGGTCGTGCGGATGCTGAAAGGAGATGCCAAGCCAATACGCATCCGCCGCGCGGACATTGCCGGCTATCTCGGCGCACCGGTGTACCAGAAAGAACGAACCCAGAGCGGCGTAGGTGTCGTTACCGGCCTGGCCTGGACCGCACTTGGCGGCGCCACCCTGCCCGTTGAGGCGACGAAGGTGCACAGCAATGGTGCATCGCTGAAGCTCACAGGTCAGCTCGGATCGGTGATGCAGGAATCTGCCAACATCGCCCACAGTTATGTGCGCGCCAATGCCACACGCTACAACGTGGCCGAGGAGTACTTCGAAAACGCCGCGATACATCTACATGTGCCCGCAGGTGCGACACCAAAGGACGGGCCGAGCGCCGGCGTGACCATGGCAACCGCCCTGCTGTCGCTGGCACTCGGCCGAAAGATGCGCTCCGGTTTCGCCATGACTGGCGAATTGACGCTCACGGGTCAAGTCTATCCGGTAGGCGGAATTCGTGAGAAGCTGCTTGCCGCTAAACGTCAGGGGATCAAGAACGTCGTGTTGCCAGCAGACAACCAGCGGGACGTGCAGGACGTGCCAGAGCACATCGCCGCCGGGCTGAACATCACCTTCGTGAAGCACTTCGACGAGGTAGCCAAGCTCGTACTCTAGTGCCCGGCACTAGCACGAGCAGCGCACGCCACCATGCCGGATTTGCCCGACGGTCACGCGATTGCCTCCATGGCGCTCACGGTGTTGGCACTGTGGGCCTTCACCCGGCCGTACATCCCATTGGAGTTTTCCAGCCTCGGCCTGCTGGCAATACTCGCCCTGGGTGCTGCGTTGTTCCCCTATCCGGGTCTGGAGCCCGTCAGCTTCTTTGCGGGGTTCGGCCACGAAGCACTGATTGCCGTATGTGCGCTGATGGTGCTTGGGCAGGGTCTGGTAAAGACCGGGGCCCTCGAACCTGTGGGGCGGGTGCTCGCCAGGTCCTGGAACTCTGCTCCATTCCTATCGCTCCTGGCGACGCTCTTCGTCGGTGCTCTGCTCTCGGCTTTCGTCAACAACACACCCATCGTCGTGCTGCTGCTGCCCATCCTTGTGAGCGTGTGCATCCGCACCAATCGCTCACCGGCAGGCATCCTCATGCCCATGGGATTCGCCACGCTGGTTGGCGGCATGGCCACGACCATCGGCACCTCTACGAACCTGCTGGTGGTGAGCGTTGCAGCAGACCTCGGCCTGCCGCGCATCGGCATGTTCGACTTCGCGGCACCTGCGGCCATTGGTGCAGGGGTAGCCATACTCTACCTGTGGCTAATCGCACCGCGCCTGCTGCCGCCGCGGGATATCGGCTTTTCCAGCGCCTCGCCACGGCTCTTTGAAGCGCGCCTGCAGATCCGCGCCGACTCGCCTGTCATCGGCAAAAAGCTCGGCGACGCCATCGCCATGACCGATGGCGAGATGAAGGTAGTGCGTATCCGCCGCGGCGGCACGTTCATCCTGCCGCTGCCGGATGTGGAGCTGCGCGCCGGCGACCGGTTGCGGGTGCGCGATACGCCGGTGCGCCTCAAATCGTTCGAAGACGCGCTGAAAGCCGATCTGTTTTCCGGCGAAACGCGGGTGGACGAAGAACATCCCCTGCAGGCCGAAAGTCAGATGTTGGCCGAAATCGCCGTGGTGCAGGGCTCCACGCTGGACCGCGCCAACCTTTCCTTTACGCGCTTTCTCGACCGCTATCAGCTCGTCGTACTGGCCCTGCATCGGGCGGGCAAGGACATCTGGCGGGCCAGCGAAGAGATTCAGGACGTCATCCTGCAGAACGGCGATGTGCTGCTCGTGCAGGGTCGCCGGGAGCAGATCGCGGCGCTGCGCGAGAACAGCGAGTTTCTGGTGCTCGACGGAGGCGTGGAGCTGCCGACCACCAGCCGCGCCCCCCTGGCGCTGGGCATTCTGATGACTGTCATCGTCGTCGCCGCACTCGGCATCATCCCCATCGCCATCGCCGCGCTTGCCGGCGGGTTCCTGCTGCTGGTGACCCGCTGCCTGCCGCTGATCGACGCCATGCGGGCGATCTCGACCTCCGTATACTTCGTGGTTGTGGCCAGCCTCGCCCTCGGTCAC
>JAUIED010000210.1 GCA_030428905.1 Gammaproteobacteria bacterium
CATCACGAGTTCGCAGACGGTAGCCGCATGCGGGACATGGTGCGCGATGGCTGGCCGCTCGTGCTATCAGGGCTCAAGTCGCTGCTCGAGTGTGGAGAGACGCCGGACTACAGCGCAATGGCGTGATAGGTGCGCCAGCCTGTTAGCGGGTCGGTACCGGTAAGCACTCCATAATTTCAACCCCGTCACCTGGGAAGATGGAGAAGTGTGGGTGGTCCGCAAACAGCGCTGCTGCTTGGGCATGATCCTCGGCTTCAATGACGACAAAGCCAACGAGGTTGTTGCGAACGTCGTCGATTCCTGCGGCCGAGGCACGCTTCGTTCGGCCGAGTGGGCCGCCTGCGAGGACGATACGGTGTGCGTTTCGCTCCATCCAGGCGCCCCAGTCCGCCATGCCCTTGGCTTCCCGCGCCCTTATCTCCTCTGCGGGCAGCGCTTCCCATCCGGATGCGGCTCGTGCCTCCGGGGTGCCTGTGTAGACTGCGAGAAACTGCGCCATAGCTGCTCCAGACCAGAAAGATGGGGCCACCAGTATGCGATCAGGGTGCCGGCTACCACAAGCCGGGCACCAGCCGGTAACGCGTGTTGTTCGCATACTCCGCGTAGCCGGGTAGCGCCTGGTTGAGAGTCCTATCTTCCAGCGACGTGCGCACGATGGTGACGGCAATTGCCAGGGCCGCAGGAACCAGCGCCCACCAGGAGGACAGCGCCAGGGCAAGCCCTATGCAGGCAACCACAGTGCCGCTGTAGCCGGGGTGTCGCACGATGGCGTAGGGACCGGTGCTTACCACGCGATGGTCACGATCCGTCTGGATGCGTACCACGCCGGAGAAGTAGTGGTTGGCGAGCATTGCCCAGGTGCCAAAGGCGAGACCAGCGATGAGTAGTGCAAGCCCCGTGAGTTGAAGTGCTGGGCTGACCTCGGACGACCATCGAAACCGTTCATCAAGGCTGGCGGTCACAATCACCAGCAGCGGTGAGATTGCCATGGCCGGCGCCAGTACTTTGTCCCAGGGTTCGGCATCTTCCGCAGAAAAGGAGCGAGCCCGCTCCTGCAGCAGATCGGGGTCTTTCTTCAGCAGCAGCAGCCGGCTGGCGATTGTGGTTGCAGCCATGACGAGCGCTACAGCCCATCCCATCATCCAGTCCCAACGACCGGCTACAGGGAAGATGAGCAGCGGGAAGATCGCCGATAGAAGCACCAGGCGAATGACGATGGCTGCGTTCGACATGCCGAATTCCTGTAGACGCTCGCGATCGGGCCCAGTATACGCCGCCTGTGGGCGATGGACGGTCGTCGGCGGGACAGCAGACGGACGCTGAGTGCAGTAGGATTGACGCGATCTAATCCGAGTTGCAAGGCCGATGAAAGTCTACGGAGTCTCCGTCTCCTATTACACGGGCAAGCTCGAGACGTACCTGCGATACAAAGGCATCGCCTACGAGATGGCGTCGCCCTATGCCGATGCGCGCGAGATACGCGCGCACACCGGTGCGATCCAGGTGCCGATGGTGCTGCGGGATGATGGCCGCTGGATGTCGGACAGTACGCCGATCATCCTCGCCCTGGAGCAAGAGTTTCCGGAACCGGCGGTGTTGCCGCAGGACCCCGTGGTGCGCTTTGTTGCGATGCTCATCGAAGACTATGCTGATGAGTGGCTTTGGCGTGCCGCCATGCACTATCGCTGGAGCTACGAGCACGATCGGGCGTTGCTGTCGCGTGTTCTGGTAGATGAAGTTGCCGGGCATGTGAGGGCACCGCGGTTCCTCAAGCGCAGGCACATCGCTCGGCGCCAGCACCGCGGATTCGTCGTCAACGACGGTGTCACGGCGGCCACTCAGCCGCATGTAGAGGCCGGCTATCGGGCGGCGCTGGCTGGCATGACACAGATGCTCGCGGAGCGCCCCTACCTACTGGGGCAGGCGCCCAGCATCGCAGATTTCGGGCTCATGGGGCCGATGCTGCGGCACTTTGGTCAGGACCCGACACCGGCTGAGATCATGCGCAACGAGGCACCAGCAGTGTGGGAGTGGTTGGCGCGAATGTGGAACGCTCAGGCGTCGGCGCCGCCGGTAGAGTTCGTGACAGCGGTGCCGGAATGCGCGGCACCGCTGCTTCGCGAGGTGGCCGAGACGCACCTCGAGCAGCTCGCACACAACGCAGCAGCCTTTGCGAAAGGCGAGAGCCACTTCGATATGGTGGTGCAGGGTTGTGCTTACCAGCGATTGCCGGTATCCCGCTACCGGGTGTACTGCCTGGAACGGCTGCGCGCAGCGGCTGCTGAGCTTTCGACGGAGCAGGTGACGCAGGTACGAGCGCACTTGCCCCATCCTCAGGCAGAGATTCTCTGGCGGGATGAGGCGCCCGCCCGCTCCGGCTACGATGTGGCGGGTGAAGCGCCGTACAACAAGGCTATAAACGTATTTGGCGAAGGTGTGCCGGAGTGACAGGAGAGGCGATGGATCTCGAACAACTGGCGGTGCGGGTGCAGCGCATGGAAGACCTGGAAGCGATCAAGCAGCTCAAAGCGCTGTACTGTGAGATCTGCGATGACGACCACGATCCGGAGCGCATAGTCACGATTTTCACCGAGGATTGCGTGTGGGAAGGGCGCGGGATCGGCCGGGCTGAAGGGCACGGGGAGCTTAAGACGCTGTTCAGCCGGTTTCGCGACATGATGTCGTTCTCCCAGCACATGACCATGAATCCGCGCATCACGGTGCACGACGAAGATACGGCGGAGGGCACCTGGTACTTTCTCGGGCCGTTCACGTTTCGGGATGCCGATGCGCCTGACGGCAAGCAGGCGAAATGGCAGGCGGCTCGCTACCACGAGCGGTATGCGAAGGTGGATGGTGTCTGGAAGATCCGCAGCCTGCGGGTGCGGGGGCCGGCGTTCAGCGCCGATTACGAAAAAGGGTGGGGTCAATAGCCTATTGAAAGGTGATTCTTGCGAATCACCTTTCACCCACAGCACCTCCGTGTGCTGCGGGACCCGACGACAAATCAATCACTTACGCGATTGATTTGCGCTTCGCCATCCTTGGCGAGAAGCTAGCACCCTGTGTGTTAACAGGGTGCTAGCCATGCGCGTCGGAATCAACGGCACGGGACTCGTGCAGAAAGCCTCGGTGGCGGCGGTGATAGACCATGCGCGCCAGGCGGCAGACGATGGGTTTGCGCATTACTGGATCGCTGAGCACCCCACAGGCGGTTTCGACGCCATCACCGTGTTGGCTTTGGTGGGCGCGCAGTTACCCGACATCGAGTTGGGCACCGCCATCGTGCCGACTTTTCCGCGGCATCCGGCCGTTCTGGCGGGCCAGGCGCAGACGGCTGCCAACGCTGCTGGCCGCCTCACGCTGGGCATTGGCCTGTCCCATGCGCCGATGATGGCGCAGCTCGGCATCGGCTTCGACAAGCCCATTCGTCATCTCAAGGAATACCTTTCCGTGCTCATGCCGCTGCTGAGAGAGGGGGCAGCGCAGGCCCAGGGCGACACGCTCTCTGCCGATGTGCAGTTCTTTCAGAAGCCGGCGGTGCAGGTGCCGGTACTTGTGGCAGCGCTGGGCCCGCAGGCGCTTGCCGTGACGGGCCGGCTGGCCGATGGCACCACCCTTGCGTGGGTGGGTCCCAAGACCATCCGCGAGCACATCGCGCCGCGCATTCGCGAGGCGGCGGATCGCGCCAACCGGCCGGCGCCGCGCATCCTCGCCTCGCTGCCGGTGTGCGTAACGGATCGGCCCGACGAGGTACGTGCCGCTGTAGGTCAAGGGTTGAAGATGTACGGTCAGCTACCGTCTTATCGGGCGATGTTCGAACGTGAGGGCGCGGATGGACCTGCGGATGTGGCCATTGTCGGCAGCGCCGCTGAGGTTGAGGCGCGCGTTGCCGAATTGGCTGAGGCGGGTGCTACAGACTTCGCGCCCACGGAGTTCTGCCGCTCGCCTCAAGAGCGTGCAGACACCCGGGCGCTGCTCAAGCGTTTGGCTTCAGCCGTCGGGTAACCCCAGCACGCGCTTGGCGATGATGTTGAGCTGCACCTCGTTGGTTCCGCCGTAGATCGTCACCGCGCGGTCGCGCAGAAAAGCGCGGCTGCTGTCCAGCTCATCTTCATTGAATCCGGGGCCGGCCCAGCCGAGGCCCTGGGTGCCGCGTAACCGCGCGGCGAGTTCTGCGCCGTCCTTCGCGAGGGTCGAACCCACGTATTTGAAGATGGAAGTGGCAGCGCCTGGCGCGCCCGCCTCCTTCTGCTCTTCCACCACGCGCCGGGCAGTGAGCGCCATGGCCCGCTCCTGTATGGTCTGATCGAGAACCTCGCGCCGTAGAGCGGTGTCGTTGATACGGCCGTTGGATTCGCCGGCGTACTGTTTGGCCAGGCGGGCCAGCGGCGGTGCCTTCGGTGCTGCCGGCTTGCTGGGCTTTTTCTTCTTCGATGATCCGGCCGCACGGGTGGCGCCGGAGCGTTCGTACTGCAGCAAACGCTTGCCCACGGTCCAACCCTGGTTCAGCTCGCCGACGAGGTCTTCTTTCAGCGCGATGGCGTTGTCAAAGAACGTCTCGCAGAACGGTGAGGAGCCGGAGATCAGCGCAATGGGCTTCACCGTCACCCCTTCCTGGTGCATGTCGAGCAGCACGAAGCTGATGCCCTGATGCTTGGGCGCGTCAGGATCAGTGCGCACCAGCGCAAACATCCAGTCCGCATGGGTGGCGCCGGTGGTCCATATTTTCTGGCCGTTGAGCACGAAGTGGTCGCCCTTGAGCTCGGCGCGCGTGCGCAGGCTCGCCAGGTCCGATCCTGCGCCTGGCTCGCTGTAGCCTTGACACCACACCACCTCGCCGCTGGTGATGCGCGGCAGGTGGCGCAGCTTCTGCTCTTCGGTGCCGAACTCCAGAAGCGTTGGGCCGATCATCACGAAGCCCATACCTGTGGCGGGCGGCAACGCTTTGATGGCTGCCATCTCTTCCGCCAGAACCTGCGCGTGCTCGCGGTCGAGGCCTGCGCCGCCGTACTTCGTCTCCCAGGTGGGGGCGGTGTAGCCGCGGGCGGCTGCGCGTTCGAGCCAGAGCTTCGCATCGTCCGTGCTGTAGACCTCGTGCGCTTCCTCAAAGTGCACAGACTTGTTGCGCATGCTCTGCGGGCAGCTGGCTTCCAGCCACTCGCGGGTTTCTTTTCGAAAGGCTTCAAGGCTCAATGGTTGGCTCCAATGCGTGCAGACTGCCCTGAAATGTACCCGCGAGCGGCTGCTCGCGGCAAGCCATGCGGTGCCTCAGGGTGCCGAGCTCAAGGGCGTGGCGATCAACCGGTTGGGCGAGCGCTTCACGTCGGCAAATTTGGCGACGTCCGCGCCGATGATGCGCACCCCTTCGTCGCTGACGTAGAAGCGCTCGCGCAGATCCTCCACCGACTGGAATCCGCACAGGGCAAATCCATCGATCTCGGGGCCTGAGAAGCGGTGCACCACGCTCAGCTGATCGTAGGCGGTCATATGAGGATGGTGTTCGAGCGCCAGCGGTGCGTGCTGGTCGCGCCAGTGCGCGTCGCTGGCGTCGTGGCCGCGCTCGGGGTGCGCCAGCATGGGGAACAGCGCCACAGCTTTTGGCGTGCCGGGCTTGATGGTGCGCCGGCATACGAGGTAGAGGCCAACATCTGCGATGGCCGCAAGCAGGGCAGGGCGATCGGTGCAGGCGGTAACCAACGCCTGAAACGGTAGATTGTCACGGCCGCGCAGATCGCGATAGGCAGTGCCCTGCACCTGGTCGAGCACCGCTTCTGCGCCGGCGATGTCATTGCTCGCAGCGGCGAGTTCAAGGCGTGTCTGCCATGCCATATCGATGCCCCAGTCTGGTACTTGGGGGCAGGTTACGCGTTCAGATGGCGCGCGAGAAGCGTCGTTCGCTGGTCGCAGGTAGGTATCGGTCGAAGCACATGCAGATGTTGCGGATCAGGAATCGGCCTTTGCCGGTGACGCGGATAGCCTGCGGGGTGACCGTGACCAGGCCGTCGGCAGCCATTCCGGCAAGCTGCGCCAGGGCATCTGCGAAGTATTCCTGGAATTGAACGCCATGGCGCGCCTCAAAGCCGGCGATATCGAGCTCGAAGCTGCACATGAGCGTTTGAATGGCGTCGCGCACGATGACGTCCTCGGCGCTCAGAACGATACCGCGCTCGATGGGCAGCGTGCCTGCGTCCACGCAGGCATTGTAGGCGTCCAGCGTCTTGGCGTTCTGGCAATACACGCCGTTTACGGCGCTGATGGCGCTCACACCCATGCCGATCAGATCGCACTGGCCGTGGGTGGTGTAGCCCTGGAAGTTGCGGTGCAGGGTGCCGTTCGCCTGGGCGCGGGTAAGTGGATCTCCGGGGCGGGCGAAATGATCCATGCCGATGTAGGCGTAACCTGCCTCCGTGAGCGTGTCGATGGCTGTGGTGAGCAGCGCGAGCTTGGTGTCTGGGCCCGGCACGTCGGCGTCGCGAATCTGGCGCTGGGTTTTGAAGCGCTGCGGCAGGTGCGCATAGCTGTAGATGGACAGCCGGTCGGGGGCCAGGCGTACAACCCGCTCCAGGGTGGCACGGAAGCGCTCCGGAGTCTGCAGCGGCAGCCCGTAGATGAGGTCCACGCTGATGGAGCCGAAGCCGTTCGCGCGAGCGGCTTGCATGACCGCGGCTGTATCCTCCTCGCTCTGCAGGCGGTTGACGGCACGCTGCACGTCCGGGTCGAAGTCCTGTATGCCGAGGCTCAGCCTGTTGAGCCCGAGCCCGG
>JAUIED010000211.1 GCA_030428905.1 Gammaproteobacteria bacterium
CCGTATAGTTGATCAGTGCGGAGCGGGCGGGCCCGGACATGAGCCGCCAGATCATCGGGTTCTTTGCTGAAAACGTTGCGATGTTGACGATGCGTCCCCATCCCTGATCGCGCATGTGTGGAATGTAGTGACGCATCAACTCGATGGGGCCGATCAGTGCGGTTTCCACAGACGCCCGCCACATGTCAGGGGTGACGGTGAGAAAGTCGCCGTTCGGAGCTGGCGGTTTGATGGTGATGACGAGGATGTCCGGGTCCGGGCAGGCAGCGAACAGCGCGCGCCGGCCTTCCTCCGTGGACGAGTCGGCCACCACCGGCGTCACCGGCACGCCGTGCTTCTCCGAGATTTCAGCTGCCGCCTTCCTAAGGCGCTCCTCCCGCCTCGCTGTAATGAACAGTTCCGTGCCGGCTTCTGCCAGCCGCTCTGCTGTGGCTCTTCCCATGCCGGCACTGCCGCCGGCCATGATCGCTTTCTTGCCGCTGATCTGTAGATCCATGTTTGTTTCCTCTAGTCGTTGCGAAAGGGGCTGCGAAGCCCGTATCCATCAGTTGCCTGCAAACTCTGCAGACATTTTTTGCGCCACCCGCTCGGCGATCATCACGCAGCCGAGATACGTGTTGCCCGAAGGGATGGCGGGCATAGCGGAAGCGTCGGCCACACGCAGCCCCTGCATGCCCTGCACCCGGCAGTCTGCGTCCAGTACGGTGCCCATGGGACAGGTGCTGGTCATGTGTCCGTAGCTCACCGTGTACCGGTTCAGCGCGGTGCGCACTGCGTCAGCCGACGTCAGGTCAAGGTCATCGACCTGTAGGCAGGCTGCCGCCGTAGCAGAAGGGGAGCGCTCCCAGGCGGCCAGGCGGTTGAATGCATGGCGCAAACGTACGAGGCCGTCCTTCGGCAGCGGTGGTGCGGTTACGACGGGGCCGTCGCTTTGATTCTCTGGCAGTCGGACACTACCAAGGCCGGATGAGCGGAGCAGAAAAGCGGCCATGACAAACTCGGTAGGGCCGTCGGTCAGCGGTGGAGCAATGGGGAACAGGTGGTAGTCGATGTTTGTGCCGTCCGAGGCGCCGATGTAGAGGCTCTGCGCGGGACCGGCGGTGCCGCCGCGTGGGCCGTGGTGTTTGTAGCGAATCCCCGGGCCGATGTGGTCGCTCATCGTCTCCCCCACAGGCAGATCGACGATGGTGTGAATGCCGTGGTCTGCGAGATGCTTTGCCGGTCCGATGCCGGATCGCATCAGCAGAATCGGTGTCCACAGAGCGCCGGCTGTGAGAATGATCTCGTCTGCCTCCATAGCCTCGCCGTCCGCGAGAACAACGCCTGTAGCGCGGGTGCCATCGAGGGTGATACCGCGCACTTCGGCACCGGTGCGGATGCGCAGGTTGTCTCGGTGCCGGATATAGTCTGTCAGGTAAGCGAGGCTGGTCGTCACCCGGCGGCCTGACGCATCGATGGTCACCGGAAATACACCCACGCCAGGCAACTGACTGCGGTCGTTGATGTCGGCGACGGTCGGTTCGCCGCACTCGGCCATACCGTCGAGAAAAGCGAGTTGCGCCCGGCCCATTTCCTCGCGCCGCCATCGCCGCACGGGTAATGGGCCTCGATTGCCATGCAGCGGCGAGTCGGGATAGTCCTGGTCGGTCTCGGCGGTTTTGAAGGTTTCCACCACATCCTGCCAGCCCCAGCCGGAAAGGCCGGCCGCGGCCCAGCCGTCGTAGTCCTCGGGAAGCCCGCGCAAAGTTGCCAGGCCATTTACGGCGGATGTACCGCCCAGCATGCGCCCCTGAAGCATGGGAATTGCGCCGTTGCCGTTGGCCATGAGGGTCATGGCCACAGACGTTGCACCAAGCCACGCTTCCGGTGCGCGCGCCGGATTCAGCACGGCGCTGTCGTATACCGAGTCGTCGGGGCCGGCCTCCAGCAGCGTGACCCGGATTGCCGGGTTTTCCGTCAGGCGTGCAGCGAGAACCGAACCGGCTGTGCCGCCTCCGACGATGATGATGTGTGTGGAGGTGTCGTTCATGTGTTGCATCACGCCGAATAGGACGAACGTCCTAATAATGCGCCGCGAGACATCGCGTGTCAATTAGGCTGATCGACCTAATCGGGTTAGAATGGCGCATGAGCAATAAACTCTCTACCGCAGACAGAATCCTCGAAGCCGGCCGCGAGCTCTTCAACTCGAAAGGCTATGCAGCTACGTCATTGCACGACATCGCCACCGCTGTCGGTATCTCAAAAGGCAATCTGAGCTACCACTTTCCAACCAAACACGACCTTGCCACGCGCCTGCGTGACGATGCCCGGCGCGCTGCCAGGGAGCGTAGGAGGCGACCACGCTGCGGTGATGTTGCAGACGACTATGTGGAGCATTTGCTGTTCGCTATGGAGATTACCTGGAACAACCGGTTTCTCCTGCGGGAAGGTGACGAACTTCTGGTCGCAGATGGCGGCCGCCAGGCAGAGCTGGCGGCGGATTTCGATGAGCTTCGTGCGTTGATGCAACGGATGGTGTCGGAAGGCCTGTTTCTCAAAGCAGCAACGGACGACATGGACACACTCACCAGATCCATCTGGATTGTCAGCCGCTACTGGATGGACTACCTGCGGGAGTTTGAACGCCTGCAAGAGATTCGCTGGGAGGATCAGGAGCGGGGCATCCGGCATCATTTTGCCGTGCTGTTGCCGTGCCTGACAGCTGCAGCGAGGCGGCGGTTCGAGTCCGCGCTAGCGCGTGCGCCGAGAAGGATTACACAGGTTGAAAGTGATTAACAAATCAGGATTCCAACATGGCGGACAACACACCCGACGCTGCTGATCAGGCGGCGCTGTTCTCAGGATCACCTCAGTACGAGTTCTTTGCCCAGGCCAAGCACCTGCTGCCCGTGACATCGATAACGCCGGCCGCCGTACCTTTCGATTTCCCAGCCGGCCCTCCGGAGTTGTTGCCGAACACCTTCGAGTTTGAGGGGGAGACCAGAAACGTGCATGCGCTGCTCGGCGCCACGCACACCTCAGCGCTACTGGTACTCCGGCAGGGCCGCGTGTGCTTCGAGCAGTACTGGCTGACCGGGGGGCGTGAGGTGCAGTGGATATCCATGTCTGTGGCGAAGAGCATTGTGTCGATGCTCGTGGGCATCGCGCTGGGAGACGGCCGCATCAGAAGCCTCGCTGATCCGATAAGCCAATATGCGCCGGAGCTCGAAGGTAGTGCTTACGCTGGCGTGCGGATAAAAGATGTGCTGCAGATGTCGTCGGGTGTTCGCTGGAACGAGGACTACAGCGATCACTCCGCCGAGATATCTCGTCTGAGCGAGGCATCCGGCCCCGGTGGCTCGGTGGACCAGTTCATGCAAGGACTACAGCGCGAGCGGGAACCCGGCACGCTGTGTGTTTACAAATCGGCGGACACGCAGGCGCTGGCCATGCTGGTTGCTGGTGCTACGGGTAAGTCCCTTACCGATTATCTGCAAGAGAAGCTGTATACGCCGCTGGGCATGGAGTCCGAGGGCCACTGGCTCACCGACGGACACGGACGGGAGCTGGCGTATGCCGGGTTGCTGATGACCGCTCGGGATTACGCTAAGTTCGGGGAGCTCTACAGGAACGGCGGTGTATGGCAGGGGCGGCAGATCGTGCCGGAAGACTACGTGCGCGATTCTGTGAGAGCTGATGCGCCTCACGTGCAGCCTGGCGGCCCGATTGTTGCGGACCACGTCTTCGGCCCTGGCTATGGCTTTCAGTGGTGGCTGCCGGCGGGCGAGGGGTCGGACTATAGCGCCATCGGCGTGTACAACCAGTTTATCTATGTCGATCCGGCGCGGGAGACGGTGATCGTCAAACTCTCGGCGAACCCTGCCTATGGCACGAGCACCCGGGAGGCGGATAACCGGGATCTGGAGAATATTGCAGCATTGCAGGCCATCAGCAGGCGCTGACAGGTTGGCACCGCCTGTACTCAGCCAGTTCAGCGTGCGGTGATCCCACGCATCAACTCCCGCGCGTGCGATCGCCGTGTCTCATGACGCTCCTGCAACTGCGCCAGCGTGAGCCGATCCTCCGGCGGATAACCGTCGATGGCTTCCGGAGAAAGTTCTCCTACCCAGGCGTAGCTGCCTTCGTCCATGGCGATCCGTGCATGTACGATAGAACCATCGGTGTTGCCCAATGCTCCATTGCCGAAGTATCCAAAGCCTTCCACCATGCTGCGGCTTGCCGTGGCCTGAAAGCCGCAGCGCCACAGGAACTTGTCGCTGGCAGACTTGAGGATGTCCGGGCGGATCGTCAGATGAAACGATTCCTGCTGACGGATGAACGGCCGGACAACTGAATTGGTGAGAATGTAGCGCAGATTGTCTGATCGGTTGACGGCGCCACCGTGCAGTACTCGACCATCCATCAGCATGATCGTACCTGCGGGGGCTTCCAGATTGACCGGTCGTGGCAGCTCACCAAACGTTCCGCGGCCCTCGCAGTACAGCCGGTGTGAACCGGGAACGATGAGCGTGCCGCCGTTCACCTCGTCTACATCCTGCAGAATGTAGACGGTATTCACGAGAATTGGGGCTTCCAGAAAATGGTAAGGCGCGGCAAGCGCCTGATCCTGGTGCATGCCTTGAGGATGGCAGCCGGGATAGGAGACATTGGAGATGAAGCTCAGATGGTGCCAGCCGGGACCCAGGGCTTCGTCGAGCAGTTGCTCGATGAGCGGTCCGGCTTGTACCGCGTCCGGCTCGTGCGTCATGCAGCGCACGAACACCTCACCTTTGTTGACGAGCGCCCACACGTGTTGCTGCGCTTCCATGAGGTAGGCAATGCCGAGTGCTCGCTCCGCGGCGGCCTGCTGGGTAACCCGTTCACGCAGACGTTCAGTTTGATCTGCAGAGGTTGCGTCCTCAATCAGGCAGTAGCCCCACAAGTGGAAATCCGAGCGCAATCGGTGAAGATCCTTGGTAGGGGCGGGCAGATCCTTGCCTTTCCACTGAGGATGTTTGCGGGCCACGGTAGTGTCGTAGTAGCAGCCTTCTCCCCAGACCAGCGCCTCCTTAGTGCTGGGCGGGCGCATCCAGGGGTTGTTGCGCACCAGGGATCGATACGGTTCGCCGCAGGTCACGAAATCCCGGTAGGGCGTGGCTACGCCTTCCGATGCGGCGGCAACGGCATTTGCGGTGAACTGTTCAGGAATGGTCACGACACTCTCCCCCGAGCGGTGCTGAAGACATGCTAGCGTCAGCACTCCGCTGAAGCCAACCGACCGCGCTGTGGCCGTGATGAGGCGTTCGCGGCTAAGCTGTTGCCGGTTGGGGATTTTTAGAGGGGGCACAATCATGCATGCGTACGATGTGATCGTGGTTGGAGGCGGCGGTGCCGGCATGGCGGCCGCCATCGAGGCCGCAGACGCCGGCGCCCGGGTGGCGCTGCTGGAGGCAGACACCCGGCTCGGCGGATCCACGTCGCTGTCGGGCGGCGTCTACTACGCTGCGGATACCAGCGTGCAACGCGCAAGGGGCATCAGCGATACCGCTGAAGCCATGTTTCAGTACTACATGACGCTCAACCAGTACCGGGTGAATGCAGCACTTGCACGCACGCTGTGCACTCAGGCCGGGCCGGGGCTCGAGTGGCTGGTTGGCATGGGTGTGCAGTTCCCGCCAGACCTTTTGTATGCATCTGGTGTGGAGAACGTGCCGCGAGGGCACGCCGCCGCGGGACAGGGTGCGGAGATCGCCGAGGTGCTGGACCGGGAGGTGAGCCGGCGGGATATCGACGTAGTGCTCGCCACGCGTGTCACCAGTCTGGAGGTCAGCGGCGGTGCGGTGTGCGGTGTACGTCTTGATGACGAGGTGGTCAACGCCGGGGCCGTCGTCATCGCCACGGGTGGTTTCGGAGCGAATCCTTATCTCCTGCATCGCTACTACCCAGAAGCTGCGCAGCAGGACGACAAGGCCTGGTACATCGGCAGCACACATTGTATTGGCGACGGTCTGATGCTCGGCGAGCAGGCCGGAGCGGAGATCGTCGGTCACAACCGCGGCCTGCTGCTGACCACGCCGAACTTCCGCAAGGAGCTTGAGGTGTACGTGCCTGGCTGGCTGATGTACGTCAATCGGGAGGGCCGTCGGTTCGTGAACGAGACGGCGGAATATGCGGTGATGTCAGGCGTCGTCCAGGGGCAGACCGGCGGCTCGTGCTTTGCGGTGTTCGATCACGAAGCGCTTGAGGCCGCGGAACCTGACCCGCGCTATGCGGATGCGTTTGCCGCTGGCGCCATCTCGCTCAACTGGGTGCGCGATGAGCTGCTAGCGCAGGTTAAGTCGGGCAAAGTACTGCGGGCTGACTCGCTGGATGTGCTGGAGCGAGAGTGCGGAATTCGTCCTGGATCGTTGCGGGCGACGGTGGCGGAATACAACCGCGACGTGCAAAACGGTGCAGACCGAGCTTTCTTCAAACCGCACGATCAGATGAGGCTGGTTACGACAGCGCCGTTCTATGCGGTGGAGATTTTCCCGGCAATCGTCTGCCTGACCTCCACCGGCCTTCGCATCGACACCAGCGCGCGGGTACACAACGCGGCCAACGAGATCATTCCGGGGCTGTTCGCTGCTGGAGAGACCACTGGCGACGTGCTGGGTGAGCGTTACATCGGCGGCGGAAACTCCATTGCCAATGCGGTGGTCTTCGGACGTATCGCCGGAGCGCAGTCGGCGAGTTTCAGCCTCGCGAGGGGTTGAAGC
>JAUIED010000212.1 GCA_030428905.1 Gammaproteobacteria bacterium
CAGCTCAGGTACTGCAAACCCTCTGGGAGCCCAAATCCAGCACCAAGGGTGGCGACCACCAGGGCATCGGCCTGCACCTGGTGTTCCGCCTCGTCGATGCGCTGGAGGGGCATATCGACGTGCGCACCTCCCCTGAGACCGGCACGGCGTTCAGCGTGTTTCTACCCCGTACGGTGACGGCTGCACCTGCTAGCAGGTAGACTGCGCCGCCGTCAGCCCCGAACGAGTCGAATCATGGCAAGCGATAGAGCCCCTTTTAACTGGCAAGACCCTCTGCTGCTGGACGAGCAGTTGACCGAGGAAGAGCGCCTCATCATGAGCAGCACCCGTGACTACGCCCAGGAACAGCTCATGCCCAGAGTACTCGAAGCCAACCGGCACGAGCACTTCGACCGCGAGATCATGAATGAGATGGGCGCGCTGGGGCTCCTCGGCGCAACGCTTCCAGAAAAGTATGGCTGCGCCGCCGTCAACTACGTGGCCTACGGGCTGATGGCCCGCGAGGTGGAGCGCGTGGATTCAGGCTACCGCAGTGCCATGAGCGTGCAGTCTTCTCTGGTGATGCACCCCATCCACGCCTACGGCACTGAAGAGCAGCGTGAGCGCTATCTTCCGAAGCTCGCCACTGGAGAGTGGGTTGGCTGTTTTGGCCTCACCGAGCCTGATCATGGCTCAGATCCAGGTTCCATGGTGACCCGCGCTGAACGTGTGGATGGAGGCTTCGTTCTCAACGGGGCGAAAATGTGGATCACCAACTCACCCATCGCCGACCTGGCGGTGGTCTGGGCGAAGCTCGACGGTGATATTCGCGGCTTCGTGGTAGAGCGTGCGTACGACGGTTTTTCCACGCCGAAAATCGAAGGCAAGATGAGTCTGCGCGCATCCATCACCGGCCAGATCGTGCTCGAAGATGTGTTCGTACCCGAAGACAACCTGTTGCCGAACGTGAAAGGCCTTGCTGGACCGTTCGGCTGCCTGAATCGTGCGCGCTACGGCATCAGCTGGGGTGCGCTGGGCGCCGCTGAATTCTGCTGGCATGCCGCGCGCAGCTACACGCTCGAGCGCACGCAGTTCGGTCGGCCCCTGGCCGCCACACAGCTCGTGCAGAAAAAACTCGCCGACATGCAGACGGAAATCAGCCTCGGCCTGCAGGCTTGTCTGCGCGCGGGTCGACTGTTGGATGAAGGTCGCCTGGCCGTAGAAAACATATCCAT
This sequence comes from Gammaproteobacteria bacterium, assembly GCA_030428905.1. Lineage (GTDB taxonomy): Bacteria > Pseudomonadota > Gammaproteobacteria > Pseudomonadales > Azotimanducaceae > SYFY01. The sequence continues at coordinate 1,215 of JAUIED010000212.1, forward strand.
GCTCAAGCGTAACAACTGTGGCAAGGCGCTGGACATCGCTCGTGTGGCCCGTGACATGCACGGTGGAAACGGCATCGCGGATGAGTATCACGTGATCCGCCATGTCATGAATCTGGAAACGGTGAACACCTACGAGGGAACGCACGATATCCACGCCCTGATCCTTGGCCGCGCACAGACTGGATTGCAGGCTTTTTCCGGCTGAGATCGCGCTCCGGCTGATATCACGATTACATCGTAATATGGAGATGTCGTGGAAATGCGCGCGAATTCACCGTGCGCGCGTTGAGCACCTCGGTCGCCAGGCATAAATTCCCAGACATCTGTCAGGACAAGTCTGGGAGCGAGACAGGATGATTCGAGTACTTCTTGCAGACGATAACCGTCTGGTAATGGGCGCGGTGGGACGCGTGCTTTCCGAAGAAAAGGGTATCTCCGTGGTTGGGGAAGCCCATTCCGGCGAAGAAGCGGTGGCGATGTGCAGGGAGCACTCGCCCAACGTGGTCATCTTGAGCCTGTTCGTGCCGGGCATCGGCGGCATGGAGGCGACACGGCGCATACTTCGGCTGGAGCGCGATACGCGCGTCATAGCGCTATCCAACCGGGCGGACGGGCCGTTTCCAGAGCAAATGCTGCGTATCGGCGCCACCGGTTTTCTTACCAAATCATCAGACACGCGGGAGCTGATCAACTGCGTGCGAAAAGTCTTCTTCGGACAACGCTACGTGAGTTCAGACGTTGCGCAGGCACTGGCTTTCAGCAGCTTCCAGGACGCCGATCCGAACCCGTTCGGGAGTTTGTCCAACCGGGAGATGCAGATCATGATGATGGTGGTCAACTGTCACAAGGTGCACGAGATTTCCGGTAATCTGCATCTGTCTCCCAAAACTGTGAACAGCTATCGTTACCGCATCTTCGAGAAGCTGAACGTATCAAGCGATGTGGAAATGGCCCTCATGGCGGTGCGCCATGGCGTGCTCGATCCGGATAACGTACCGTTGCAGGCAACGTCCTGATGCAGGCCCTGTACTTGGCTGATGCTTGAACGACTCGACCAATGCAGGCGCTGTCCCCGCCTGGCCAAGCACCTGCAAGCGTTGCGCGAGCACTATCCAGAACACCACAACGCACCCGTGGGCAGCTGGGGAAGTACCAGACCACGTCTGCTCATCGTCGGGCTCGCACCCGGACTGCACGGCGCAAACCGCACCGGCCGCGCGTTCGTTGGTGACGCCTCTGGTCGAACGCTGTTCGAAGCGCTGTACCAGGCCGGCTGGGCAACCAGCAGCGACCCGCATGCCGCGCGCCTCGTCGGCGCCCGGATCACCAATGTGGTGAAGTGCCTGCCGCCGGAGAATCGGCCGAACACAGCGGAGCTGCGCACTTGCGCAAGCTGGCTCGCACAGGAGCTTGATGCCTTTCTGCCGCCGCGGCGGCGCACGCCGAGAACCGTGTTGTGTCTTGGCACTGTCGCCTACCAGTCCATGCGCAATGCCCTCGGCCTGCCCACGGCGCGGTTTGCTCACGCAGCGGCGGAGGAGGTGGACGACAGCACCTGGCTCTACGCCAGCTATCACCCCAGCCGGCAGAATGTGAATACTGGTCGCCTGACCTTGGAGATGCTGGTGCACGTGCTGAACCGCGTTCGCGACGCAACGACATAGATTCCGGCAGCCGCTATAGTGCGCGCATGCCGGAAACCGTCCCGTTCGATGCCGAGGCCTTTCTCGCCACACTCACCCGCAAACCGGGTGTGTACCGCATGCTGGGCAACGACGGCGAGGTGCTGTACGTCGGCAAAGCCCGCAACCTCCGATCCCGTGTAGGCAGCTACTTCCGCGCCAGCGGTCTCACGGCCAAAACCATGGCGTTGGTAGCTCGCATTCAGGCCATCGAAGTCACCGTCACCGCCTCGGAAACAGAAGCGCTTCTGCTCGAGCAGAGCCTGATCAAGAGTGAGCGACCACCCTACAATGTGGTCCTGCGAGACGACAAATCCTATCCCTATATCTACCTCACTGATCACAGCGACTTTCCGCGCCTGACTTTTCATCGCGGTGCCAAGCGCAAGACCGGTCAGTATTTCGGCCCGTACCCATCCGCCGGAGCAGTGCGTGAGAGCCTGAACATCCTGCAGAAGCTCTTTCGCATACGCCAGTGCGACGACACGTTCTACAAGAATCGTTCGAGACCTTGTCTGCAGTATCAGATTCAGCGCTGCAGCGGACCATGCGTGGATCTCGTCGACGCCGAGACCTACGCGGAAGACGTGCGCTTCGCGACGATGTTCCTGGAAGGCAAGAGCCAGGCCGTGCTCGATGCGTACAAGGAGCAGATGACAACCGCCGCAGACGCGCAGGATTATGAACGCGCCGCCCGTTTTCGCGACCAGATCGCTCGCCTGCGCCGCGTTCAGGAGCAGCAGTACGTACACGCAGAAGAGGGCGATGTGGATGTGTTTGCGGCAGCGAGCACGAGCGGCGTGCATTGTGTGCAAGCCATGTTCATCCGCCAGGGACGATTGCTCGGCAGCCGCACATGGTTCCCCAAGAACGAGCTGGGCCTGGAGACTGCTGAGGTGCTGGAAGCGTTCGTATCCCAGTACTACCTCGCCGGGCGCGAACGCGAAGTGCCCAGACGGGTGATCACCAGCGAGGCACTGCCGGAGGCGGAGCTGCTCGCGCGCACACTTAGTGAACGCGGCGAGCGACGCGTTCAGGTGGTGAACGATGTGCGCGGACAGCGTGCTCGCTGGCAGACCATGGCGTTGGAGAACGCACGCTACAACCTCAACGCCTATCTGGCTGACAAGCGCAATGTGTTTGCGCGCTTCGTTGCCCTGCAGGAGGGGCTGGGGCTGGATGTCATGCCCGAGCGGCTGGAGTGCTTCGACATCAGCCACACCATGGGCGAGGGGACCGTGGCGTCGTGCGTGGTGTTTGATACCAACGGGCCGCTGAAGTCGGACTACCGCCGTTTCAACATCGAAGACATCACCGGCGGCGATGACTTTGCTGCCATGGAGCAGGCGCTGCGGCGGCGCTACACGCGCCTGAAGCAAGGTGAGGGCACGATGCCGGATGTTCTGATCATCGATGGAGGTATCGGCCAGCTCAACCGCGCGCAGCGCGTTCTGGAGGATCTGCAGGTCGACGATGTAGTGTTGCTCGGCATCGCCAAAGGCCCCACACGTAAGCCGGGGCTGGAGAAGTTCTTTCTGGGCGATGAGGAAGTGCGGCTACCGGCGGGGGGGGACGCCACGCATCTCCTGCAGCACATTCGCGACGAGGCGCACCGTTTCGCCATCACCGGTCACCGGCAGCGGCGGGCAAAAAAACGCCAGCAAACCGAGCTTGAGTCCATTCCGGGGGTTGGCCCAAAACGCCGGAGGGAATTGCTGACGCATTTCGGTGGGATACGCACCCTGAAGGGCGCGAGCCTGGAAGAAATCCGCAAGGTTCCGGGTATCAACAACAAGCTTGCACAAGAGATTTACGATGCGCTGCATGCTGAATAACGCCTCAGCCGCTACACTGCCGCCATGAATCTACCGAACATCCTCACTCTGTCGCGGATACTGCTGGTGCCGTTCTTCGCGCTCCTGTATCTGTCGCCATGGGAGGACCGGTATCTCGCCACGGCAAGCCTGTTTGCACTGGCGGCGTTCACCGACTGGCTCGATGGTTACCTCGCCCGGCGTCTGGACCAGACCACGCCGTTCGGCGCGTTTCTCGACCCTGTGGCAGACAAGATCATCGTCGCCACCGCCCTGGTGCTCATCGTCGGACACCACGCGGATATCTGGCTGACCATTCCAAGCCTCGTCATCATCGGCCGAGAGATCGTCATCAGCGCACTCAGGGAATGGATGGCCGAGATGAACCGCCGCGGCATCGTCGCCGTGGGCTGGCTCGGCAAGCTCAAAACGACGCTGCAAATGGTGGCTATCGTCGTTCTCCTTGCCAATCCACCAGGGTTGGAACAGCTCTGGGTGCAACTTGGCTATGGCTTGCTCTATCTGGCAGCCGTTCTGACGTTCTGGTCGATGTGGTTGTACCTGCACGCGGCCTGGCCGGCCTTGCAGGCCGGCGTGGAAGACAGCAGCTCGGACTGACCGCGCTTCCAAAGGCAGGATGCGGTCGGTAGAATGCGCCGCTCTCTGGCTGGGTGGCAGAGTGGTCATGCAGCGGACTGCAACTCCGTGTACGCCGGTTCGATTCCGACCCCAGCCTCCAATAAAATCAAGGACTTAGCGCTCTGCAAAACACCTGCAGAGCCAGTCTGGCACACTTTTGGCACAGTGTGAATCGCTGTGGTAGCCTCTTATGCGTTGCTACCGTTGAACAGCCATGCCAACCATCCGCGAACGGAACGGCCGATTTACAGCGATTGTCCGCAAGTCCGGGCACCCTTCATTGACAAAAACCTTCGGCAGTAGGCGCAGAGCCGAACAGTGGGCGGCAGGCATGGAAGCGCGCATTGAGGATGGCGAAGCGTTTGACCAGCCATCCAGGTATACGCTTGCGGACGCCGTGGAGCGCTACTCCAACGACCCAGACCGCTCTGTAACGAAATACCAGAAGTCCACCTTGCGTTGGTGGGTGGAGGAGGCTCAGAACCGCCAGGGCGTCCTATTGGGCAAGAAGCGTCTGACCAACCTGCGTCGCTCAGACTTTGTCGACGCCCGAGACCAACTGCGCACCCTTGGGTCTCGCCAGGGTGAACGGATCGCACCGGCCACAGTAAACCGGCGGATGAGCGCTATCAGCGCAGTTCTTACCGAAGCCCAGCAATGGGACTGGATCAAAGAGAACGTCGCCAGAATTCGCCGCCTCCCTGGTGAAGTGGAACGCGACCGCCTGATGACCCCAGAAGAGCAGAAACGGCTGTTGAAGGCATGCAAAGCGTCAGAAGAGCCCTGCATGTACGCATTCACGGTCTGCGCCATGCTCAGCGGGGCTCGAGCTGGCGAGCTCGTAAGGCTCCGTTGGAAGGACATAGACCTGGAACGAGGGGTTGCTCGACTGACTAACACCAAGAACGGCACGCACCGGCCGGTGCCCATCCGCGGGCACGCGAAAGAGGTTCTTCGCAATCTGAGGCAAGCGCGGACTATCACTGACATCGGAGGCGAGGACTTTGTCTTTCATAATCGAACTGGGCACGCGCCGTTCTACTACCGCAAGGCGTGGGGTGACGTCCGCGCCAAGGCGAAGCTGGATGACCTTCGTTTTCACGACTTGCGCCACCTGGCAGCCTCTCATCTGGCGATGGCAGGCGCTACGCAGCGCGAGCTGATGGAAGTTCTTGGACACAAATCAGCAGCAATGACAAAGCGGTACTCACATTTCTTCGATCAGCACATCGCCGACCTTGGCGATCGATTGGAGGAGCGTTTGTTCGGGCAAGGAACCGAAGAATGAACTTGGTGACGTGGAACGCCTTTCTATCCGAGCTGTTGCCGGATTGCGCCAATACGGGGCAGCTCACCGGCTACTTAAACTCAATGGAGAAATATC
>JAUIED010000213.1 GCA_030428905.1 Gammaproteobacteria bacterium
CAGCACATCGTCGATCACGGCGAAGAACGCAGCCAGGCCGTCTTCCAGATTGGACTGCTTGAACTGCGACCAGCCGAGCATGTAGCGGGCATTTTTGAGATACGGAGTTTCATCGCCAACTGCCACAACCGCTTCGTAATCGGTGGTCGCCTGAGCAAAGCGGCCTGCGGAGAAATGCATCTCCGCCCTGCGAAAACGTGCTTCCGGCACATAGGCGCTGAGTGGGTACTCGCTAATCAGCCGGTCGAGCATGGCGAGGCTTGCATCCGCTGCCTGGCTGAGATCGTAGGCGCGCGCGAGCTGATAGAGGATCTGATCCAACGCCACACCGTCGGGCGCCTCCAGAAGGCTTTCGTAACGGGCGATGGCATCGTTGTAGGGTTGCGGTTGTCCTTCGATGTCGCGGTCCTCGCCCTGGGCCATCTCCAGGTCTGCGAGCCGCTTGCCGATGGCATGGTTCTCACGCGGTTCACTCAAGCGGCCGTACACTCGGTTGTACGCCGCCATCACCTCAGCGCGGGTGGGTTTGCGCGGAGCGCTCTGTGCTGGCAGGGAGAGTTCAGGCAGATCCGCCAGCACCTCAGCGATGTTGACGCCGCGCGGACGATAGTCCGCCGGCCGCGGTGCGCTACTGCACGCCGCGATCAGGCAGGCAACGACAGTGGTGGCAACAAACCGCATCACGAGTCTCCGCCGTCGATGGTATGCACGGCAAGACGGTCGGTGGCGCGCGCAATGGCGACGCGCGTGACGAACAGATACTGCTCCGTGCGCTTGGTCTCATCGTTCAGGCGGTCTCGCAGCAGCCCCGCAAGCGCTTGCTCGCGTTGCTGCAGCGCTTCATCCACCTGGGCAACGATATGCAGCGCGCGTTGCGCATAACTTTCAAAGCTGGCGCCTGCGCCGGCGGTGAAGTGTGATTCGGCGGCTTCAACCCGGGCAATGCGCTGATCGGCTTCCAGCAGCGCCGACTCCAACGCCTGCGCACGCCGCGTCAGAGCCCAGCGACGGGCGGCGAAGTCGTTCTCCAGGGTGTAGTAGACAATGCCCAGTAACCGCTGCACACGAACTTGCCAACGGCTCGTTTGCGCATGTTGGGCGAATCCATCCTGCAGCTCCCAGAGGCGCTCGAGAAGTGCCTGCTCGTCTGCGTCGGCGAGCGCCAGGTACCAATCCCGGCCTCGTTGATCCGTCTGTTGGTCGAGCAGGTCGAGCCGCAGTACCAGCGCGCCGATGCGCGCTTCAAGCTCGGCCCGGCGGGCCAGCAGCCCGTCATTGCGCAGCATGTCACGGGCTGCGCCCGCGCGCCGACGCTGTTCTTGCGCAACCTCTGCAAATCCTTCCAGGGTGCCCGGCAGGTCGCTCAGATAGGATTTCATACCGTCCAGTTCGCGCCACTGGGTCAGCAGCTTGTGTGCGCGCTCGTCGGCGAGCCACTCCACCCACTCCCGGTGGCCAATCTCGGTTTCCCAGCGGCTGAGAAACGCTGCCAGCAGATCTTCGTCTTCTTCACTGTCCCGCTCCGTTGCCGCGTAGGCACCGGCCAGCCCCTGCACCCAGCCGGGCTCCACCGTTCGGCTCACCAGGCTCTGCAATGCCGCAAGGCGTTGCTCGAAGCCATGTTCTGCCGTCTGGTAGTGGGTGAGCACCGTGTGCGGCTCAGCCAGCGCTTCCAGGCTCATGGGAAATCCTAGTCGTGCAGCCGCGGCGCTGGAGGTCCAGCCGCCATCCTGCTGCAGGGTCAGCCAGATACGCGCTGCCAGCTCGTTGCGCTCCTCACGCATGGCCAGGTTACCGTACGAGGCGAGCGCCACATCGCGGTAGCGCCCCTCACCGGGTAGATCCTTGATGATGCCTTCGGCGTCCGCCAGCGCACCGCGCTTGCGCGCCATGAACGCAAGCGCCAGCCGTGCCCGCTGCACGAGGTCGAAACTGTCCTCAGCACGGGCATCGAGCGCCACGAGCTGCTCGAAGGTACGTACCGCGGCTTCTTCGTCACCCAATGCCCGCTCGAGCACCGCCAGGTTGTACATGGCGTATGCGTACAGGGGATCGGTCTGGGGCAGCGTGGCGATGAAGCTGCGCGCGGCAGCCGTATCCTGCTGCGCGAGGGCCAGTTCCACCCGCATGAAGTTCACCTCGGGGTGTGTGAGCGGCTGTTGCAGCTGGCTTTCCAACCCAGAGATGACAGAAAGCTCCCGCGACAGTGATGACCAGTCTTCTCGCTGGTGATGCACGCGCGCCAGGTGAAACGCGAGCCGCAACCGGTCCTGTGTGGTCAGCTCTTCCGGCGCAACCGAATCGAAGGTTTCGCGCGCGTACCCATACATGCCGTCCTTGAACGCAAAACTGCCTCGCGCGAGCGTGAACCGGCTGTCATTCTCGCCGGTGCGCCCCTGCGCCTCGGCCACCAATGTGTTGACCAGCGCGTCGTCATAACGCTCCTGGTAGTAATCGAACAGAACGGTGCGATAGGTGAGCTCGTCCAGCGTCATCGGTGTGGCGCTGGCCATGCAGCTCAGGATCAGCTCACACAACAACCACTTCATGTGTCACTCGACGACCTTGGCGCGAAACTCCGGCTGATAGCTCGCCTCGGAATCGGAGATGGAGAGCTCGACGAAGGTCGGTTCGAACGCCTTTTCGAACTCTATGGTGGTAGCCCGCCGAAAGTCGCGCCCTTCGGGGCCGCGGCCGACGAAGAAGGCGGTAAACTCGTTGGTGCCCTGTTTGACGTTGCCGACAAACAGCTTCTGCACGCCGCCGCGAAACAGCGCATCTGTCTGTCGTTCGGTGTACAGGTAGTGGGTGACCTCTTTGTCGTTGAGTTTCAGGGTCACGGAGTCGAGCTGAAAAAATTCGCCAACGTCCATGGAGAGGAACACGGACACCTGCGAAGACGCGGGAAACAGAAGGTCTTCTTCAAGGATCACCAGATCGCGCTTGAGCGTGGCGAGTTCCTTTTTCAGCGATTCCATGTCCTGATCCAGCGTATCGGCGCTGGTGAGGCCCGCTGCGCATAGCAGCGCCATGACGAGCCCTTTGATTGCGATCCTTTGCATGTTCGTGCGACCTATTCCCTGATCAGCGCTTTGACGACTTCCACATACTTGTGTTCATCGCCTGGTTTGTATCCTTTGTGCACGTAGCGCACGTTGCCGTCGCGATCCACCACCACCGTGCTCGGCATGGCCTTGAGCTCGTAGAGCTTGCTGACGATCTGTTTGGTGTCCAGCAGCACAGGGAAGGTGACGTTGGTCTTCTCCACCACCTTGCGCGCCGGAGCACTGTCTTCTTCTACATTCACACCCAGCACGGAAAAGCCGGTGTCTTCATAGCGCTGGTGCAGGCGGTCGAGGATGGGCATTTCCTGCCGGCAGGGTCCGCACCAGCTCGCCCAGAAATTGATGAGTACCACCTGGCCCCTGTACTCCTCCAGGCGCAAGTTGCCACCATCCAGGCTCTCGAGGGTAAAGTCCGGTGCTTCGGCCTGCGTTGCTACCGCATACACGGCGGTGGGTGCCGCGAGCACGATGAAAATGACGATCTGCACAAATCTGCGCACGCTGATCTCCTTGCTAACTACACGACAACCCGCGTCAGGCAAACAGTGCGCCGTCAAAGAAACCCGGGTGAAGACTACTGCGTGACGTCCCGTTGCCTTTCACCCGCCCGAATTCCGTTCAAGCCAGCGTCCCTTCCTGCTGGATTTCCCGAACTACCGGCGACCACTGTTCGTGCGCATCGTGCGCGCTCGGCGTCAGTCCTTTTGACACCGGCCCGTCGCCGCTGACAATCCTCGTCGGCACGTGCGGACAGGGAGAACGTTACTTGTAGGTGGGATGTGAAAGCGTGGCGGAGGTCACACTTTCACAGATGCGCCCGTCAGCGGCCCTTGAGGTCCGCCAGGTCGTCGCTGAGGTGCATACGGCCTTCAGCATCGATGATGATCGCATCGATGCCATCGAGGCGGTTGGCAAGCGCCAGCCCCGCCTCCACGCCGAGCACGAACAGGGTCGTGGACAGGGCGTCGGTGAGGGTGGCGTCGGCGCCAAGCACCGTCACACCCATGGCGCCACGGGCACTGTCACCCGTGCCGGGGTCAATGATGTGGTGGTAGCGCACGCCGTCGGCCTCAAAGAAGCGCTCATAGTCTCCGGAGGTGGAAACCGCCGTATCTTCCAGCGGCAGGATGGCTACCATGACGCCGTCCTGACGCGGGTCCTGCACGCCGATGTGCCAGGGCTTACCGCGACGGTCGCCGATAATACGGCTGTCGCCGCCGGCGCTGACGCTGCCGTGCTCAACCCCACCAGCAATGAGTATCGCCGCCACGCGGTCCACGGCATGGCCTTTGGCGATGCCGCCGAGATCGATATAGGTCTGCGGGTGTGCGAAACGCACGGCCCGACGCGACGCATCGAGCTCCACGTGTCGGTAGTCGATTGCCTCCACCGCAGCGCGCTCCTGCGCATCAGGCACCTTGCCTTTGCGGAAGTCGTAGTAGCGCCCGACCGAAGCGTAGGTGATATCGAAGGCGCCGCCCGACCAAACCGACACCTGCCGCGCCTTGCCCAGCAGCTCGAACAGCTCATCGCTCACCGGCACCCAGGTTGCCGCTGCACGCAGGTTGAGCTGCGACAGCTCGCTGCTCGGCTTGTACGGGCTGAACGCCGCATCCACCCGATGCATCTCAATCATGGCAGCGTCCAGCAGCGCCGCCGCGGCCTCGAAGTCCTCGAGCCACAGGTCCACGTGCACACGCGTGCCCATGATCGCCGCTTCGCGCTCGTGCCAGGCAGCATGCGCAGGCAGAACGGCGAGACAGCAGAGGATGAAAATGGCGCGCATGCGACGAGTGTAGATCAAGCTGCCAATCAAACCTCGGCGACCGCGGCCAGGCTGCCGATGGCCACGCCGCGGCGGGCCTGGCGCACTTCGTTTCGATCGTGGCCGTTGGTGAGGTAAGCCAGCGAGACCCCGGTGGCGGGATCTACCCAGGCGAGCTGCCCACCGGCGCCGTTATGGCCGAAGGTCTCCGGCGAGTTGGTCTTGCCGAAGCCGCGGAAGCTGCGTTTATTATCGCCGGCAATGATGATGCCGAGGCCGCGGTTGGCGAGCTGGCCGAAGTACGGGTCCTTCAGACTGCCCGTGCGCACCCGACGGGCTGAGGCGAGGGCGTCGTCATGCCACAGCCTGTTGCCCCAGAGCCCACCGTGTAAAAGCGCCTGGTAGAACATGGCAAGATCGGCGGCGTTGGCAAAACCACCACCGCCGGGCACACCCACCGCACGCACATCAGCATCGTTGAAGCGCAGGATGGTCTCCTCGTTCACCTCGGTTTCCGGCGGCGCCGCCATGCCCATGGCCTCGTAGTCTGCAGCGGTGAGCGCCTCGCCGACGAATTCGCAATCCAGCGCCCGGGCGTTGTCCTCCTCGCCGTGCAGGCCAACGATCAGATTGGAAAGGCCGAGTGGCGAGGTCACATGCTGCCGCACGAAGTCCGTGTAGGTCTCGCCGCTCACTCGTTCGATCAGCTCAGCAATCACCCACATCGACGCTGTGGGATGGTATTCATAACGGCTGCCGGGCGCCCAACTCAGTCGCCACTGCGCGAACCGGCCCAGCCGCCGTTCGCGATCAAGCCAATCGGTGGGGCGAAACGGCGCGTGGGGGAACCCGGCCGTATGGGTGAACAGCTGCCCGACTGTGACCTGGTCTTTGCCGTTGGCAGCAAACTCAGGGATCAACTCGGCCACCGGGGTTTCTTCCTGCAGCAGGCCTTCCTGAAACAGCAACCAGGCTGCAGCGGAGGTGATTCCCTTGGTCGCGGAGAAGATGCAGAACAGTGAATCTGCCCGCGCAGCGCCGAAGTTCTTCAGGAGCTTCACCTCGCCGTCTTTGGCGAGCGCAATCTGCGCAGCTGAAAGCAAGCCTTCATCCACTTCCCGTCGCGCGCGCGCCAGCAATCGCTCCACACTATCGTTCATTTACCACATTCCCTGTTACGTGCGACGTATATTGACGTGCATTGGGTCGGCTGACTACCTGCAGTACAATCAGCTGATGAACACTCTCGCTGGTTTCGAAGCAACCGTCGGCAACACGCCCCTCATCCGCATCCAAAGCCTCTCCGAAGAAACAGGCTGCGAGATTCTCGGCAAAGCCGAGTTCCTCAATCCCGGTGGCAGCGTGAAGGATCGCGCCGCGCTTTGGATGGTGCGCGAGCATGAAAAGAGTGGCGCTCTCCAGCCCGGCGGTACCGTGGTGGAAGGAACCGCTGGCAACACCGGCATTGGTCTGGTGCACGTTTGCAATGCCCGCGGCTACAGCACCGTCATTTATATGCCCGACAACCAGTCAAAAGAAAAAGTTGCCTTGCTGAAGACTCTGGGCGCGGAAGTGCGCGAGGTTCCCACCGTGCCTTACGCCGATGAGATGAACTATCAGAAGCAAGCCGGCCGCTACGCAGAGTGGTTGGAGGGCGGCGTTTGGGCCAATCAATTCGACAACACAGCGAACGCCCTGGCCCACTACGAGTCCACCGGTCCGGAGATCTGGGCACAAACCAACGGCAAGATTGACGCCTTCACCTGCGCCGTAGGCACCGGAGGTACCATCGCAGGCATCTCGCGCTACCTCAAAGAGCAGCAAGACGCACCACGCGTGGTGCTGGCCGATCCCCACGGCAGCGCGCTGTACAACTG